>JAITER010000028.1 GCA_031281945.1 Spirochaetaceae bacterium | reverse complement strand
ATGGAATATTTCAAATTATAAACCCCTTCATTTATAAAATGATATATGAACGATTTGCCTTTGTCAAGAACAAAACGTAAAAAAACTTCAAAAATTGCTAAAATTTTAGAACGAAATATCAAAATAGATGACGTCGTATTAACTTAGGAAATAATAAATAGTTTAAATTTATATTCACAAAAAAACATAAATATAAAAACGTATAAAAGAAGCGCTTGGCCGGCGTATAAATGTAGTAAATCAAAATTGATAAAAAATTTTGAGAATGAATAGACTTATCGAAATCGTTGAGTTTTTAAGATATTGCTCATTCAATGTATAATAGAGTTGTTCAGAAACTTCAGTTTTTGAACAACAACCGCTAAAAACAGCAAAATACGAAGCGTTTTGCAAGACTTGCAAACTAACCGCAGGTTAGTAGATAACCAACCGGGTTATTGAACAAGTCCAATCTCCCGCCATTTCAAAAAATATTTTATTTCCGCCCTTTTCTTCTGTTGCACTTTTTGCAAAGCATTTGTAAATTGTCTGTCTGGGTTTTACCGCCTTCCGCCCATGGCGTTATGTGATCGCCTTCCATTTCGTTTATCGCATAATGTTCCCCGCACATGGGGCGAACGCCGTTCTGTTTTTCATAAGCCGCCCGTTTTTGGCTGTCGGTAAAGGTTCGTATGCTTAAATATTTTTCGTCTTTGGTGAGCAAATAGGGGTATATGCCGGATTTTTTGGTAACGTCGTCGTCCATCATCAGCGTTTTAATCCGTGTTTCCATTTCAGCGGAATCAAACTTTTCTTTGCCAAAGCTATTATAAAATTCACCCCATGCAAGACCTTTCATTTCTTTACGGTATTCTGGGAAAATGACTTTTATCCAGTTGATGGTATTCTGGAAATACAGCCATAGTTCGTTGGCGTTTGGTTCATGCTGGTTTTTGGACATATAGTCTTCTATTTTTCCGCCGCTAATCCAGTCAAGGGCCGTTTCCAGAAAATCCTGCCTAATTGCTGTTCCATTTATATAATCTTTTCCTGTCTGGTAGGCGGCGCAACCTGTTTTACTAAAATGCCGTTTTGCGTCTGTGAGCCATGTTCCGGTGTAAACGGCGTTACGCAATTCCTGTTCATACAGTTTTTCCCCGGCTATGTTGATGATACGGAACCAATCCAGTTTTTCGCTGTCTGTTCCTTCACAGAAATAGACCATCAATTTGTAGTTTAAAATTTGTTCCTGCTGGTCGCAGGTCAAAGTATGCCAATAAATGTCGTTTATGCTATATTCATCGCTGGCATACTGGCATATTGAAATTGTCCGCTGCTGTCCGTCAAGGACTTCGTAGGCGTCTCCATTTTTTACCCAATAAATTACATTGATCAGAAACTTTGCTTACTTCTATGGCGTCATAGTTGTCATATTTGGGGAATTCTTTTGGGCTGTAATTCTTGTAAAGAACAATCTCCTCATGTCGCTTTTTGATGTCTAAATTGGTAAACCAGCGGACGCCCTTTACTCTTATATACTTTTTGCCGTTTTCGCCAACCCTAAAACCCGCCGCATCAAGCGGATAGCTGTCCGGAACTCCAAATTCACGGTCGCCTGAATGGATGCTCCGTCCTAACCAAATTTTATTCTCTTTGAAAAGTGCGAATATTTCTTTATACGTTACAGCATTAATATTTCCGATGATGATAAATTTCTTTTCATATTCGACAAGTTGCGCCACATATTCCCGGAATAAACTGAAAGGCGGGTTAGTGCAGACAATATCCGCCTGTTTCAACAGTTCAACACATTCGGCGGAGCGAAAATCTCCGTCCCCTTTCAAAACTCCCCATTCGTTTTGTCTGATAAACGCGTCATAGTCCGTATATTTATCATCAGAGCGGTCGGCGCCGTCGTAGACGCAATAGACGGCCTGTTCGTCGAGGTTTTGGCTGAACAAATCTGGGTTTAAGTTTTTGTAGCAGGTGGCGGTAAGCCGTTTTAGTCCAAGAAAGTGGAAGTTTGCGTAGAAATAGTAAAAGAACTTGCTCACCCGCGGGTCGTCGCAGTTGCAGAGGATGGTTTTCCCCTTAAAAAGCAGTCTGTAATGTACAAGCTCTTTTTCAATATCAGAAAGCTGAGTGTAAAATTCGTCTTTTTTTTGCCTTTTGGCGTTATCCAGATTTTTTGTCGCCATGCCAAGCCTCCCGCATACTTGAAGATAAGATATTCTTTTTAAGGCGAATGGTCAAAGCCGTCAATAGCTTATATCTCGTGTTTTGAGGCGTGAATTTTACAGCGGTTTGCATTTGAAAGGATTTCGTAGTACGCTAAGCAGACGCGCTGAAAGCGCTTGTTAAAATGCGTTACACCGTTAAAGCGGTTAATCATATTAATTTTAGGCGGCGTTATGGACGAAGATTACGCTCTTTTACAGGAACTTGAAAACACGGACGGCGGCGGTCGGGCTTTACGGGATTTAAATGGCGGGGAGTTAAAGGAGCTTTGCGGGGAGATACGCCGTCTTATTATAAAAACGGTGAGCGCCAACGGCGGGCATCTTTCATCTAATTTGGGGGTTGTGGAGCTTACCGTAGCTTTGCACAAAGTTTTTAATTTACCTAAAGACAAAATAGTTTGGGACGTTGGACACCAGTGTTATGCGCACAAGATTTTAAGCGGCCGTTTTAAAGAATTCGGTTCTTTGCGCAAGAGCGGCGGAGTTGCGGGATTTCCCCGTTTGCGGGAATCTGTTTGCGACGCCTTTGATACAGGGCACGCTTCCACTTCTATTTCTGCGGCTTTGGGTATGCTGGCGGCGGCGGAACTCGCGAAAGAAGACTCGCTTTCCGTGGCGGTGATAGGCGACGGGGCGCTTACGGGCGGTCTCGCCTACGAAGCGCTTTCCGGCGCCTCCCATCTGGGTTTGCCGTTAATAGTGGCGCTTAACGACAACAAAATGTCGATTAGCCGCAATGTGGGCGGTCTTTCGAGGCATTTAAGCCGTTTAAGCATGAGGCCGCAGTATCAAACTTTCCGCAGGACTTTCGATTCCGCCTCCCAAAAGATTCCTTTCGCCGGAGACGTTTTTTTTAATTTTATTCAAAGGCTAAAGCGGGCTGTAAAGGCGGTTTTTTATCACGATAATTTTTTTGTGGATTTGGGGTTTGAGTATGTCGGCCCTATAGACGGCCACAACATAGAAGAACTAACCGGCGTATTTAACGACGTCAGGAATTTAAGGCGTCCGGTTGTAGTTCATGTGGTTACGCGGAAGGGGGAGGGTTTTCCGCCCGCTGAAAAAGAGCCTGGGGCGTACCACAGCGTGCAGCCTTTCTTTTTGCCCGCGGAATACGGCGGCTCTGGGCCTTTTGTAGAAGAACGCGCCGCGGCTGGGGAGGAGGTTGCGGAAAACTGGACGCAGAGATTCGCTTGCGCGTTGAAAGAGGCGGGCGAGCGGGACGAAAAGGTTGCGGCGATTACGGCCGCGATGGAAAAAGGGGCGGGCCTGGGCCGTTTTAAGGCGGCTTTTCCCAGTCGTTTTTTTGACGTAGGCATAGCGGAAGCCCACGCGATAACTTTTTCGGCGGCGCTTGCGGCTTCCGGTTTTAGGCCCGTGGCGGCGATTTATTCAACATTCATGCAAAGGGCTGTAGATCAGGTGATTCACGATGTGGCGGTGAACAGTTTGCCCGTCGTTTTCGCCGTAGACAGGGCGGGGTTTGTGAGCGGAGACGGCGAAACCCACCAGGGCCTTTTTGACATAAGCCTTTTCCGCGCCGCGCCCTCCGTAATTATTTTAGCTCCGGCTTACGGAAGCGAGCTGGATATGATGCTTGAATGGGCGTTGAAACAAAAGCGGCCTTGCATTATACGCTACCCCAAGGCGGATCTTCCGCCGGAAGACGGCGTTTTTATTCCGCCAATAGAGGAAGGGCGCGGCGTCTTTCTTAATCCCGGTTGCGAAAGGGCCGAAATTTGTCTTGCTTTTACAGGCGGTCTTTTAAACGAGGCCCAGGTTGCGGCGGAAATTCTTTTGAAAAGCGGAATTTCCTGCGCTCTTTACAACCTGCGCTTTATTTCCGGCGTGGACGAAGATTATTTTACCGGCGTTATGAAGGGCCGCAAGCTTTTCGCCGTGGCGGAAGAAGGGGTGAAAAGCGGCGGTTTTGGTGAATTTACGGCGCGTCTGGCGGTGGAAAAAGGGCTGGGCGTTAAAATCGGGCTGTTTTCCGCGGAAGATAAATTTTACGCGCAAGGGGATCGTGATGAACTTTTGCGTCTTGCCGGCCTTGACGGCGCAAGCATGGCCGCTTCAATTTTAGGGGCCCTGGACTTGTTTAACAGCCCGGTTGGTTACCTGCTAACCGGTTAGTTTTGCTGTTTTTAGCGGTTGTTGCGCTGGCCGGTTAGTTCAATATAGGCGAGTTCCGCAAGGCCGAATCCGGCGTTTTTGCTAAAAGTTTTGGCGTATTCATCGTAAAGCATATCTTCATACATTTCTCCGGCGAAATCAGGTTTGGTAAAGCCGCTTTTTTCCACCGTTTTACGCATACCGTTTACCAGCGTCTTTAACAGAAAAGTTTCCAAAGCCTCGCACTGTTCGTAAAGTTTATCGTTTTTGTCTACAAAAGGTTTTTTGGATTTTGCTGTTTCGCCGCTTTCCGCCTGCGCGCCGCCCTCTTTAAGCATGGCGGCAAACCCGCCGCCCGCCGTTCTTTCATCTTTCACCGCGCCGCCCGATGCGTAAGAAGAAAAACGTTTAAGCTCCTCCGCTTGAGTTTTTAACATAGTATTGGAAAAATTAATTTGCGCCATGCTTTCCATAAAAATCCATCTCCAGTAAAGCCGCCTGTTGCGGCCGTATTAATCTATATTTATTTTTACAAAAATAATTTCTTTTATTATTTCGTCTTCAAGCTCAAAAGCGTTCATTAATTCCGCCAGTTCCAGCGCCGCCTTGTTTGAGTCCTCCGTTAAGGCGGCGGCGGTTTTTGTGTTTATGTATTTTTGAGCGAACCGCCGTAAAGCGGGCAGTTTTTCTTTTAAATACGCTTCTTTATCAGGCGCGTCTTCGTAGTATAGCTCCAGGGTGAGAGTTATATTTTTTACGGGTTTGTCTTTGGAGGCGGCTTTTACGTCCGTGAGCCTTGAAAAAACGCGCCTGGTCGCCGCCGCCGCTTCTTCAGTTGCGGGCGTTGCTTCCTCCACGCCGCGCTCCGCCGCCGCCGTTGCGGTTCCGGTTGCTTCCGCGCCGCCGTCCGCCTCTTTTTTAAAATAGCGCATAGCGTATTCAATGTTATCCATGCCCAAAACGCTTTCAACTTCGTTTATGCGGTAAGCGAAGGAGTTTATCAAATTGAACATATCTTTCCCGCTGGAAGCGTCGTAGCGGTGGGCGGCGTTCCTGGTTTTTAGGGCTGTAATCGAAATTTTAAAATCGGGAAATTGAACGCGGGCGTTTACGGCGTCGTTTTTTTTGTCTATTTCGTAAATGAAAGCCACTTCGCTTTCCGGCAATTTTTCGTCAAAAACCTCGAGTTTAGGCGCGGACGCCCAGCGAAACCCTTCTTTTGTAAGCCGGGACAGCGTGTCGGTGAGCACAAACAGGAGGTCGTCGTAACGTATCTGCTCCAGATAGTGGTATTCTTTATATTCGTTCTCGCCGTCCACCACAAAGTAGCCGGAAGAACTGCGCCCGTCGTAAACAACCCCTACATTGGGGCCGGAGTAATTTTTATCAAACTCAAGAGAATCGAATTCCGATTCGTCAAAATCGCCGTTCTCCGCCGTTCCGGCGTCCTTTTGAGGGCCGGCCCCGTCCGCTCCGGGGCTTTTTTTTAAGGCGTCTATAACGGAGCTTTCCTGGCAATAAAGCGCGAGCGCCGCGCAACGGAGGAAAAATACGCCGAAAAAAAGCGCGTTTTTCATAAATGTTACCGTTTAAGCCCCGTGGCGGTTGCGAGCATATTGTCGCTGGTTTGAATCGTGCGCGAATTAAACTCGTATGCGCGTTGGGCTACAATTAAGTCGACCATTTCGCGCACCACCGATACGTTGGACATTTCCAAAAATTTATGAATCGTCTGCCCCATGCCGTCAAAACCGGGGGTTCCTGTTATAGGCTCGCCTGACGCCTGCGTTACTTTGTAAAGATTTTCACCGGTTGCGGTGAGGCCCACGGGATTCGGGAACCGGTATAGTTCAATTTGACCCACGTCTACAGGGTCGTCGGAACCTGGGATTTTCACCGTAACGCGGCCGGTTTTTGTAATGTTAATTGTTTGCGGCAAAAAATTTTCCGGCATAACTATATCCGGCAAAACCCAGTAGCCGTTAGACGTTACAAGCCGCCCGTCGCTGTCCACTTTAAACGCGCCGTCTCTGGTGTAAGCGTAACTGCCGTCATACATTTGTATCCTAAAAAATCCCTCGCCCTGTATGGCCAGGTCGTATACGTTTTCGGTGCTTTGAAGAGCCCCCTGCGTGAACATGCGCTGAGTTGCGGCTACTTTTACGCCGTGCCCCATCTGTATACCCACCGGAGTCACCGTATCTTCCGTAGCCGGCGTCCCCGCTATTTTTACGGTTTGATACAAGAGGTCTTCAAAATCGGAGCGTACTTTTTTAAAGCCGGATGTATTTACGTTTGCAAGGTTGTTGGAAATTGTATCTATATTGGACTGCTGGCCTATCATGCCGGAAGCCCCCGTCCATAAACTTCTAACCATTTAGTCCTCCCGTTTCAATTTTCGGTTTTTGCGGTAAAAAGCTAAAATCACCCGCGGTTTAATTGGACTTATTTCGCCAGTCCCGGTTGATTCTTAAACAAGCCCATTCACTTGACATTCATCATATATTATAAGATATTAAGACCATGAGTGAATCAGGAACCACAATTTTAGCGATTGACGATGTGGGGGAAAGCCTGTTAAGCATTAAACACATAATTAATATGAAATATGAATTATGTGTAGCGAAATCAGCGTTTGCGGGGCTTGAAATACTCAATAATACAAAAATAGATCTTGTTTTGCTGGACCTGGAAATGCCTGAAATGAACGGGTTCGACTTCATATCCATGATGCGCGAAAATCCCGGCTTTAAATATATTCCGGTTATTTTTGTAACTGGAACCATGAATAAAGAAATCATTTCAAAAGCCGGTCAAGCCGGCGCAAACGGCTATATCGTTAAACCGGTGAAGCCTGACGTTCTGCTGGAAAAAATCAAAAGCTCCCTGCATCCGTACCAGTACATACTAAACAGCCTGTTTGAATTGCAGGAAGCCTGCACCCAGGGCAGAATTGAACAGGCGGGGGAGCTGTTAAAACAAGTTTGGCGGGAGATGGCCCGTCCTCAAAAAACAACCGAAATCAGCGTCCTTTTGGGTTCCATAGACCGTAATATAGCGTGTTTAGATCTTGGCGAGGCCGCTGAAAAGTTAAAAAAACTCCAACCGCTTGTTCGTGAAAAACTAGGTTAAGCGGCGGCGCGTGGTTTTCCGCCGCGCTTTTACGCCGGTTGCTCCGCTAAAAGTTCGTCTATTTTTTTTATCGCTTGCGTGTACTCAAAACTTTCAATCATTTCGAGCAACGCCTTTATCTCCGCGCCTTTTTCCTGTTTTTGGCTAAAAGGCGCAATCTTTTTCGCGGCCAGCTCTATTTCTTTTACGCGGCCTGTAGAGCAGGCTTTTTTTAACGCCGCAAGCGCTGGGGTAAAATCGGCTTCCGCGACGTTTTGCGAAAAGTCTTTGTTTTGAGCGTCTTCTTCCATAAGGCCGGCCGCGTAAAGTTCCTGGCGGAACGCCGCCGCCATTTCGCAAAACGGCTCCAGGTTTTCCAGGCAGGTCTCGGCGTCTTCTCTTTTACCGGCGGCTTCCAGCAGCGCGGCGGCGTCGCCCAGCCTGGAATGGCCTATAATACGCATTACGCCTTTTAATCCATGGACGCGAATGCTAAAATTTTTCCAGTCGCCCTCCGCGGCGTACTTGCGCATAAGCTCCAGCGTTTGTTCCAGGCTGTTGTAAAATTGCTTAAGCGTCATCCTGTACCCGGCGCGGCTTCCCGCTATGTGGGAAAGCCCGGTTTCAACTTCAAGGTCTTTTATTTCCCGCAAATTCTGGTAAAAAGCCTGGTTTCCGTCGTTGTTTAAAGCTTCCGGGCCCTCAGACGCGGGAGCGGCGGAATCTTTTGCGTCTGTTTCAAGCGTAAATTTACCTGGATCCAGCCATTGGACGAGCATATCGTTAAGTTCCGGCGCCTCAATAGGTTTTGACAAAAAACCGTTCATGCCGTTTTCGATAAAAAATTCTTTCATGCCGGAAATCGCGTTTGCGCTTAACGCTATGATGGGGACGCTTTGCGCGGGCGTTTTTCCGGCGTTTTTTTCTTTCTCCCAGTCGCGCAATTTTTTGGCGGTTTCAACGCCGTCCATATCCGGCATCATGTGATCCATAAAAATTATGTCGTACGGCCTTCCTTCCGCGTCCGCTTTTTTGGTTAACCCAATAGCTTCTTCACCGCTTTCCGCGACTTCAGCTTTAATGTTATGCGACAGTAAAAAACCCTGCGCCACTATCAGGTTTGTTTTTGTGTCGTCTACAACCAAAACGCGCACATCGTCTTTCGCTTTTACGCGGCCTAGGACGATTTCCGCCTCCACCTTGCCGGGGTCTCCGTGAGAGAGCGGTATATACACGGTGAAACACGAGCCTTTTTCGTATTCGCTTTCCACCTCTATGCGCCCGCCCATAAGGGTCGTCAGATTTTTTGCTATCGCAAGGCCCAGGCCGGTTCCCACAACGCGGCTGTTTTTTTTCACGTCGAATCTTTCAAATTCTTCAAAAAGTTTCGGCAAGTTTTCCGGTTTTATGCCTATGCCGGAATCCGCAATCTTCACCATGAGGTATTCTTTGCCTGAGCTTTCATTTTTGTTATGCATTTCAAAGCTTACAAAACCTTCCCGCGTATATTTTATGGCGTTGTTTACGATGTTCGTTAAAATTTGCCGTATGCGGATTTCATCTCCAAACAACGTTTCCGGAACGGTTGGGGCGAGGTATGATTTAAAATCAAGATTTTTTCCGGCGGCTATAAATTTGAACATGGACGCCAGATTGTCAAAAAGGGCGTGCGTGTTGAAATCCACCGGAACGATTTCCAGCTTGCCCGCGTCTATTTTGGAAAAATCAAGGATGTCGTTAATGATGGAAAGCAGCGATTTTGACATTTTTTTTATGCTTTCAAAATAATCGCGCTGTATTTCGTTTAAGTTGTCCATAGGCATAAGCTCGCTCATGCCTATAATCGCGTTCATGGGGGTTCTTATTTCGTGGCTCATGGAAGCCAAAAACCGCGACTTCGCCTTCGCCGCGCCTTCCGCCCGCTCGCGCATATCGTTTAATTCACGAAGAAGCACGGTCATTTCGCCTATTTCGTCATGGCTTATCGCTTCCAGGGTTTGCTGTGTCGGAGCGCCGTTTACGATGTCCTTTAACGCGGTGAAGGCGCGCCGTATGGGGTTGGAAATTGAAGACACTATTAATGAGCCGAGCAACGTGGACAAACAGGCGCCAAAAATAATAATAGCGGCTATTATTATTGTAAGGCGCCGCTCCATTATCACCCCTTGATTTATAAGTTTTTCAACTTCTATTTTGTTTTGGTTAAGAAACGTAATCATTGTGCGGTAAAATTCGTAAGAATAAATCCCCGATTCGTTCATCACGGCTGAAAATCTTTTATAAATTCCGTCAAGCGATTCCCCGTCAGGCGTCATAATCAATAAATCAATATAAGTGTTGAATAATTTTATGTAGTATTGCCGCCACCCGTTAAACGCTTTTTCAAGCTCCTCAAAACGGCGCTTGTCCGAAAGTAAAAAAGGCCTGCCGTTCAGTTCCTTCCAAGCGGCGTTTGCGTCTTTTAAAACCACCTCCGCGTTTTGTTTTATATTTTTTAATTTTTGAATCCTGTTAAAGTCGCCGTTCAGCGCCATAGTTTCGTTAATGTACGCGGTGATAAGGGTTCTTTGGTAGTTTAGGTCGTGGATGTTTTCCATTGTTTTCATCAGGTCTTTGTCTATACGGTTTAGCGTCCGGTTTAACGTAAAATTTCCGTAAACCCCGGAGGCTCCTACAATTACGCAGATAAACGTTATGCAAAAAAAACCAAGGCCTATTTTTTTACCCACCGTTAATTTTATTTTTTGTTGTTTACGCATAGTTTATTTTTCCGTCCCGCCTTTAGGCGTTTGATTTTCTGGAAATAATAGAGTTGTTCAAAAACTTCTGTTTCCTTAAGACTTAAGCCAAATTTGGCTTAAGGCGGCCGCTAAAAACAGCAAAACGCGGAGCGTTTTGCGAGGCTGTAAAGCCCCAAGCTCTTCATGGCGCCCCGCGGGTTGGCGGGCGAAGCGGCCGGGTTATTGAACAAGTCCAATTTCTTTTTCTATTTTTTCGAGTTGTTCGCGCACGTTTTCGCTCAACTCCGGGTTTGTGAGGGTGTAGCCTACGCCCTTGTTCGCCAAATTCTGTAAAATTTTATCGCTGGAATGAAAACTCCCGGAATATACGGAATTAATGGCGTCGTAAGCGGCTTCGTCAACCCGTTTTATCATCGAGGTGTAAACCGCGGAGGCGTTCGGCATATAAAGGCCTTCGTCGTACTGGTCTGTGTCCACGCCTATCACCCACACGTTTTTACCGGCGAGCCGCTCTTCTTTCGCCGATTTTATCGCGCCTATTCCCGTGCCGCCGGCGGCCGTATACACGGCGAACACCCCGCTTGAATACCATTTTCGGGCTTCCGCATAAGCCGCGTCCGGTGAAATCCATGAATTCGCGTAAAAAACCCTCACGTTAGATGCAGGCAGTATGGAATGAACGCCTTTTACAAACCCGTTTTCAAACCGGGCTATCACCGCGGAGTTTATCCCCCCTATAAAGCCGAATTCCGGATTTTTTACCCCGTCTTCAATAGATTTTAAAGCGGCGGCGGCCCCAACCATATAACTCCCTTCCTGTTCAGCGGAAAGGTATTGGCGCACGTTTTCCAAACGTATATCCCCCTCGTCGGCCAGCGCGTATTTTTGCCGGGGGAATTTGGGTGCGGCGTATTTTACGGCTTCAAAAAAACCGGCTCCGGCTATTATAAGATCCCAGGCGCCTTCTTCGCTTATTTTTATCAGAGCGTTTTTCATGGCGTCCGTTCCCTGGCCCGATTCGTATACATCGTACAGAACCCCGCGTCTTTTCTGGTTTTCCATTGATTCGCCGTAAAAGCGTAAAACGCCTCTAAAAAGGGAATTTATGTAAGTGTTTTCGTATTCAAACCCCATTTCGCTCAAAAGCATGACTGTGGGCGGAGGTTTTTCTTCCAAAACGCTTGTTTTAGCGTCGTTGCAACCGGATAAAACAGAGCAAAGAAGCGCGGCGGACAATATCAATTTACACATGATTTAATCATACACGTAAAGCCGGCGTTTATAAACCGGACTTGTTTCGCGCCGGGCGCCCGCCGCCAACCCCCAGCCGCCGCCGCTCCCGTGATTTTAATAAGGTATATTCAAAAGACTGTTTTTCATGTATCTTGGCCGTATTCATGAGAGCCAGAACAGTAAAAAAAAGCCGGCCGGCTTTGTTTTTTTGCGCCGCCTTGCCGGTTTGCCTCGCCGTTTTGTTTTTTTCATGTTCAAGAAACAGGGAAGGAACTATAGAGCGCGAAGACCTTTGGACGTTTAGAATAGGCTTGCTGGAAGACCAGATAAATTTGTACAACCTGCAAGGCAAGGGGGTCGGCGAGCGAACCGCCATAACCATGAAAGACGGCTTGTTTTATATAGCCAACGGGGACGGCGGGAAAGTTCTGCGCTACAACTCTTACGGCGACATACTTTTTATGATTTACAACGAAGAAACCAATCCGCCTCCAATAACGCTAAAACCAAAAACGGATAGTGTAAGCGTCACCAGGTGGTCGGTGGCGTGGCCTTTGCAGGAGCCTTCCGCCATAGCCGTAGATTCCCAAAAAAATTTGTACGTCGCCGACAAGCTTTCAGGAGACCGCCATTCTTACGACGTCGAGGAAAAAGTTCTGTTAAATTATTCGGTGCTTCGTTTCGATATGGACGGTAATTTTATAGATTACCTGGGAAGGGAAGGGCAGGGCGGCGGGCCTTTCCCCCCCATAGAAAAAATATATGTTTCAAAAGACGATGAGCTGGCCGTAGTCTGCAACCTGCCTAAAGGCGCGGCCGTTTACTGGTTTTCGCCGCAGGGCGTTCTTTTGTACACGGTTAAGATACAAAACAACGCCCTTCCCGCGCCGGAAGGCGGCGATAATCTACAGGCTGCGCTTAACGGCATAGCGGCGGCTCCCGATTCGCGCTCCATTTACGTAAAAATTGATTACTATCATGAAATACTGGACGAACTCACCCAAACAATAGCCGGCGTAGAGCCGGACGGCTCAATTTTATGGACTGTGGACGCGGCTACAAGCCGGTTTATCAACAGCGTGGAAATACCTTTTTATAAACGCGCGCTCACCGTAAACAACCGCCGCGTCGCCGAAAACCTGTTTTATACGATGTTCGGCGTAATGAACGGCGGCGGCGTGTTTTTTTATTTTCCGGTGGACGCGGGCTTCTCTATACTTATCATGGACGGCGAAACCGGAGAAGAGCTTGCCGGCGGCCTTGTAAAAGTAGACGACTCAGAACTCCAGTTTTGCACTTTCAGCGTTTCCGAAACCGGAATACTTTCCGCCATGCTTGCGGACAATTACAACGCGAAGCTAGTCTGGTGGCGGACGGACAAACTCCTAAATTGAGCCTGTTCAGCGCACCGCCGGCCGCCGGCCAACCTGCGGCCGGCGCTGGATTCGCCCAGCCGCGCAAAGCGCCTTTTATTGGCGGCGCCCGGTGAATTGAGGGCGCGTTTTTATAAGCGTTGCGTCAACCGCGCCGCAAGCCGGCGCAATTCTATCCGGTTCCCCCGTTTTGGCTGTATATTTAACCATGAACAAAAAAGTATACGTTATAGGACACCGCAATCCAGACACTGATTCAATAGTTTCGGCGGCGGCTTACGCCGCGTTAAAACGCGCCCAGGGGAATAAAAATTGCTTCGCCTTGCGCGCCGGGAAACTAAGCCCCCAAACCGAATATATTTTCAACCGCTTTCATGTTCCGGTTCCTGAATACATGCCGGATCTCATCCCCAAAGCCGGGCATTACATAACGTCTTCGCCGCCGGTTGTGCAATCTAACGTTACAATTTGGGAGGCTTTAGAGCGTATGCAGGGGGAAAACCTTAGAGCCGCGCCGGTTGTTGACGAAAACGGCGTGTACCAGGGAATGTTAAATTACAGTATATTCGCCAAATACATCATTACAACGATAAACCCCAACAAAAAGGCTTCGTTTCCGGTTTCTATAAGCCATCTGGTGAACACTTTACGCGCTCAAACCATCAATATTTTTGACGGCGAAAGTATAAGAAAATCTAATATTTTGGTGGCCGCCTCTTACGGGCGGTATTTTAGAGCGCGGCTGGAAAACAGCGCTATAGAAAGCGCGCTGGTCATCATGGGAGACCGCTGGGATTTACAGGAATTCTGCATAGAAAAAAAAGTGCGCGCCCTTATTCTTTCGGGCGGCAACACGCTGGCTCCGGGGCTTTTTGAAAAAGCCAGGGAAAGCGGCGTTTCGGTTATAAGCAGCCCCTACGACACAAGTTTTACGTCCATGCTGGTGATGTATTCAACGCCGGTTTCCGAGATATGCGATTCTTCAATTCCTCTTGTACAAGAGACGGACGCCATAAAAAAAATACGCGCCCCGCTTGCCAGGGCGCCTTCGCGCTGTCTTCCGGTTGGTAACGACCGCAATCAGGTTACAGGCGTTATTTTTGAAGGCGATTTAATCGAGGAGCCTAACGTGGAAGTCATCATGGTGGATCACAACGAGCCTAGCCAGGCTATAGAAGGGATAGAAAACTATAAAATCCTTGAAGTGATAGACCATCACAGGCTGGGCAACCTGTCGACAAAATACCCGATAAATTTTATCAACAAAGTGGTCGGCGCGACCTGTACGATAATAGCGAACTTGTACCGCGAGCAGATGGTGCCGATGGAAAAAGAGACGGCCTCAATCTTGCTGTGCGGCGTTCTGGCCGACACAATCGGCCTGCAAAGCGCCACCACAACGGCCGTAGACGTGGAAGCCGCCGAATACCTTTCGTCGATAACCGGTCTTGATGTTGAGCGGCTTGCTTTAGATATGCAGGAGGCGGCGAATTTAAGCTGCGCCCTTTCCGCCCCTGAGCTTATAGCTTTGGATATGAAGGCGTACAACGAAGCGGAAGGGGGCTATACGGTAAGCCAGGTGGAAACCACTTCCCCGCAGTCGCTTGTGGCGCGGCGGGAGGAGATGCTCGCGGCGCTGGAGCGCGTTGTGGAGGAAGACGGGCGTATTTTTGCGGCTATGCTCGTAACGGACGTTACAAGGCTGGATTCGTTGCTTTTTATAACCGGAAAAAAGGATTTTATCTCCAAATTGGCCTTTCCGCGCATAGAAGACGGCGTTTTTCTGCTAAAAGATATAGTTTCCCGCAAAAAACAGCTTGTGCCGCTTTTAAGCGAACTTGTGCAGGAATTTGGGAGATGACAGCTTTAGCGGCGCGGAACGTTTTGTTTTTACGCCGCGCTAAAGCCCTGGTGTAAAAAACCGATATTGATTGTATACAAGGATTGAAGCGGGAGCCCGTAGGGCTTTTTACGCTAAAATCAAAAATAACCCCGCAACGGCGTTTGCGGGCTCCTATTATGCTTAAATCTTCTAGGGAGGGGGGTTTAAGTTTCCATGCACACCCCGGCATGGATATTACGGCGCAGGGCCTAAGGGGAAGGCCGCGCCGGAAATCCCGAAGGAGTGTATTCACTATGATTATTAACCACAATCTTAGCGCAATGTTCGCCGACAGGTCTTTAAAGGTGACGCAAAATTACCTGGACAAAAACAGCGAAAAATTATCCAGCGGTTTACGGATAAACCGCGCAGGAGACGACGCCTCCGGCCTTGCGGTGTCCGAGAAAATGCGTTCGCAAATCAGGGGCTTAAACAAGGCCTCGGAGAACGCATTAAATGGTATATCTTTTATACAAACTACAGAAGGCTATTTGCAGGAAAACCAGGATATAATCAACAGGCTTCGCGAGCTTGCGGTCCAGGCGGCTAACGGCATATACACTGGCGAAGACCGTATGCAGATGCAGGTTGAGGTGAGCCAGCTTGTTGACGAAATAGACCGGATAGCCAGCCACGCGCAGTTTAACGGTCTGAATATGCTTACCGGGCGTTTCTCCCGCCAGTCCAGCGGCGCCGTTGTAACCGCTTCTATGTGGTTCCATATAGGGGCCAACGTAGATCAGCGCGAGCAGATTTATATCGGCACTATTACGACAAAGTCACTGGGCCTGCGCAATATAGGCAACAACGAAATTATGACGCTGGAAGACCCGGATAGCGCCAACCGCTCAATCGCGATTTTGGACGACGCGCTAAAAACGGTAAGCAAACAACGCGCCGACCTGGGCGCCTACCAAAACCGCCTTGAACACGCGATACGCGGCATAGATATAGGCGCCGAAAACATACAGGCCGCGGAATCGCGGATACGCGACACTAATATGGCCAACGAGATGGTGAATTTCACAAAGAACCAGATACTAAGCCAGAGCGGAACGGCTATGCTCGCCCAGGCGAACCAAAGGTCGCAGTCCGTCCTCCAGTTATTGCAACAATAGCGTTTTAGAGCGGAATTTGGCCCTAAAACGTCAAATTCCGCTAGCTATTGTTAGCAGCCGCCTTTATTGACGCCTGTGTTTCTTAATTGTCAGCCGCGCCTCTGGCGTTAAAACCTCTATTATTGACCGGTGAACCCGGGAAAACAGCAAAATAAACCGGTTTTTGGTTTAATTCATTCAACCGAAAGCTTTGGTTCGGTGGACGGGCCCGGAATACGGTTTGTGGTCTTTACGCAAGGGCGCCGCATGGCCTGCAAGTACTGCCACAACCCGGACGCATGGGCTTGCGAAGGCGGAACGTTGCGGGACGCGGAATCTTTATTGAATGAAGCGTTGCGTTACCGCTCCTACTGGAACGGCGGCGGCGGGATTACGGTAAGCGGCGGCGAGCCTCTTTTACAGCTTGATTTTTTGCTGGATTTTTTTGAGCGGGCGAAAAAAGAGGGCGTTCACACCGCCATAGACACTTCAGGCGAGCCGTTCAGCCGGAATCCTGATTTTTTGAAAACTTTCACCCGCCTTTTAAACTTTACAGATTTAATAATGCTTGACATTAAACACATAGACTCGAAAGCCCACAGCCTTTTAACCGGGAAGCCAAACGAAAACATACTGGACATGGCGCGCTTCCTGTCAGACGCCGGTAAAACGTTATGGATACGGCACGTTGTGGTTCCAGGCGTCACCGCTTTGCGCGCCTGCATGGAGCGCCTAAGACGTTTTATAGACGCGCTTAAAACCGTGGAAAAAGTTGAAGCGCTGCCGTACCACAGTCTAGCCGCCGCTAAATGGCGCGCTTTGGGGCGTTCTTACCCGCTGGAAGGCGTCAAAGAACCTTCCGCGGAATGTATGCGCGAAGCGGAAGAAATACTGCTTAAAACGAAACTTGCGAAACCGGGCTTTGGAACAGGCTCAATAAACAAAGATTGCGGCCGTTTCACCGGCCCAGGCCGAATTCAATAGGGCGTACCGCCGAAATTCAGAGGCTTGCGCGTTTTGTTTCAAAACACAGCATTCTTGACAAATTATCCTGTAAACACATAAAATCATGGCAAAGTGTTGTTTTTGGTTATTCAAACCTAAGGAGGACAGTTGGCGGAAAGAGATTTACGGATAAACCAGCAAATCAAAGGGCGGGAAGTGCGGCTTATAGGCGATGATAGAGAGCAGAGAGTTTTGCCTATAGCGCAGGCTTTAGAGATGGCGCGGGAGCAAGGTTTGGATCTTGTAGAGGTTTCAAACGCGAATCCGCCCGTCGTCAAAATTATGAATTACGGTAAATTCAAATTTGAGAACGAAAAAAAAATCCGCGAGTCCAAAAAAAAACAAAAATTGTTAAAGTTAAAAGAAATCCGAATGCAACCTAAAATTGATGATCATGATTTAGACTTCAAATCGAAGCATATAAAAGATTTTTTAACCGAAGGCAATAAAGTTAAGGTTACCGTGCGTTTTAAGGGGCGGGAGCTTGCGCACACTGAATTTGGTTATGAAGTTTTAAAAGGCGTGCTTTCCAGGATTGAGGGCGAATACTTGGTGGACAAGCAAGCCGCTATGGAAGGCCGCAATATGTCTATGGTTTTAAGCCCAAAAAATAAAAAATAAATATTCGCCGGAATTCCATCCGGCGCCGTTTTAAGGAGATGGTGATGCCAAAGATGAAAACCAGAAAAAGCGCCGCAAAGCGTTTTTCTTTTACCGGTAGCGGGAAAGTAAAATACAAGAAACAAAATTTGCGGCACATTCTTACAAAAAAATCTACAAAGCGCAAACGGAATTTGCGCAAAGCGGGATTTTTGTCCGCGGAAAACGTGCCGGTAGTTCGCAAAAAATTACTGCCTTACGGTTAGTTTTAAAGACGAAGCTTTAAAAAGAGCCTGTAAAGAATGTTGCTGGTTCTAAAAATTAGGAGAATAAAATGTCAAGAGCAGTTGACGGAACAAGGCGCAAGGATCATCGCAAAAAAATATTAAAGCTTGCGAAAGGTTATTGGGGCAGGCGTCATTCAAATTACAAGACGGCTAAAGATGCGGTGGCCAAAGCTTTGTCCTACGCTTACCGCGATAGAAGGGATAAAAAAGGCGATTTCCGGCGTTTATGGATAGCCCGCATCAACGCGGCGTGCAGGCCGCTGGGCGTA
This sequence comes from Spirochaetaceae bacterium, assembly GCA_031281945.1. Taxonomy (GTDB): domain Bacteria; phylum Spirochaetota; class Spirochaetia; order Treponematales; family Breznakiellaceae; genus JAIROZ01. The sequence goes on along the minus strand of JAITER010000028.1, from coordinate 21,762 downwards.
ACTTATTCGCGGCTTATCGCGGGGTTGGCCAAGGCCAATATATCAATCAACCGCAAAGCGCTTTCAAATCTCGCGATAGAAGACGCGGAAGCTTTTAAGGCTGTCGTGCTAAAGGCTCAAGATGCTTTGGGGGCTTAGGTTATGGTGAATATTGAGCAGGTTAGGTTGCTTGAGTCGCGCGTCACCAAAGCTATTGACTATGTAAACAAGCTCACGGAAGAAAACACCCTGCTTAAAAGCAAAGAAGAGGACGCTAGAAAGCGCATAGAAGAGCTTGAGGTGATTATTCGCAGGTTTAAGGAAGATCAGGCGCACGTAGAAGAAGGCATTGTTTCTATGTTGCAACACCTTAACCGTTTTGAAGACGTTAAAGGCGTTCCTTTTGCGGCTGGGGCTCCCGCCGCCGGCGTTGCGCCGCAACCGGAAGCCGCAGCCGCCGCGCCTGAGACTCGCGCTCCTGTAGCGGCGGAAAGCCCGCAACCAACTGCCGGCGCGGGAGACGCCGCCGCCCAGGGAGCCGCCTCAAACGAGGATGCGGACGGTTCATTTTTCCAGTCTTCCCCTTCCATAGAGCCTTTGTCTGCGGCGGGCGGCGGGCCGCCGGAAATACAGCCTGAAATTTTTTAGGTGAATTTGATGCCTAAAACAGAATTCCGTATTGATATTTTAGGCGCATCGCTTTTGTTGTCGTCTGATGAAGATCCTGTGTATATGGAAACATTGCTTACTCGTTACCGGCGTATTGTAGAGGATACGCAACGCTCCACAGGCCTTACGGACCCTGTAAAATCCGCCGTGTTAACCGGTTTTTTGCTTTGCGATGAAATTGAGCGCCTTAGACTTAACCGCATGACTGATAAAGCGCATATCGAAGCTCAACAAGCCGAGAAAATCGCGTTGGAACTTATAGAAAAAATAGATAAAACTATCCCGGAGGATTTTAAAAAATGATAATAGAATCCCCTGAGGGCGGCAAAATAATACCCATCTCCATAGAAGACGAAGTTAAAACCGACTACTTAAACTACGCGATGTCTGTAATTGTTTCGCGGGCTCTTCCAGATGTGAGAGACGGGCTTAAACCGGTTCACCGCCGGTTGCTTTACTCAATGGAAGAGTTGGGCCTCCGCCCTGGGTCGGCTACAAAAAAAAGCGCCCGTATAGTCGGCGACACTATGGGTAAGTATCACCCGCACGGCGATGCGGCCTTGTACGACGCTCTTGTGCGCATGGCTCAGGATTTTTCACTGCGTTACCCGGTGGTTCAAGGACAGGGAAATTTCGGCAGCCTTGACGGAGACCCGCCGGCGGCTATGCGTTACACCGAGGCGAAGCTCTCGCGCATAGGGGACGAGATGCTCTTCGACCTAAAAAAAGAAACCGTTGATTTCGCCCCAAATTTTGACGAATCCCTCCTTGAGCCTGTTGTTTTACCGGCGGCTATCCCTAACCTTTTGATTAACGGCTCCAGCGGCATAGCGGTGGGCATGGCGACCAACATGGCTCCGCACAATATGACGGAGGTTTGTGAAGCCGTTTGCGCGTTGATAGACGACCCTGAAATAACCGTAGAGGAGCTTGGCCGAATTGTAACCGGCCCTGATTTTCCTACCGGCGGCATAATTTTCGGGAGAAAAGGCATAAAAGACGCCTATTCCATAGGCCGCGGCAAGATACTTGTGCGCGGGCGCTTTAACGTAGAAACGACGAAAACCGGCAGAGAATTAATAGTTTTTACCGAAATTCCATACAATGTAAATAAAAAACAGCTTATTGAGCGCATAGGCTATCTGATAAACGAAAAAGTGATAGACGGCGCGGCTAACGTAAACGACGAATCGGACAGAGACGGCCTTCGTATAGTAATAGACTTAAAAAAATCAGCTATTTTAAAAATTGTGTTAAATCAGCTTTTTTCGCAGACCGCTTTGCAATCCACTTTCGGCATAATCAACTTGGCTCTGGTAAACGGCAAGCCGCAGGTTTTAACTTTAAAAGAGCTTCTTCATCACTTTGTTGAACACCGCGTGGAAGTGGTCGAGCGCCGCACCAAGCACGATCTTCGCAAAGCGGAGGAGCGCGCAAACATTTTGAACGGCCTTTTGATTGTTATGGCTAATATTGATGAAATAGTCGCCGTGATAAAAGGTTCGCGTGATATAGAAGCCGCTAAAACGGCGTTAAAAGACAGGTTTTTAAAGCCGGCGGCGCTCTTAAAAGCGGAAAACGCGACGCCGGAAGAAATAGACTCGCGCATAGAGGCTCAGGCTCAAGCGGTGGTGGACATGAGGCTGGGCCGCCTGACCCACATGGAAATTGAAAAAATAGAAACGGAGCTTCGGGAGCTGGAAGTTCAAATTGGTTATTTTAAATCGCTTTTGGCGGATGAGAAAAAATTACGAGGCGTTATAAAGGACGAAATACGGAATGTTTCGAGCCGTTTCGGAGACAAGCGCAAGACGGAAATCGTAGCCGGGGAAGTTGAAAGCATCGATATTGAAGATCTTATTAAAAAAGAAGAAATGGTGATTTTGATTTCCAACATGGGCTATATAAAGCGAGTTCCCGCCTCTTCGTACAAGAATCAAGGCCGCGGCGGCAAAGGTATGGCTGGCGCGAAACTTGCTGAGGAAGATTTTATAAAACAAATTTTTGTGGCTTCAACCCATGAATACATCATGTTTATAACAAGCGAAGGAAAAGCTTACTGGACTAAAGTGCATGAACTGCCGGAAGGCAGCCGCACTTCCAAAGGCGCCCACGTTAAAGGGCTTTTGTCGATTTCGCCAAATGAAGAAATAACAGCCATTGTGTCGTTGAAAGAATTTAGCGAAGAAACTTTCCTGTTTATGGGGACGGCCAGAGGCGTTGTAAAAAAAGTCCGCACCAAGGAATTTTACAACGCGAAAACACGCGGCGTTATAGCGATAAAACTGGACGATGGAGATAAACTGGTGAGCGCGCTTTTAACCGGCGGCGGCGATGAGGTCGTGTTGATTTCGCGTAACGGACAGGCCCTGCGCACCAACGAAGAAGCAGTGCGTCCCATAGGCAGGGCGAGCCGGGGCGTAAGCGGAATTAAGCTTTATGACGGAGACGAACTCGCCGGAGTATTGCGTGTAACGGAAGATGAAACCATGCTGTTGCTTTCTGAATACGGGTTTGGCAAGCGGGTGGCTTTTGAAGACTTTAGCTCTCATGGCAGAGGCACCGGCGGGCAGAAGATTTACACGCCCGGCGATAAGTGCGGCGAAATCGCGGCTTGCGTAAACGTGCAGGGAAACGAAGAAATAATGTGCATTACAAGCCAGGGAAAATCAATCAAATTAAAAGTAGATTCCATACGTGTTATGGGAAGGAACGCGGTTGGTGTGCGCATAGTGAATATAGAAAGGCCCGATTTTGTAGTCGGCGTGGATAGGATTGTTCAGGAAGAAAATGTGGAGAACGACGGGGAATAGCGCCGTAAATCGTCCGCGATAATAGAGCCGCTTGGCGTTTTCCAGCTCCTAAGCGGCTTTCCGGCGGCGAACGCGGTTTTGCGAGACTTACCCCAAAAACCGGAAAACTCATGTTTAACAACCAAATTAGGTTGTTAAACAAGCCCAAACCGTTAATCGGCTGTTTTATACGGCGGTTAGAATCTGTTAATCCGAAAAAAATTCTTTTTCTTCCCTTTCAATTTTTGTTATGTGCCATAAGTCTTTCTTTCGGGACAGATAAAGCGTGTCCGCGCGTTGCGTCATGGCGGCGCGGTCTTCGGACGGCCCCTCATTGACGCCGGGAGCGCCTTCCGCCGCCCAGGTTTCCCCCGCCTCCTGTGGAAAAATCATCGTGTAATTCGCCTTTATTACCGCTTCATCCGCCGTTCCCGCGTTATGCAGGACAAAATCCGCGTCCTTTATTTGAAAAGGCGCCTTTACATCGTCCCCGTGCGATTCTCGCGTCTTGTTCACAACGTATAAATGAGCGGCCGCGTTTACATCGCCGGCTCCGGCGCCTCTTTGCAGACAGGCCTCCATCAACGGCACATTAAGGCTGGAAAACGCCTCGTAATAAACTTTTGCGACTTCCAGGGGCTCCAGCCCCCTGGTTGTAGGGCTGGAAAGCCGCCCGTTTATAATCATTCCCGCGAAAATTAGCATTATGACGGCCGCCGCCGCCGACATTTTTACAGCCGGTTTGTTAACGCTAAAAAAGAGCCGCCTTTTGAAAATTCTGTATTGTTTTTTTACGAACCGCTCTTTTTGTTTTGCTCGTGTCTCAATTTCTTCCGGTGAAAGGCTGCTAAAACCCGCTTCCCAAACATAATCTGGAGGATTTTCCGTTTCTTCTCCGCGCAACATTGCGCCGATTTTCTCCGAGGCTCTAACGTCTATTCCGGGAGCCTCGTATTCCAGCGGGGTGAAGACGCCGCTTCGGATTAAAGTATGTATATGGACGCTGGAACTTCCTTCCTCGCACGGGAACGGCGGTTTTTTGCTGTAAAGAGTGTAAAGAAGGGCGCCGGCGGTGAATAAAACGGCTCTTTTTCCAATCAATTCAGGGTGAACGTAGCGTTCGGCGTCTTTAAGAAAGGCGGCGCCGTCATCCGAAAAAGCGGCTTTCACCAGCTCCAGCGGCGCGAAAAACACGGTTTTACCGCCGGTAAGAATCGAAGCCGGGACTAAACCCTCCTGCTTTGACGCAAAAACGTCCGGTTTTTCTTCGGCGAAAATACGGGCGTTAAACCAAAGGCGCAAGCGCCGTTTAAAATCCGCTTTCGCCTCCTTATCCGCATCGCTTTTTATATACCGGTTTAAGGAAGCCGCCAACGGCTCGCCTTCCACATTTACGCCGTAAACCACCATGCGCCTGTTTACTTCAGCTACGGATTCCGGCTTCCATTCTTTTATGACAAAATCCCCGCCATTCGCGTCTACGATAAAGCCTTTCTTGTCTAAAAGGCTGGTTTGCCGCATCCTGGCGAAAGACGCCGCGCTTAATCCCGTGTCAAAGCCTAAAACAACGGCGTTTTTATTTTCAAAGCGCGAAAAACAGCGGTTGTTAAAATCTTCCATGTTTTTAATATAACGTAATGTAAAATATTTATAAATCGTTTTTTGCGGAAAGTTTAAGGGCGTCGAATAGTTCGCCGCAGACTCCCTGCATAATTAAATCCAGTTTGTACAGCGTAAGATTTATACGATGGTCTGTAAGCCGGTTTTGCGGGAAATTGTAAGTGCGTATTCGCTCGCTGCGGTCGCCTTTTCCCACCTGGCTTTTGCGTTCGGCTGAACGTTCCGCGTTTTTTTTTGATTCTTCCAGCTCAAAAAGCCGCGCGCGTAAAACGCGAAGCGCTTTGGCCTTGTTTTTCACCTGGCTTTTTTCGTCTTGTTGAATTACAACAAGGCCCGTAGGGAGATGGGTTATGCGCACCGCGCTGTCCGTTGTGTTTACGCATTGGCCGCCCGGCCCGCCGGCCCGCATGACGTCTATGCGCAAGTCTTCTTGCTTTATTTCAATTTCGGTCTCTTCCATTTCCGGAAGAACTGCCACAGTAACAGCCGATGTGTGTATTCTGCCGGAAGCTTCAGTCTCCGGCACACGCTGAACGCGGTGAGCCCCCGATTCGTAACGTAAGTTTTCGTATACATGATCGCCGTTTATTGAAAAAATGATTTCTTTGTACCCGCCTAGTTCCGTTTCGTTTATGGTCATAATTTCGAACTTCCAGCCTTTTGTTTCGGCGAAACGCGAATACATCCTGTAAAGATCCGCAACAAAAAGAGCGGCTTCCTCGCCGCCGGTTCCGGCTCGTATTTCCATAATGATGTTTTTTTCGTCCAGAGGGTCTTTTGGAACAAGCAGCGTTTTTTGTTCATCCGCAACTTTGGCCCGTTTTTCTTCCAGTTCACGCAGCTCCTCGCGCGCCAGTTCTTTTATTTGCGGGTCTTTTTCATCGGATATAAGCGTCCTGGTCTGTTCCAGTTCCAAATCAAGGTTTTCGATTTCTTTTTGTTTTGAAGCTACGGCGGATAAAAACGAATATTCCTTCATTACTTCGCGGTATTTGTTCTGGTTTTTTACAATATCAGGGTCTTCAATACTCGCGCATACTTGCGCGTAACGTTTTAACGCCGCGTCCAATCTTTCATTCATAATTAATTTTAATAAAAACAAGCTCTTTTGAACATACCTTGAGAGTTTTAACCCGGCGGCGCCGGCGTCTTCCGCCGTGGTGAAAACAGTTTAAGCCGCTAAACCCTTGTCAAATTTTTACTGTTCCAAAAACCGGAAATATTCGCCTTATGCGTTTATAAGCTTGCGCCATTCGCTTCATTGCGGTTATATTAGAGTTTAATGGGGGATGTTTTATTATGGCGCAAGAAATGACGGCGGAAGAAGCGGTTGAATTGGGGAAAAAGCTTGGTTTTCCCGCTGTTTGGACTTCATTACTCAAATTAGGCGAAAGAGTTGATAAAACGACGGAAAATATCGACAAACTGGGCGAAAGAATCGATGCGTTAACGGCCAACACAGCGGCCAACATTGATAGAATAGGCGAAAGAATCGATCGTGTTACGGCCAACATTGAGAGAATGGGCGAAAGAATCGATCGTGTTACGGCCAACACCGCGGCCAACATTGAGAGAATGGGTGAAAGAATCGATGCGTTAACGGCCAACGTTGATAGAATGGGTGAAAGAGTCGACCGCGTTACAGCCAACGTTGATAGAATGAGCGCAAGAGTCGACCGAGTTACGGCCAACGTTGACAAGATGAGCGCAAGAGTCGACCGTGTTACAGCCAACGTAGGCGGTTTAAACCTGTCTATGGGGGAGTTGGTGGAAACGCTTTTCGGCCCGAACCTGGGGGATAAGTTCGACGTTTACAATTACAACCTTAGGCGGTTGTTTAGGCGCCTTCCCATATACGACGACGCGAACCGCCTGCGCGGAGAAATAGACATATTGCTTTCGAATACAACCGTATGCATGGCTGTGGAAATCAAAAGATGGCTGGACAAAACAAGCCAGGTTGATGAGCATATAAAACGAATGCAATTAATACATGATTACACGCCCGCGGAAGCCAAGGGAAAAAGACTGCTTGGAGCGATAGCGGCGGCGGCTGTCGACCCCTGCGCACGGGAATACGCGGAACAGAGCGGTTTTTTCATTCTTGAGTTGGGCGGGGAGGACGTCCGCTTGTTGCAGCCGCCTGAAGGTTTTAAACCGAAAGAGTGGTAAAACGGTTTTGCTCTTGTTATTAAGCGCGCAAGCTATAAAAACGGAAACGCCTGGCGGAGTTGAAGCCTAAAATTGAAAAGCGCCAGGCTCGCCGCTAAAGAACGCCGGATATTCCCCAAACAACAGGCCCCTGTTAATTAAACGCTATCTTTTATAATTTTTTTAGAGTTTACGGCGGAGCGTGAAGTATTAAAAAGCGATAACGCTTTTAAGGCGGCGCTTGCCGGAAACGCATTTGATTGCTCGAATTAGATGCGGAAAACCAGGCTTTTTGACGGTTTGAAAGACTCCGGCGTTTTTATAATATATATAATGCGAATCCTTGTAAATTTGATTAAAAGAGCATAGCATAATTGCATGAAAATAATGAAATTCGGCGGAACTTCTGTGGGTAGCGCGAGCGCTCTGGAAGGTTTATGCGTTATTGTTAAAAAATCACAAGAAACCCGCAATGTAGTTATAGTTTCGGCTTTTAACGGAGTAACGGACGCCCTTGTAAATCTGGCTAAAACCGCTGTTCGCGGCGGCGCTTGCGATGAAGCTCTCGCGGCGATAGAGGCGCGTCATGTTGAAATGGCGGAGGCCTTTTTAAAAGGCGGCGTTCTAAAGAGCGTTTTAGCCGTGATTTCGGACGAAATCGCCGGGTTAAAGGCGGTTTTAGGTTCGGCGGCTGTTTTAAAAGAACTTTCGGCGCGTACGCTTGATCGTGTAATGAGTTTTGGCGAACTTCTTTCTTCGTTTATAATCGCCGGCGTTCTTCGCGAAGCCGGGCTCGGCGCCGTTTTTATAGACAGCAGGGATGTTATAAAGACGGACGCCTCTTTTGGGAAAGCTAAATTTTTGCAGGATATAAGCTATGCGAATATACGCGAAGCCTGCAAAGACGGCGCTTTGTATGTAGCGCCTGGTTTTATCGCTTCTACCGTAAACGGGGACGTCACGACGCTTGGACGCGGCGGCTCAGACCTCAGCGCGGCGATTTTCGCGGCGGCTCTTGACGCGGATGCGCTGGAGCTGTGGACGGACGTAAACGGCGTGCTTACCTGCGACCCAAAGATTGTAAGCGGCGCTTTCACCATAAAAGAGATGCCGTACATCGAGGCTATGGAGATGTCTCATTTTGGCGCGAAGGTTTTGCATCCGCCTACAATACAGCCTGTTTTGGAAAAAAAAATACCTATAAAAATTCTAAACTCATTTAATCCGGACGGCCCGTTCACTCTTATATCGCATAACGCAAAAGAGGCGGAAGGGCTTATACGCGGAATAAGTTGCATAAACTCTGTATCTGTTATAAAGATTGAGGGGGCCGCTCTTTACGGCCGCGCCGGTTTCGCCTCCAGGCTTTTTGTGGCGCTTGGGCGCAGGAACGTGAATATAATACTAATTACGCAGGCTTCCAGTGAATATTCAATTTGTTTTGCTATAAACCCCGTTGACGAAGACGCGGCGTTAAGCGCCGTGCGTGAAGAATTCGCGACTGAACTGCGTGAAGGCTCCATGGAGCCGCCGGAAGCGGAGGGCGGTCTTTCGGTTATAGCGGTGGTAGGCTCGCGCATGAAAAGCTCTTCCGGCATAGCGGGCAAGGTTTTTCACGCGCTAGGCAGGAGCGGCGTAAACGTTGTCGCTATAGCTCAAGGGTCTTCGGAGATAAACATATCGGCGGTGATACCGCAAAAAGACAAAGCGCGCGCCATGAACGCCGTTCACGAAGCGTTTTTTTTATCGGGCGTGCGCAGCGTAAATCTTTTTCTCGCGGGCGTAGGGCTTATCGGGGGAGAGCTTTTAAAGCAGATAGCCGCCCAGCGGGAACAGCTTGAACAAAAATACAAGATCCGCATAAGGGTTACTGGTTTGGCCAATTCCCGCAACATGACGTTTAACGAAGAAGGCGTTCAGTTAAACAAGGCGAAAGAAATTTTAGCCTCAGGCGAGCCTTGTGATTTAAAGTTGTTCGTTCAAAAAATGAAAGAGCGCAATTTGCCGAACAGCGCTTTTTGCGATTGCACGGCGAGCGCGGATGTGGCTTTAATGTACGAGGAAATTCTCCACGCTCTTATTCCTGTAATAACACCTAACAAAAAAGCGAATTCCGGTTCTTTTGAATACTATAACGCTATCACCTCGTTTTCGCGGGACAGGGGCGTTCCTTATTTATACGAAGTTACAGTTTGCGCCGGCCTTCCCGTAATATCGACTTTGAGGGATCTTTATTTATCCGGCGACAAAGTTACGCGCATAGAAGCCGTTCTTTCCGGGACTTTAAGTTTTATTTTTAATAGTTTTGACGGTTCCATTCCTTTTTCGGCGCTTGTGTGCGCGGCGAAAGAAAAGGGTTACACCGAACCCGATCCTAGGGATGATCTTAACGCGATGGATGCGGCGCGAAAGGCTTTAATTTTAGCGCGTGAATGCGGTATGCCTTTGGAATTTTCGCAAGTGGAGATAGACCCAATACTGCCGGACGAATGTTTTCAAGCCAGGACGGTGGATGATTTTTTTGCGGAGCTGGAAAAATCGGACGCGCAATTCGAGGCTAAACGGCTGGCCGCGCAAAAAGAAGGCGGGGCTTTGCGCTACATCGCCGTGATAGAAGAAGGCAAGGCGCGTATATCTTTACGGACGGAAAACGTCCGCAGCCCGTTTTGTTCGCTTACCGGCGCGGATAACATTGTTGTGATACATACAAACCGCTACAACACGCTGCCTCTTGTAATAAAAGGCCCCGGCGCGGGAGCTGAGGTTACCGCCGGCGGAGTTTTCGCTGATATAGTGCGAATAGCCCGCACTTTGGTATAAAGCGCGATTTTCTCCGCTAAACCCGTAAAAACCGGCTCCCCGCAGCCCGGCTTTCGAATACAGCAAAAATTTGCGCGGTTGCAAAAAGTTTTTAAAACGCGGTATAATAATTTGATTTAGCCTGTGAATTGCGGGCTTTATGTTTTTGAACTTAAATAGAGTTGTTCGGAAACTTCAGTTTTCGAACAACTTCCGCTTAAAAAACGCAAAATGCGTAGCATTTTGCAAGACTTGGGCGACAACCAACCAGGTTGGCGAACAAGTCCAATTTAGAAATCGTGTAAAAAATAAAATATTGAAGGAATAAAACACGGGAATATTTTGTTTTATCGCGCGGTTTCCAAACGGCTTTAGGAGATTTTTGATGAAGAAAAAAATATTAAAAAAGTGTTTGTTATTGGCTTTTTTTTCTTGCGCTCTTGTTTTTGCGGGTTGCGTAAAAAAGACCGGTTCCTACGTTATCGCCACGGACACCACTTTCGCCCCATTCGAGTTTCAGGATGAGAACAAACAGTACACGGGGATAGATATTGAACTTTTAGCCGCAATCGCGGCGGACCAAAATTTAAGCTACGAATTAAAGCCGCTTGGGTTTAGCGCCGCTGTGGCCGCGCTTGAATCAAAGCAGGCGGACGGAGTTATCGCCGGCATGAGTATTACGCGGGAACGCCGCGAAAAATACGATTTTTCTGAGCCTTATTACAATTCCGGGGTTGTTATGGCCGCTAGAGCGGACGACGAAAGCGTATCTTCATACGAAAACCTAAAAGGAAAGACGGTCGCCGTAAAAATAGGCACGGAAGGCGCCGCTTTCGCCGAGAGCATTAAAGATAAATATAATTTTGCGATTAAATATTTTGATGAATCTCCTTATATGTACGAAGAAGTAAAAACCGGCAACTCGGCGGCGTGTTTCGAGGACTATCCTGTTATGGGTTATGGAATTTCGCGAGGCGTCGGATTGAAAATGACGGGAGCTATGGAAAAAGGCTCGTCTTACGGTTTCGCGGTTTTAAAAGGCGAAAACAAAGAACTTCTCGCGGCCTTTAACAAAGGTCTCGCCAACATAATCGCAAGCGGCGAGTACGAAAGAATAATCAATAAGTATATAGCCTCGGAATAACCGGGATAAAATTAAGAGGGCCGTACGTCCGCAAGCTAAAACCGGTTTTACCTAAGTTTTAGCTTGCGGTTAAATGCGATGAATTTTATAAACATAACAAAAGATGTGTTTCCTCTTCTGTTGCGAGGTATGTTCGTTACGATTGAACTTACCATTTCCGCGCTTTTTTTCGCCGTCATTTTAGGGTTGGCGGCTTGCTTCGCTCATCTTTCAAAACGCAAAGTTTTTAACCTTTTGGCGAAAGGGTACATCGGCGTTATTCGCGGCACGCCGCTTTTGGTGCAGACTTTTTTTGTTTATTTCGGCGTTCCCCAGCTTTTCCAGTCTTTTGGCGTAGACGTCCGGCTCACCGCGTTTTTGGCTGGAACCATCACGCTTAGTCTGAATGCGGGCGCCTATATGGCGGAGATTTTCCGGGGCGGGGTTCAGGCGGTGGATCACGGCCAAATGGAAGCGGCCAGAAGTCTGGGCCTTTCGTACGGGCAGGCTATGAGGCGCGTTGTTTTACCGCAAGCGCTTAGGATTTCAATACCCAGTTTAATGAATCAATTTATAATCAGTTTAAAAGACACATCCATAATATCTGTAATCAGCCTCGCCGATATTTGCTATGAAGCCAAAATATACATAGGCCGTACAATGCAGTCGTTTGTAACATGGTCTGTAGTGGGGCTTTTTTATTTGGCGGTAATTCTTGTGTTAAGCCACGTTTCCGCTCGTATAGAAAAACGCCTTTCCATAAGTGATCGTAAAAGTCATTCCAGTTAAACGAATTCCTACGCGGTTCGCCGTAAAAAAAACATCAAATTGCCGCGCTGGAATTTAATTCAAATGTTTTATTGTTATATTTCCAAAAATCGCTTTTCCGGTTATGTGTAATTCCGGCGCATCGTCGTCTTTGATTGTTTTATTTGAAGCGAATATACCGGAAAATATTGGGAAAGCTTCGTTTATTATTTTAACGTTTTCTGGAACTATCACTTCCGTTAATCCAAATATTGAATTCACGTTTAAAATGGTTGTTCCCCGCGGAATGTTTCCAAGTATGATTCTATTGGCTCCAAATAAACTTGTATATTTTCCGGCGTTTTTATTTAGGGGTTTTATATGCGACGTCCTCCAGGAAAATAGCGCCAAATGAGTTTTGGCCGTTTCGCCCGCGAGAACGACGCGGTTTTCTTCTTGTATTATTTTTTGAATTGTCTTTATTTCTTTTTTTGTTTCTATTTTATTTATATATTCCAATATTTTTTCGTATTCTTCCACGCTGATTATGTTTTGAGCGTATTGTTCCTGCAGCGTTTTTATAAGATTTTCTTTTTCCATTAAAAAATTATACATAACGCTAATTATATCACATTTATAACCTTTTGAACAAGCGGAATTGATTTTGATGAACCCAAGCTTCTAACTTACCCAAAGTTTGGCGGCTTCCGTAAAAACGCGCTTTTCAAGACTATGCTTGTAAAAAAATGTAAAAAAATCAATTTTGTAAATCTTCGGTTTTTGCGGAACGGGTTAATTGGGCTTGTTTTAATAACCCGGCTGCTTGTTGAAATAAGTCTTGTAAAATAATGAGCGTTTTGCTGTTTTTTGACGCCTGCCGGTTTTAGTCATGTATGGCTGGAATCGAAATTGTCCGAGAATGTGAGCTTTCTGGCTAACTCTATTAGAGTTGTTCGGAAACCTCAGTTTCCGCAAGCTGAATAAAGCCTGGGCTTGATTACCAAGCCTGGGTTTGATTACCAAGCTTGGGCTTTGGTTCCAACTTCCGCTTAAAAACGCAAAATGGGTAGCATTTTGCAAGACTAAAGCAAAGCTTAGCCCGCAGGTTAGTAGGCAACCAACCGGGTTGGCGAATAAGTCCATTGTAGAAAATCACCCAAAACGCCGATTTTAATATAAAGATGTGAATTAATTTCACATGCGGCGCTTGAGTGAAGCTTAAAACGGCGCTTCCTTATCATATTCAGGAGGATTTAATGGGTATAAAAACAGTAAAACAAATTAACGTTAAGGGGTTGCGTGTTATAATGCGCGTTGACTTTAACGTGCCGATGAAGAACGGCGCGGTTCAGGATGACACCCGCATACGCGCCGCAATTCCTACAATAAATTATATTTTGGAACAGGGCGTTAAAACTCTTACTCTTATGAGCCATTTGGGAGACCCCGCGAAGGACGCAAAGGCCGCAAAAGAAAAGGCCGAAAAAAGCGGACAAAGTTTTAACGAAGAAGCTTATATAAACGGCAAGTGCAGGATGCGGCCGGTGGCTCTTTATTTGGAAAAAATCCTTGGCAAAAAAGTTGTATTTGCGGGCGAGGATGGATGTTACGGCAAGAAAGCTTTTATAGAGGGCCAAAGCGACGGTTCAATTATAATGCTGGAAAACACCAGATTTCATAAAGAAGAAACGTCTAAAGACGCGCTGGAGCGCGATAAACTTGCCAAAGAACTGGCGTCCTACGGGGATGTTTTTGTAAACGACGCTTTCGGCACGGCCCACAGAGACCACGCTTCCACCGCCAGCATAGCAAAATTTGTAAAAGAAAGCGCCGCCGGATTTTTAATGGAAAAAGAAGTGAACTACCTGGAACCCATCGTCACCAATCCTTCCAAACCGCTTGTCGCGATAATAGGCGGGGCCAAGGTTTCTTCCAAAATAGCGGTGCTGGAAAGCCTTTTAAAAAACTCTTCGGCTCTTATAATAGGCGGCGGCATGGCTTACACGTTTTTAAAGGCCCAGGGGCGCTCTATAGGCAAGTCTTTGGTGGAAGAAGATAGATTGGACGTCGCCCGCTCTATTTTAGAAGCCGCCAAAAAAGCCGGCGTTGAAATAATTCTTCCCCAGGATCATCTTTGCGCGCCGGCTTTTGACGCAAACGCGAAGGCCGTTCCCGTAGACGCCGTAGACCTGCCGGATGATCTTATGGGGCTTGATGTAGGTGAAAAAACGCTGGAAAAATACCGCCGGGCGCTTTCCGGCGCAAAAACTATAGTTTGGAACGGGCCTGTCGGCGTTTTTGAATTCGAAGCTTTCGCCGGCGGAACAAAAGCTTTAGGCGAAGCGGTCGCGGCGGCCGCCGCAGGCGGGGCGGTTGCCGTTGTAGGCGGCGGGGATTCCGTGGCCGCGGTAAACAAGTTCGGCTTATCCGGCAAAATGAGCCATGTTTCAACTGGCGGCGGGGCTTCGTTGGAGCTTTTGGAAGGCAAAAAGTTGCCTGGAATAGAAGTTTGCAGGGTTAAATAAAAGCCTTTTGTATGGGATGCGGCGTGTTTTTACGTTTCGAAAGACGGAACGGGTGAAACGCGCCGTTCCTTTTTGTATAATTTTTGTTGGATTTTAGTTTTATCCCTTGTTTTTGTTAATTTAAACCTTGTGTTTTGTTTTGAAAGTTGCTTTGCGGTTTTTTGAATTAAGTTAATCTACAGGTTTTAGCGTCTTGCGGCGCTTTTTTGTATTCTTCAAGCCTTTTCTGTTTTTTTATCGTTCAAAAAAAATAATATTTGCGGGTTTTGCGCCTGGAAATTTAAAAATCGTTTACAGGGAGGATTTAAGCAAACTGTTGTAGCTTAAATTAACTGTTTGCTTACGGAACTCTTTTAAAGAGTTCTGTTTTAATTAATTGCAAGACGTAGATTCTGAACTTCTTAATATGTTAAAAGACTTCTCACAAAGACGCGGTACGCCGTATATAGATATAACTTTATTCCACAATGAGTTGCTCGCACAGTCCTTTTTAAAACGCAGGCAAAAGCCGCAAAAGTGGGGGTATTGGCTTACAAATCTGGATTCTAAAATAGAAAAAGGCCTTGAAAATCTTGTTAATGAAAAATATTGCCAACGAAAAAAAGTTCAAGGGGCGGAAACTATTTTTTTACCGGGTTTCTTTATGGAAACGGCCTATGAAATATGGACCGAGCTTTCTCTTGACGACGTTTTTCCTAACGAAGAAAAATTTAAGTTCGACATACCTTCTGATTTAATTATTACGGTGCAGGCGGAAAAGTTAACCGAATTTTTGGAACAACAGCAGAAGAATAATATTCCGTTAATACGCATTGTTTTTGATAACGGAACAAACGCGATAGTCCCGTCCAGGTTTTTAAAGGTTCAAATTTTAGATATTTCCATATCAAAAATAAAAAACTTTATTGTTTTGCGGCAAAACAGAGATTCCTGCAAAGAATATATAAAAAAAGCCATGCCGGATATGCATCCCTATGTAGACTCGGTTTTTAAGACGTTGTTCAACGAGCAGGTTGAAGTAATACAAACGTTTTATGCTTCGGATGAAGCTACATATATGTTTTGGGATAATATGTGCAAATGTATTTACGAAAAAAATACAACTAAAACAGACGCGGTGGTTTTTCAGGCGGCAAGCATTATAAAAGCGTATAACAATTTTTATCACGAAATAATGCTTAAAGAAATCGGCGATAAAAGCATATTAAAAGACATAAAATTTCAAATGACTTCGCCGCCGTACTTTTACAACATTAATATGATTTTAAAATTTTCTGATGAAATTGGCAGAGACTATTCAGAAAGCGTGTCGTATAATGAATTGGTTAATATGCTTTCAAAAAAAACGCATATTACAAACTCAGAAAATCTTCCAGATATACTTAGTTTTATAGATAATAAAAAAGAAAAATGGTTTGTATCAAAAGATTTTATATTTAAAGCTTTCGAATTTAGAATTACAAAAATCGCGTCAATAATAGTCGAGGAAATTAAAAAAGAATGGGAAGCTATAATTTTTAAATACCAGTTTTCTCAGGAAATGAAAAGCGATGAAAGTTTTGAAAAATTGGTTTTGGAAAAAATAGTGCGTATGGATCCTTTTTTAATCATTATATATTTGGATAAACGTTTGCTTTCCATTCATAAGGAAATAAAAAATAAAGACATGGAAGATTCTTTTTCCTCCAAAATTTTTAACGAAGAATTAATACAACCGTTTCATAAAATCCTGGAAATAGACAGAAAAGAACTCCAAAAAGAAATACGCTCCGAAATGCCGTTCTGGTATAGAATTTCATTTATTGTAGCCGTTATAAGACTTTTACGCGGCATACAGTAGTTTTTTGGCCTTGACTTATTTCGCCGACCCTGTTGATTGTCGCCCAAGTCTTTGCTAAATGCGCGGCATTTTGCGCTTTTTAAACAATAGAAGTTGTTCGGTTATGGGGCGGGGTAACTACAGGGCGGGACGCAAGACGCCGTGAAAGCGCTTTGGATATAACCGCTTTTAAGCTGCTGTTAAATAAAAACTGAATTCCTGGAACTTGTATGCTTTTTTGTAAATAGGCGTCTGTTGCGCGGCGTGTGTTATGTGTTATTTTTCACTATTTTTACCGTGTTTATTTTGCGGCCTTCCATGTCTTGAATTATAAAATCACATCCAGAAAAAGAGGCTTTTTCGTACCTAACTGGTATTTTCCCGAATAAATTGAAAACAAAACCGCCCAATGTGTCAAAATCTTCAGTTGGTATACGTAAATCAAGTTCTTCGTTTAGGTCTTCCAGATTGACGCGGCCGTCGCATAGAAAACTGTTTTCGGACAGCCTGACGACGTCTTCGCGCTCGTTGTCAAATTCATCTTGTATATCGCCGATAATTTCTTCCAGGATGTCTTCCATGCATATTATACCGGATACTCCTCCGTATTCGTCCACAACCACCGCTATATGAACCCGCCTGCGTTTGAATTCGCGCAATAACTCGTCTATATGTTTCGATTCCGGCACAAAATAAGCTGAACGCGACAGCTTTTCCAGGTTGAAAGTTTCTTTTCGTAAAAGAACGCGCAATACGTCTTTTACATACAAGACGCCCACAACATTGTCTATGGTGCCTTTGTACACGGGAAACCGGCTGTGCTCGTTCTCCGATATTAAATCAAGTATTTCTTTGTTTTGAGCGTCAATGTTTAAAAAAATTGTGTCTGTGCGGGGAATCATAATTTCTTTAACCGTGGTGTCGGAAAATTCTATAACCCCCTTAATCATTTCTTGCTGTTCTTCTTCAAGATTTTCAATCGCTTTTGGGTCGAAGTCTTTGCTTTTTAAGAATTTTTCTTTGAGAGTTTTTAAAAACTTAAAAAACATCAAACTGTCGTCTTCCATGGTGATAATTCCTTTAATAAATCCTCCTGATATTTTAACATAGGTTCAGTTTCCGTGTTTGTAAGGTGGTTTTCTCCCGCCAAATGCAAAATGCCATGTATTAAAAGCCGGCGTATTTCTTCGTCTTCGTTTACGCCGTATTCTTGCGCGTTATCTTTTACCATTTCCAGAGAAATAACCAAGTCGCCGGCTATAACCGCCTTTGCGCCCGCCTCCGCCGTTGGAAATGACGTTTCTTCGTTAAAACAGAAAGACAGCACATCGGTTGGCGCGTCTATCCCTTTGTATTTGTAATTTAATTGTTGTATAAATTGATTGTTGCAAAAAAGAATGGAGAGCTCCCAGTTAGAGAGATTGAGACGCTCCAAAACCTCAAGGCAGTACTTTCGGGCGCTGCCGCGCCAAGAAGGCAAAGGCGTTTCTTCGGCGCTGATTTCAACTTTATTCATCTGCTATTTTTTTATATTATAATAATGTTTTTTCGTCATGAAAAGTAGCCGCGTTTACAGCGGCTTACGCGCGTCCGGCGGGTTTCTCGCAGTTAGGCCGCGCCGTCTATTGTTTCGATATACAGACGCTCGCCGTTTTGCTCAAACGTTTTGCGCATTTGATGCATTGTGGAAACAAGAGATATTGGTTTAAATCTAAGCTCTTTTATGTTTATTTTTAATTCATCTTCCGCCGTTTCGTCTTTTTGCGCGCTTTTGTATTCTTCGTTTAAAAAAGCTATATCGTTGGTGTCGGCTAAATTGATTACGGAAAACACCCGCAAGGGTTCTTTTTTTCCTTGCACCTTTAGACTTTGCATCTCTTCCAGCAAGACGTCGTATTTTGTCAACATATTTTTTGTGTTTTCGGAAATAAGTATATCGGTGTCAAATAAATCGTTAGGCCCTTCCAAACGCGCGGCCAGGTTTACAACATCGCCTATAACGGTGTATTCCATGCGGTCTTCGCTGCCTATTTGCCCGGCTACAACTTCCCCTGAATTTATGCCGCAACCTATTTTTATTAAAGGCGACCTTCCCCAAAATTTTTCGTGTCTTTCAGCGTTTAATTCGCATAACGCCATACGCATCATAAGACAAGAACGTATACAGTTGTAGGCGTCTTCTTCGCTGGAAACAGTGTTTTCCCCAATTCCCCAGACAGCCATAATTATAACGCCGCCCTGAGTTAAAAATTTGTCTACGATTCCGCCCGTTTTTGTAATACAAGGAACTGTACGTTCAAAAAAATCATTTATAAAATCTACAATTGTTTTTGCGTTTAACCCTTTAGTCATTTCGGGAAAATCGCGTATAAAAATGAATCCTATAGTCACGGTTTTAGTTGTTCCGGTGCGCACCATTTTTCCGGAGCGCGCGAGCTTTACAAGCGATCTGTTTGTAAAACGCTCAAAATCTTCTATGCTGTTCGCCATGCTTATAAAGTTTTTTGTAAGATCGCCCAGTTCGTCGTAGGTTTTCACCCTTAAATTTAGCGCGTAATTTCCGTCTTCTATAAGTGAAGACGCCTTTACCAGCGCGTTTAACGGACCGCTTATGCTGTGTGAAAAAATAAAGATTATCAATATTGAAATTAAAAGCACCCCAAAGCCTACAGTTATGTTTTGGCGTATCGTATAAAATATCCCATGAAAAACCGAATCGACTGAAATTACAGTAATCAGATGCGCTCCGCCAACGTCTATGGGGCTTGCAAGATCAATTTTACGATGCGCGGCTATATACTCAGACCCGCTTTCGTCTACATAATGTTTTTGCATATTATCGCTGGAAGCTTCGCCTTCCATTAAAGCTAATATGTATGGTATGCGCCTTAAATTGGCCCCGCCCATAACCAGAGAGACGTCCGGATGAATCAGGACGTCTCCATCGTAGTTGACCAAAAAAGACAAGTTGTCGCCGTTTTCAAAATTCCTTAGCATGGAGCTTGTAGAAAAAAGCACTGAAACCGGCTTGCCGTTAGGCAAAAGAAAAGACATGTTTATAACCGGAACTCCAAAAAATGGGGACGCATTTAAAATTACGGTTTCGCCCGCGTTAATTCTTTCCAAATAATCTTTTATAACGTCTAAATAAACGTTGACAGCCTCCTCGTCAATATTGTTGATTAAAAAAAACGAGGCGTTTGTGAAAATTTCCGGCTCTGAGTATTCAAGTTTGGAAAAAACGCAGATGGATATTAAATCCTTTTTTTCTTCAAAAAACGCGTCTACGTCTATATTTTTTTTTGTATTATAAAAAAAAATGCGCGTTGCGGAACGTACATCCGTTAACGTAAGTGATATAGAATGTGAGTTCCTCCTGTTTATTGTAAAATTATTTTCTTCCGCTGTAAGCCCTACGTCCCGGCTTACCAGAATGGACACCATCATTGTAATAGCGCCTATTGACGCAAAAAGTAAAACTAAAATAATAACAATTAAATTAGAGGCTATAGAATGACGTAACTTTAACTTTTTTTTTAATTGTTTTTTGGCTTCTTTTTTTTGCTTTTTGGCGAGAAGCCGCTCTTGTTTTTTTATTTTTTTCCGCTTTTTAGCGGCGGCCCTTTTAGATAAAGGAACCGAAACCCCGCCGCCCGAATCGCTTTCTAGAGTTTCATCCCGCGCCTCTGATTCTTCAATAATAAAATCAGTGAAAGATTCTTCTTTTTTTTCTTCTTCTTTTGACCCGAAATTGGATGAGGTTTCCGCTTCTTTCAGCATACCGCCGTCAGGCGAAAAATTTGCTCGCGGCAAACGGGAAGCAGCGTCTTTAGAGCCGGACGCCTCCAGAATTGCCGAGCTTGCCGATAAAAGACCCATACTTATTCTTCCTGCGGTACGTAAACGTTAGGGTCGCGGCGCTTTGGCGCGGCCGGCTTTTGAGGCGCGGGCTTTTTTTCTTTTTGAACGGACGGCGCGGGAACAGCCCTGGGCGCCTGCGGCAAACCCAATATGTACGGAACTTTGAACCCCGCCGCCAAACGGAAAGTAACGCCGGCTCCAAAAAATTGAGGGTCTGAAAAATTAGCCTGTACAAACCTTTCGTTTTTCATGTATGCGGAATCCAGCCCGTTAGGAACTTTTAAATCAAAAATAAGCTCTCCCCTTAAAAAAAGACCGCCTGATAAAAAATAATCCGCGCCGGCTCCAAAACGAAGCCAAAATGAATTCCAGCCTTCGGGCTCCCCGTAAGCCGCGCCTTTTTTCGCGTCATCCCAATCATAATCCTTGCTAAAACTTTGCGAAATATAAAAATTCCCCTCAAACCCAAAAAGCGGGTAAAAAATAACGGAATTAAGGTCGAAAGGATATTTTAACAAAAGCCCCATCCCCAGCAAAACGCCGTTCAGATTATAGTCGCCAGAAAAACCGCCGTACTCAACTAAACCTTCGTGATGCTTGAGCGAAGTGTTCGAAAAGAAAAAATTCATGCTCGCTTCTAAATAAGTAAAGTCAAAAAAAATGTACTGGCCTATGCCGCCTGAACCGTAGCCTTGCTCAAAAGAACCGGCCGTTTCTTTTATTGCCTTGATATTTGAATAATTATACCCAAAATTCACGCCAAAACCAGCGTCAACGTCTATCGGCCATAACGAATTAAAACCCGCAAAAAAAAATAGAACTAAGCCGACCCTTTTCATACTAGTATGCGTTAATTATCGGTAAAATGAAGACTTTTATTTAAGATAATTTCTATGCCTTCCAGCCGCGGGCGGCCTATTTGCGCCGTTTTTCGTTGTTGGGCGCATTTTTGCGGCGCTACGCGCCGCAAAAACCGCGCTTTCCGCTAAAATTTCGCAAGAAAGCCCGTAAGGGTTTTCTTGCGAAATTCCGCTACAATCGCTTGCGCGGCTTAATGGCGCCGGCTTCCGGCCAACACAGGCGCGCCGCTTCGCGTCTTGGTTGCCGCTGGGGGCTCCGCCCCCAGTCCCCCGCTGGGAGGTGAGTGCGCACGAAACATTGAGCGCGTCCCGCCTTTATCAAGCGGCCCAGCGCGGGGCGCGATAAAGGCCCACGTCTTGGGGCTTTGGGGCTCTCCGCCACCAAACGCCCCCGCTGTGAGGCCAGGGCCTCCCAGACCCACCGGAAGTTTGCGGCGCCGCTTTGTTTAGCGGCGGGCTTTTTCATTGCCGGGCGCGGTTTTGCGGCGCTACGCCCCGCAAAACCGCGTTCCCGCTCCAATTCCGCGCCCGCTTTCGCGGCGGCGCCAGGCGGCTTCCGCCGCTGACTCGCGTCTCGGTTGCGGCTGGGGGCTCCGCCCCCAGTCCCCCGCTGGGAGGCCGCGGCCTCCCAGACCCACCGGAAGTTTTCTGCGCCGCTTTGTTTAGCGGCGGGCTTTTTCATTGCCGGGCGCGGTTTTGCTCCAATTCCGCGCCCGCTTGCGCTCAGGCGGCGGCGCCTCCAGGCGGCTTTCCGCCCCCAACCCCGCTGGGCGCGAGCGTGCGCGAAACATTGAGCGCGTCCCTGCAGTCCAAGTAG
>JAITER010000096.1 GCA_031281945.1 Spirochaetaceae bacterium | reverse complement strand
CCCCCCCCCCCCCCGCCCGCAACAGCGCGTGATGCGTTGAGCGCGGCCCTCCAACTTATGCGGCGGCCTTATTTTTTTCTGGCGCGAACTATCATCACGTCCCCGATGTTCAAAGTTTTCGCCGCGCGATCCGCGGCCTTTTTCAACGCCAGGCTAAACGGGGCGCCTAACGCTTCCGAAACAGAAAAGCCCGCGGGAAGGCCTCCCCAGCTTGAGCGCCTTTCAATTATAAAGCCGCATTTTTTTAAAACGAAAAAAAGAGTTCTTTTAGAAAAAAGATAAAGGTGATCAAATATGGCGCTGCGCCATGACGGGCCGAAAATCCGGGCCTGGAGGCCGTCTACCGCCGGCGTCGTAATAAAAAAATAACCGCCGCCATCCAATAGATTATAAACAGTTCTTACAAAAGAATCCGGATCGTTTAGATGCTCTATAAGATGGGAAGCTATAACAACGTCAAAACCGCCAGGCGCGAAACCGGCTTCTTCCAACGGAACCGAAACCACATTAACGCCGCGCCCCGATGCGTAAGAGGCTTGCGCCTCGCTTATTTCAATGCCGCGGGTCTCCCAGCCCCTTTTTTTAAGGCTTTGGAGCAACGCTCCAGAGGCGCAACCCACATCTAAAACACGGTTTTTACCAGACGCGAAAAGTTTTTTTTCAATTTTAAAAAATCCCGCATCTTTTAACGCCAAAAGCGAAAGGCGCAAAAAAACTTCTTCGTTTTGCAGTTCGTAATTTAAATAATCGTTTTCGTTATACCGGTTTATAACGTCTTTTTGTGAAGGCCGTGGATTTTGCTGAACCAGGGAGCAGGAGGCGCATTTAACAAACGAAAACCCGCCGCAATCAAAAAACGGCTTAAAAACGGAAGAACCGCAGAGCGGGCATGGGGTGGCGGCGCGTTTTTCTGTTATCACCGGCGTAGACCATGTTTTTAAAACGGGTTTCATTCAATAAAAACACGGTATTGAGCGTTGGAAATATTGCCGGATATATCTTGCACGGTGATAAGTATGTTGGCCTGCCCGCGGGAAAGATATATTTCTCCCGCTTCTACGGCTGGATACGGCGCGAAAACCCGTCTTGCGCTTACATTTTCGTTTCGCTTCATCATTAATTCGCCGTCTATTACAAAAAAAGTCTCATTTACAAGCGCCCCGGTTTCTGCGCCGTTTATGGAAGTAGTAATACGAAAAGGCGCGGTTGGGCCGTCTGAATTTTGCGTCCGCGAATCCTGCGCGTGTACGTTTATCGTATAATCTCCCTGTTTAAGGTTGCGCGTCTGCGAAAGGTCTATTAAAGAGCCGGATGAATTTTGCAATTTTACAGAGCGTATGGAAGGCGCGGCGCCGTCTTCCATAGGAGGAATTAACAACGACGGGTTTACATAACGCTTTTCTTTTCTATCAAAGAATGAAAAGTAAAATCCGTTTTTATCCACGCAACCTGTTTTCCCGGAATTGGCTATTATAACGCCTGAATCAAGTCTTTGCGGCAAAAAATCAACATCTTCAAGATGCGCGTAAATGCTTACAAGGCCGTCTTCGTGGTTTATAGCCACATAAGAACCCAAAGGCGAAGGTACGCCGGAAATCCGGGAGCTGTCTTCGTTGCTTATAATTATAAGCTCGCCCTGGGCGCAGGCGCTTACCGGCCCGGCTCCCAAAAAAGAATCGCCCAAACTTGGAAGCGAGCCGTCGTTCCAGCCAAAATTTTTATTTATAACGGCGTTGGCGTCCGCCGGCCATTCCAGCGCTCCAAGGGGCGCCGTGAATAAAAGCGCTAAAGCCCCAAACCGCAACAAGCCGCAAACCGGCTTTAAACCAGCCGTTAAAAAACGCGGCCCCCAACGCCGGACTTTTTCCGCGCGAACAGCCGATACGCCCATTATCTTTTCTCCAAATTAAAAGAGGCTAAAAGCGAGTCGCCGCCCAAAAAAACAACGTCCTCTTTCCTTGACAAAAAAACGGTTTTACTTTTAAAAGGAGCCTCCATTACAACCACTCCCGGATACTGAATCGCTATCAATTTATTGTTCGCCCCCGCATCAGACGTAAGCAACAGTAAAATTCCGTTTTCGCCTGAAGCATCTATGCCGGCGACCCGTCCGTCCAAAAACACCCTGGAAACAATGCGGTCTGTTGAATCGTAAACGCCTATGCTGTTTTCGCGTTCAAAAACGACGCGCCTGTTCCCGTCTGTAAACGAAATATAAACCGGCCTTCTAAGGCCCTCTTCCAAAAATTCATGGTATGTGATGCGCCATGTGGAGCCGGCCTGTTCAAGGTACAAAAACCTTTGTTTCCCAATGCCGCAAACCACAGCGAGCGCGGAACCGTCAGATGAAAGCGCGCAACCAAAAACGGCGCCTATTCTGGAACCGGACGGCTCAAATTCGTAAATCAACTCCCCGGTTCTGGATACGATTTCTACGCTTCCGTCAAGCATTCCCACCGCCAGTATTCCAGCCGCGCCGTCCACGCAAGTTATAACGGAGGGAAAATCGCGCGTCCACAGCGCGGCGCCGGAATCTCCAAGCCTGGAAATTGAATACTGCCCGTAATTTATTAAAAAAATTTTATCATCTAAAAAAAAAGGACGCCCCTGCGGGTTCTCTAAAAGAACGGAAAGACCGCCGCTTGGGTTGTTTATCTCTATTTTTTCCTCTACGCCGCCATATTCCGCAAAAAGGGATGGCGAAATATAAATATTTTTTGTTTTTTCCTTGTTTATGGAAAAAACTCCGTCCGCGTTAACATATCCAAAACGGCGCCCAAGCTCAAAAGGAATAAATTCCGCGCTTGCGGCGCTTGTAGATTTTTTTTCCAGCCCCGCCTCCGCTTTTATGACGGACGGGATCGCGTTTTTTCCATCATCAAGCGATGTTATCCACCGCGGAATAAAGACAGTTTCAGGCGGGATTCTTTCGGTCGCAACAAAAGAATACGCCGCAAAAATTGAAACTACAACGGCCGCCTTATATTTTTTCTTCAAGCGTTTTCCCTATCCTTAAAGCAGGATTTTTATTTTAAATAGAGTTGTTCAGAAACTTCAGTTTCCGCAATCTGAAACAAAGCCCAGGATTGATTCAGTCGAAAACCGGTAAATGCGGGGCGTTTTGCGAGACTAAAGCAAAACCATCCGCCGGTTAGTGGACAACCAACCGGTTATTGAAACAAATTCAATAACGTTTACGGCGTTTTCAAAAAAAAATATCCATCATCTTTACTGTATAATAAAAATCGCAAACGCCGCAATACAGGAACAGATAAACATATATTAGAGTTGTTCGGGAACCTCAAGTTTCAGCCAAACTGAAATCAAGCCTGGGCTTGGTTCAGCCAACTTCCGCTTAAAACGGCTTGGGCGACAACCGCCACGGTTGGCCGCCCGACAACCCGCGGAGATTGAGTTTTGCTTTAGTTTTGCGGTTTTTCGGGCTAAAGCCTTGCGAAAAACCGGGCGGACGCAAGAATCAACGCCCAAACGCCCGGCGTTAATTTAACTGTACGTTTTGGGCGGCGTCTTTAATCTTCTTGCTTTTTACCATCAAAAAAATGTATACTTGACGTATGGCTGATCAATTGCAATTGGTTACTTTCCAGCTTGGCGAAGAACTGTATGGAGTGGATATTCTTGACGTAAAAGAAATAGTCCGCGTTCAAGCCGTGCGCGCTATACCAAATGCGCCGAGTTATGTAGAAGGCATATTTTATTTACGCAACGAAATCATTCCTGTGGTCAACCTTCATAAACGTTTCGCCATAATAAAACCGGCGGTGAAAGACGACGATGAGGATCTTCTTTCCGGTTTTATAATTATAGATATAGAAAACATGAAAATAGGCGTCATTATAGACAGGGTTTCCAGAGTTGTAACCATAGAAAAAACCGAAATCCAGGCGCCTCCCCAAATGCTCACCGGTATAGGTTCCGAATATATTCAAGGAGTAGTCCGGCAAGACGGCGGCTATCTTATACTTTTAGATATACGAAATCTTTTTAATCCCAAAGAACTACAAAAAATAGCCGGTCTGCGAAAATAAAAGGCCATGCCCATACGCATACCCCGCAGGTTGCCCGCATACGATGCGCTTACGCGCGAAAATATTTTTGTTATAGCCAGCGAACGGGCCAAACATCAGGATATAAGGCCGCTCGATTTCGCCATACTCAACCTTATGCCCACCACAACAGACACAGAATTACAGTTTTTGCGGCTTTTGGGAAATACGCCGTTGCAAATAAACATAACTTTACTGGACGTCGGCGGGCATGAGTTTACGCACGCCCCGCCGGGCCACCTGGAAAAATTCTACATACCCGCGTCGCGGGCTCTTCGCACACGATTCGACGGCCTTATTATAACGGGGGCGCCGGTGGAAACGCTCAACTTTGAAGAAGTGGACTACTGGGACTCATTGTGCGCGATATTCAACTACGCCCGAAAAAATGTGTATTCAATAATGTATATATGCTGGGGCGCTCAAGCGGCTCTTTACCACAATTACGGGATAAAAAAAATAGAACTGCCAAAAAAACTTTTCGGCGTATTCGCTCACAGCGTAAACGAGGAAAACTCCCCGCTTTTCCGGGGTTTTGACGACATATTCCTGGCCCCGCAATCACGCCGGACGGAATGTGACAAGGCCGCTATAGAAAAAAAAACAGACCTTGTCATTCAATCAGAAACGCCATGCGGCAGTCCTTTCATAATCACCGGTTCCAACGGCAGGGAAATTTTTGTAACGGGCCACATGGAATACGACAGGTGGACGCTGGATAAAGAATACCGCCGCGACGCCGAAAAAGGGCTTAACCCCGCGCCGCCCATAAATTACTACCCAAACGGAAACACTACGCAACAACCGGTTATGAAATGGAAGGCGCACGCCCATCTTTTTTTCTCCAACTGGATAAACTGGGTGTACCAAAATGTGCCGTATAAACTTAGAAAAATCAAACAAATATAAAAACGCCGCTTCCGCTTCATCTGAAACAGAGACGAAAAACTTAGGCCGCCCCTCTAAAATTCCGGTTCCGCAGTGGCTTAAAGAGTTTTCGGATGTTTTTTCAAATGACGGGAAACAGGTGTACCTTGTGGGCGGCGCGGTGCGTGACGCCGTTATGGGTGAGCGGGCGTCCGACTACGACGCCGCTACGGACGCAAAACCGGAATGCGTAAAACGCCTTTTTAAGCGGGTCGTTCCAACCGGAATAAAACACGGCACCGTAACCGTTTATTTTAAAGGCCGCAAAATTGAGGTTACAACATTTCGCGCGGAATCGGATTACAAAGACGGAAGAAGGCCTCAAAAAATTGAATTCGCCCCGTCCATAGAAGAAGACCTTTCAAGACGCGATTTTACGATGAACGCTATAGCCGCCCTCCTTCCGCAGGGCCTGCTTGTAGACCCTTTTAACGGCGTCAACGACATAAAATCGCGCATAATACGCTGTGTAGGCGGCAGCGCGGAACGTTTTTCCGAAGACGGGCTTCGCCCTTTGCGCGCGGTTCGTTTTTGCGCGTCATTGGGATTTACACCCGACCGTTCAGCGCTTGACGCGATTCCCAAAAGCTTGCATATAACGGCCAAGGTCTCCGCCGAAAGGGTTAAAGACGAACTGGTTAAAACTTTAATGTGCGAAAAACCGCTTGCGGCCCTGCAAATTATGGAAAAAACAGGGCTTTTGGGGCTAATTCTACCGGAAATAGCCGCTTTGCGCGGCGTTCCTCAAAACGGCTTTCATTCTTTTGACGCGCTTGACCACTCATTTTACGCGCTGGAATGGGCTTGCCTGCAAAATCACCCTTTAACCGTACGGCTCGCCGCCCTTTTTCATGACTGCGGGAAAAAAGAATGCGCCATTTTAAACGAAAACGGATTATGGACTTTTTACAATCACGAAAAAACATCGGAACGTATAACCCGCTCCGCCCTTCTGCGGTTGCGCTTTCCAAACGCTCTAATCGAAGAAACGGCGGCTCTTGTTAAAGAACACATGTTTAATTACGAAAGCCGCTGGAGCGACGGGGCGGTGCGCCGGTTTATCGCGCGGGTTGGCGAAAAAAACATAAACGCGCTTTTCCGCCTGCGCCTGTGCGACGTCTACGGTTTTAACCGCGACCCGCCGGAGGCCGGCCTGCTTTCAGAATTTGAAGGCAGGATAAAAACGGCCTTAACAGCCCATTGCCCGCTGTCCCTAAAAGACCTAGCCCTAAAAGGCTCCGACCTAATAGAAGCCGGATTTTCCGAAGGCCCGGAAATAGGCGCCGCCCTAAACGCCCTGCTGCAAAAAGTAATAGAAGATCCGCTTTTAAATGAACGCGAAAAATTACTGAAAGCCGCGTCTTCCTTTAAAACCGCCCCTCCCCTTTAAGAAACATATTTTTATACTATAAAATGAACCGTTTTATTCCTCGTAACGAAAACCCGGTTAACCGGCGAACAACCAAAAGGAGGCGAACTTTGTTCCCAACATTTATAAAATCTTTTTTATGGAAAACGGCCCCTAAAAAGCCGTTGTTAAAATTAAGGGGCGCGTTGCGTTTTTGCGCGAGCGTCTATCTGGCGAATAGATAC
The DNA here is from genome assembly GCA_031281945.1 of Spirochaetaceae bacterium. Lineage (GTDB taxonomy): Bacteria > Spirochaetota > Spirochaetia > Treponematales > Breznakiellaceae > JAIROZ01. The sequence continues at coordinate 14,440 of JAITER010000096.1, read as the reverse complement.
CCCCCCCCCCCCCCCGCAACCGGCAGCATTTAAACATTATTTATCAATAGCCGCCATAGCGAAAAACGAGGCGCCTTATATTCGTGAATGGATTGAATACCATTTGATAGCGGGCGTCGATAAATTTTATATATACGACAACGAATCGGAAGACGGGCTAAAAAATGTTTTACAACCGTATATAAAAAGCGGAATAGTTGAATACAAATACATAGGCGGCAAAGACAGGCAAATTGACGCATACAACAAAACGTTAAAAAAAGCCAGGAAAGAAACATACTGGCTTACGCCGATAGACATAGACGAGTTTATAGTTCCAATTTCCACAAAAACCATAAGCGAATTTTTAAAAGATTTTGAAGATTTTGAAGGAATTAAATTAAACTGGCTTGTATACGGCTCAGGCGGCCAAAAAACCAAAACGGACGGCCTTGTTATAGAACGATTTAAAGACCACGCGCAATCAGGAAGCGTTATGGGTAAAGTAATCATAAACCCGCGCCGGACTGTAACAGCCGGCGTACATGACGCTTATTACATGTACGGCGCTCTTCCGGTCGACCCAAATAAAAACAGAACGCCGCACCATGGCGGGGAAATATGTATTGATAAGATGCGCGTAAACCATTACTTCGGAAAATCCTGGGAAGAATTCCTCCACAAAAAAAACAGGGGGAAAAGTCTTGCGTCCAAGACGGACCGGCCTTACGATGAGGCCCAATTTATTTCACACGACAAAAACGAGGTGAAAAACGATCCCGTCATGGATAAGTACATCCCGCTTATATACGAAAACCTAAAACACAGGGAATAAAGGGTGTTAATACCGCAGGGCAAGCCCTGCACCCGCCGCCTACGGCGGCTTCCGCGGCAAGCCGCGGGGTATTAAACCCTCACTCGCTCAATCATGCCCGTGCAAGCACGGTCGCGATTTCGCTCCGTTCGTCAATAAGGCGCCGCTGGAACCCGGCTCGTCCGGTTCCAGCGGTAATTATTTTACGCCGGAAAAACCAGTTGTTTGAATTCTTTTTCGTCCAATGTTTCTTTTTCCAGCAGTATTGTAGCTATTTTAACGAGCAACGCCTCGTTTTCCCGCAATTTCTCCGTTACAAATTTGTACTGCCTTTCCATAATGCCGGCCATTTCTTCATCAATGTACTGTTGTGTAGCTTCGGAGAATTCGCGGGTAAAAACATGCTCCTGTTGCTCCGGAACTCCGCCCATAAAAGGATTTCCGCCGCGTTTGGTTAACGCCACGTTTTTAAAACGTTTGCTCATTCCAAAATCGGTTATCATTTTTCGGGCTATGTCGGCGGCCTTCGTCAAATCGTTGGCCGCGCCGGTGGAGATTTTCCCAAAGATAATTTCCTCAGCGGCGCGCCCTCCCAGACACACGTTTATGCGGCCCAAAAGCTCTTCTTCGCTAATAATAAAACGGTCTTCCAAAGGCATTTGCAATGTGTAGCCCAGGGCGCCAAATCCACGGGGGATTATGGAAATTTTTTGCACAGGATCCGAATTCGCGGTAAACGCGGCTATAAGCGCGTGCCCGGTTTCATGGTAGGCTATCACTTTGCGCTCTTCCGGGTTTATAACGCGATTCTTTTTTTGCAATCCAGCCACGGTTTTTTCTATGGCCTCGCTAAAATCTTCCTGCGAAACAAGCCTGCGCCCCGCCCTAACCGCCAATAGCGCGGCCTCGTTTACTATATTCGCAAGATCAGCCCCGGCAAACCCGGAAGTGCCCCGAGCTACGGCGGATATATCCACAGAACTTTCCATCTTTACTTCTTTGGAATGTATTCTAAGAATTTGCTCCCGTCCGTTTAGATCCGGCCTGTCCACCAAAACCTGCCTGTCAAAACGCCCTGGACGCAATAGCGCCGGATCCAAAACATCCGGCCTGTTTGTGGCGGCCACTATAATAAGTCCGGAAGTCGCGTCAAACCCGTCCATTTCCACAAGCAGTTGGTTCAATGTTTGCTCGCGCTCATCGTTCCCGCCGGAAATTCCGTTAAAACGGCTTTTACCTATGGCGTCAAGTTCGTCTATAAAAATTATACATGGGGCTTTATCTCTGGCTTGTTTAAAAAGGTCGCGCACCCTAGCGGCTCCAACTCCCACAAACATTTCCACAAAATCGGCGCCGCTCATCCTAAAAAAAGGAACGCCGGCCTCCCCCGCCACAGCCCTGGCCAAAAGCGTTTTCCCTGTGCCGGGAGGCCCCACCAAAAGAACGCCTTTCGGTATCTTCCCGCCTATATCAATGTACTTTTGCGGGCTTTTTAAAAAGTCCACGACTTCAACCAGCTCGTCTTTAGCCTCGTCCACTCCGGCCACATCGGAAAAACGGGTTTTTACATCCCCCTCAGCCACCACCACGGCGCGGTTTTGGCCTATAGAAAGAACGCCGCCCATGCCGCCGCCGCCCATGCGCCTCATCAAAAAACGCCAAATCAAAAAGAATATAAAAATCGGGAGCACCCAGGTAAACAGTATATTTAAAAACACGCCGCCTTCGCGAGAAACGGCGAAATAATCCACGCCTTTAGCGTCCATTAATTTAACTATGTCCTGGTCGTTTATCGGCACGGTTCTATAAATCGAAGCGCGGTCCGCGGTGTAGCGCAAACTCCTCGGCATACGGAGGACGTTGTTCTGCTCTTTTTTTTCTGTTGTATAACCAATAAAATAATTTTCGCTTAACTCAACTCGTTTGATTTCGCCGGATTCTATTTTTTGTTTAAAATCCGAATAGCTAATGGGCGGGTTTACATTATTTGTAAACACATAATTAAAAACGCTCATGCCTACTATTAAAACAAGAACATAGCCTAACGAAAACTTCCAGCCGCCGCCAATTTTTTTTGGATTCGGCAACTTAGGGCCGCCAAAATTAAAAAAACCGCCGTCTTTCCCGTTGTTTCCGCCCTCTTTTTTTCCATTGCTCATACCGAAACTATGGCGAATTCCGGCGCGTTTTACTAGTGAAGCCTAAAGCTTTATTTTCGCTGTTTACGGTAAAATTCAAGCCTTTTGAGCGGTCTTAAAAAACGCCGCTAAATTACGGCGGTTTGAATGTTTCAAGCCGCAAGAACGCTTAAAAATCTATTTTTCGCCCTTTTACAACCGCGCAAGCCCGCCGTAAAATTTAAAATACACCGTCTTTAGAAAATATAATAGAGTTGTTCGAAAACTTCAGTTTCCGCAGGCCGGGCCAATATGTTTTTAGCGATTAATTTTGGCCCGCATTATACGGCACAAATATAAGTCCATGAGCGTTTCTTTTAAAGCCGCGCCGTCTTTACGTAAAAGAAGGTCGAATTCGCAGGTTAATGACAGGAAAAATCCGCAGGGAGCGGGCCCGTAGGTTCTGTAAGCGGCCTCTAAATCTTTTTGCGTTTTTATATTTACTATTCCCGCCCGTTTTAGTTGATCGTAGCTTAAAGGGAATGATTTTTTCGCCAGAGCGCAGTAGTCGCGGTATCTGGTAAAACTCCACGAAAGGCCGCCAAAAACCGCCGCGGGGCTCTCTTGCGCGGCGAAAAGAGAGCGCGCTATTTCCAGGCTTTTTGAAAGGTCGCCTTCAGCTATAGCGGAAAAAAGCGTAAACGCCGATTCGCTTCGTATGTGCGCAAAATGTTTTTCAACAAGGCCGGCATCTATCGCGTTTAACCCGTCTAAAATATTTTTTTGGGATTTAAAAAAAAGAATAAGTTTTGCGGACTCCGTTTTTAAGGCTTCCGTGTTGTTTTCCACCATTTCCAGAATTACGGATAAAGCGTCTTCCGTTAAATTAAATCCTTCTCTACGCCAGTAATTTCTAAGCCATTGGGCTTTTTGATGCTCTTTTAGTTCATAAAAAACGCGCTTGCCGCCGGCGCAGGCTTTTTCAAGTTCCTTTTCGGCTTTTATTTCGTCGCTTGTAATGAATAAAAGGGTGCCGTCGCAAGGCGCCTTAATGTAAGAAACAAGAATTTCCACCTCTTGCTTTTTAAAAGCGGCGGCGTTTTTTACATGAACGATTTTTGCGTCCGAAAAAAGCGAATCGGTTGAAAGATGCGCCGTTATTTGCGAGGCTTCAGTTTCACCCGCGTAAAAAGACGTTTCCTCAATATTCGGCTTTTCCGGCGGGGCGCCCCCGTATATTTTTTTTAAAAAAAGAGAAACCGTTTCGCAAACCGCGTCTTGTTTTTCGCCTATTTCCGGGCCCAAAAAAAGATGACATTCGCCGGCGGCCATGTTAATACAACCTGTATACGCAAGCGAGCGCGCCTATTATATTAATTTCGCTGTAGTAAACGGCTTTATAACAGGGGTTTTCCGGCTGAAGGCGCACGCGCGCGTTTTCTTTGTAGTATGATTTTAACGTGTAGCCGTCATTTGTTTCGGCGGCGACTATCTCGCCGTTTCCGGCGAAATCCTGTTTTACAAAAAGCGCCGTGTCTTCCGGCATAATGCCCGCGCCGGTCATTGAATCGTCTTTTACAATCATAGCGAAATAATTTTTATCCGGAAATTTTATCCAGGAGCTATGCGCGTAAACCCAAGCCCCGTCGCCCGGCCCTCCGTTGATAAGCGGCGCCATTAAAAAAGAACCCGGCGCGAGAGGCAAAGAAGAAGGCGCGGCGTTTTGGGGATTTTTAACGATTTCTATGGAACGGTGAGCCCTTCCCGTCATTCTAATGTAGCCTTTCTTTTTTAGGGCGTTTATATGATCGAAAGCGGCTTTTACGGAAAAACCATAAAAAACCGCTATTTCTTGCACAGTAGGGGAATAATTGTTTTTTACGCGGAAATCCATAATAAATTCCAACACCCCGCGCTGTTTTTCCGTAAGTTCGTTCGTAAGGCCTCTGTCTCCTTAACTTTTAGTAAAAACCGTTATTCTTCCTCGAATTTACTTTCAAAAAGACGGGCTATGGCGTTTACCGCTTCTTCTTCATCTTCTCCGTTGGCGCTTATTTTTACTTCGCCGCCGTAAGCCGCCCCCAAAGTGATTATTCCCAAAATTGATTTGGCGTTTATCTTGTTGCCGTTGTGCTCAAAATATATAGATGATTTAAAATCTTTTGTTTTTTCCACAAGAACAGACGCGGGACGTGCGTGTATTCCAGCGCGATTAATAATTTTAACAGTTTTTTCCACCATAAGCGCCTCTCAAATTTATCAGTAAACGACACGTTCACATTATGAACGAACCTCTAAATAACATCTTCTTTACCAAAGTATACAGACTTAGCGCCCTCGCTTTCAATCCACTTTAATATATTGCGATTGAATTCTTTCGCTGTATTATAGCCCATGCTTTTTAAGCGCTCGTTCATCGCCGCCGTTTCTATAACTATGCGTATGTTCCTGCCAGGTTTCACCGGTATTTCCAATTTAGGAACTTTAACGTCCAATATATCCGAAAACAGCTCGCCTTTACCTATGCGGTCGTAATTTTTGGAAGAATCCCATTCCTCAAGCTGGATTATAAGCTGAATGCGTTTGTTGTCGCGTATAGCCCCAACCCCAAAAAGGTGGGTTACGTTTATAACGCCTATTCCGCGTATCTCCATGTGATGCCCAATTATTTTGTTGGCGCCGGCGCCTATTAAAATATTGCCGTTAATGCAGTGAATTTCCACAACATCATCCGCTACAAGCCTGTGCCCGGCCTTTAACAGCTCCAAAGCCGTCTCGCTTTTCCCAACGCCGCTTTCCCCCGTTATAAGAACCCCCAAACCGTACACTTCCACCAAAACGCCGTGCAACGTAACCTTGCGTGAAAAAATTGTCGAAAGGATGCGTAAAACACGCACTATAAATTCCGTGGTGTCTAAATCCGTAACAAGAATGGGGCAATCCGCGGCGTTTGCGGATTCTATAACAAAGTCTTCTATGGGAATGTTGTAGGTGAAAACACAGCAAGGAATTTCGTACGAAAAAAATTGTTTTATTTGACTGTGCTTTCCATCGTCTATCAATTTTTTTATATAAGCGGCCTCGCCCTGGCCAAAAACCTGAATGCGGTTGAAAGCGAACACCTCAAAAAATCCGCAAAGCGCAAGTCCGGGCCTATTCAATTCCGGCGTATCTATAGAACGCGAAAGCCCTTTCCTGCCGCAAATACAACGGAAATTCAAAGAATTATGATTTTTTAAATCTAAATCGATAAGGTCTAAAACCGTTAATTTCTTGTCAGACATGAACATTAACCATTCTATATCTTTCGCCGCATTTTGAACATACCTTAACCCATTACAAGCGGGCGCCCGCGCGCGCGGACGCGCCGAAATCGGGAAAAGCTTCGCCGCCAGGCGGCGAGCTGCGGCCTTTCAATTATTTTTGAACGCCGCGCGCCGTTTACGCCCTTTTATTCGCCGTTAAATTTTCGCTTCAACCGCGCCGCCGCCGTCCTGGACTTCCAGATGTTGAGAAAGCAACTTAAAAAGGCTTTTCGCTTCTTCGCCTGTAAGGGTTATTCCTTTACTCATTTTAACATGCCCTGGAGACCAGTCGCGCACATCTATTTTTGGATCCCTCCCGCTCCAGGAAACCATGTTCAATTCTTTTTTCCAGCCGCCTTTCCCTTCGGAAATAACGCCCAAATTTTTTACGATGTTAAATGTAATTCCGTCGCCATCCGCCATAAAAGCCTCCAAAAAATAATGCTTGATGCGGAAACAAACATTTCCGCCGTTTAACGCGCCTGTTTTAAGAGAAAGCGCGTTTTTACCGATTCTATAATAGAAGTTGCTCCAAAACTGAAATTTTGGAACAACAACCTTAGATTTAAAAGAAAAAGCGGGCGTTTAACCGCCTTTTCTAAGAGGCTGTTTAAAAACCAACCGGCTTTTGAAACAGCCTCAATAGGCTTTTTCAAAATTAAAGTCTTTAAACGGCCGCCGCCTAAACGGGAGCAAACGTAAAGCCTTTTGCGCAACATAAAAAACGCGGGGCTGTTACGTAATTCTAATATATAATCATTGTATGTGGATTTTTGCTTGAATCCTAAGGGGTTAATATGAGTTTTGTAATAAAAAAAGTATGTTTCACCGCTTTTATAAGCGCGATTCTTTTATACGCTTCATGCAAAAGCGCACCCCCGGGCCGCATCGCGGTGGAAGAAGACGCTCTAAAAACCAGCGATATTTCAGTTGAAGAAGTCAATAATATAAGGGAAAAAGCCTTGGAGGCTCAAAAAAAAGCCCTGTCTGTAAAAGCCGAAAAAGCCGCCCGCGAAGAATACGCCTTGGGCGCGTCTTATTTTAGCCAGGGAGAAAACGCCGCCGCGAACAAAAACCTAAAATCCGCCGGCGAAAACTATCAGGCGGCGGAAACGGCTTTTAACGAATCGGAGAAAAAGGCGGTTGAAAAAAAACGCCTGGCCGAAGACGCCTACAAAAACGCTTCGCAGGCTATAGCGGGCGCCAGACGAAAAGCCGCTGAAGCCGCCGAAATAGGCGTGGCGATAGACGCAGAAGAAGAAACCGCAACCGGCGAAACCGGCGAACAACAACCCTAAATATTCTAAAGGGCGCCCGTTTTAACTATACGGCTTATACGCTGCCCAATTTTTTCCAGAGGCGCTTGCTCCATCACATGACCCATTTCGTACGCCACACGCGGCATTCCGTAAACAATCGCGGTGTGTTCATCCTGGCCCAAAGTAAGGCCGCCTTCTTTATAGATGACGCCTAACTGCATAGCCCCGTCGCTTCCCATGCCGGTCATTATCACTCCCAAAACATGATTTTGATAGCAACAGGCCGCAGAGGCGAAAAGCACGTCCGCGGAAGGTTTGTGGCCGCTTACAGGCGGAGAATCCGTTACTCGCGCAACGCCTTTAAAACCGTTCTTTTCAACTTCAAGATGCCGGGCCCCCCGCGCTATAAGAATGCGGCCAGGCAGAAGCTCATCGCCGTCCTCGGCTTCTTTTACATCCAACGGGCAAATTTTATCTAAACTACGGGCGAATTCAAAAGTAAAACCGGCCGGCATGTGCTGCACTACGCAAATAGGAACCGCGAGATCCCCGTCTATAGTGGAAAAAACCATTTTTAAAGCGTCTGGGCCGCCTGTGGAAACGCCTATGCACACAAGTTCGATTTTCCCGGTTTTACGCACGGGAGTAATCTTTTTAGCCGGCTCTTTCGCGCCGAACAACTTGCCTATATCGGAGGCTGAATGAATTAAACCCCGCGAATCTTTTATCCCGGAAGCGGCGGCCTGTGAAACGGGTTTTACGCCTTCAGTTTTTTTGTAGAATCTGCGGTAGCGGTTTCCGTAAGCTATAAGCTTCTCCGTAACCTGCTCTTTCACCGTCGCTATGTCTACGCTTATTGAACCGGAAGGTTTTTGCACAAAGTCGCTGGCGCCTAACGAAAGCGCCTCCATAGTAACCTTCGCGCCTTTTTCGGCGATTGAAGAAAGCACCACCACAGGCGCTTTTATTCCGCGAACTTTGCGCTCGCGCAAAAACTCCAGGCCGGTCATAACCGGCATTTCTATATCTAAAACAATTACATCGGGATTTAAAACAGGTATTTTTTCGAGAGCGTCTTGACCATTTACAGCCGAGCCCGCCGTTTTTAGACCGGCGGTTTCGTTTATCATTTTGCTTACAAGATTACGCATCAAAGCTGAATCGTCAACAACCAATACAGAAATATCTTCTAACATATTATAAATTGTATCAATCAATCCACTTCTTGTAAAGCGTAGTCCATTCGGTTTTTACAAATTGAAATTGCGTATTCATGCCAAAAAGCGATTCGCTATGCCCTATATACAAAAACGACCGGTTTAACATAGAATCCCAAAAATGCTTTATAACCTGAAGCTGGGCGGCTTCATCAAAATAAATAAGAACATTGCGGCAAAAAACTATATCAAAATTACGCCATTGCGGAATGTTTATAAGATTGTGATAGTCAAAACGAACCTTTGAACGTATCACATCTTTAATCCGGTATCCATTCACCTGCTTGTCAAAGTATTTGGCTAAATAGCCTTCCGGCACCCCGGTCATGTGGTCGCCGTCGTAAAAACCTTCTTTCGCCGTCATTAGACACCTTAGGCTTAAATCGCTGGCTATAATCTCAAATTTCCAGTACGGCGGAAGCTTCTCGGCAAGCAAAACGCCTATAGTGTAAGGCTCCTCGCCTGTGGAACAACCCGCGCTCCACACCCTGATTGTTTGCGGGGCGCCTTTTTTTTGCTTTTCGGCGATAATCGCGGGTAAAACAAATTTTTCCAGCGCGGTAAAATGTGGAAGATTTCTAAAAAAACTCGTAAGATTCGTCGTAACGGCGTCTAAAAATACTTTTAATTCATTTTTGTCGGTTTCTATGCTTTTATAGTATTCCCCTACCGAAGAAACGTTCTTCTTTCTGATTATCTCTTTTAAGCGCCTGTCTAAAATGGAACGGTTGTTGGCTGTAAAAACAATGCCGCACTCTTTGTATATGAGCTTCCTATAGCGTTCAAAGTCTATATCTGAAAAGAAAACCGCATCTGACACTGTTTGTTTAGTTTGCCATTTTTTAACATGAAAGTCTAGGCGCTCTTAAATTTAACGCTAAAACGCTATTTTTAATATGATTTTTTTCAATAACAGGCGCTTTTTAAAAGCAAACGCATTTTCGCCGTTTTAGCGGCCAAATCCGCATACCCAAGCGCCGTTAGCCCGAATCGCGTAAGCTTTAAGGCTTCGCCCGTTTACGGCGCCGGCCTGAATTAAGGCGCGTTAAAAAGCGCGAATCGCGCGAACACGCATTACATCCGGCTTCCTGCCGTTGTAATACCATTTCCCGTCCCGAAAATCGAAAAACCAAACGTAAGGATAGTCGCTTTGCGAGGACGTCCAGTACGGAACGGCATGAAAATTTCCAAGACCTTTGGAGCCTAACGCTTCCCAAATTTCCTGCATTTCATCTTTGCTTGGAATAAACCAGTCGTTAAAACCGCCGCAAGAAATACGCCTGACCGCCTGGGCGGCGCTTCCGGTTTTTTTGTACGCGCTCATTCGCGAAACCACAGTTTGAGTGTTTAAACGGCCCGCGCCTATGGAAAGTTCAGTGGCAAGACCGTCCGGCCCGTAGGCTCCGTTTTCATAAAACCCCCACGGGGCGTTAAATTCCGTTTCCGCGGGGGCGAGTTCCAGATAACGCCAGCCGTCTTTAGACGTAGCCTTTTTGTAAAAAATTATCCCGCCGCCGGGGCCGGATGAACCTACTTCGTATTCAAATTCCGGTTCACTGTAATCCGGCCTTTTTATCGCATAACCAGTTGTATCAATTTCGCTTACAAAACGATTGGTGAGAGCCGCTATGCCGTAATGGACGTCCCGTCCGTTTATCTTTATAAGGCCTTCCGTTTCCGCGGTGAAAATAGCCGCGTCTAAATCCAACAAACGCAATGTTATGAGATATTTACCGCCCATCATTTTTACGGCGCCTACCACAATGTAGTTTAATGATGAATTCCTTAATTTCAAAATATTCGATTTTTGATATATCAACGAAACCGGAACTTCGTTTCTGTTTAATACATATTCCGTGTATTCATTTGTTTCCACATAAAACAGCCCGCTTTCTTTTATGTTCTCCATAACTTTATTGCGTATCGCCAGCAAGTCCTGTTTTATAAAAGAAGTCTCGGCAAGAGCCGTAAAAGGAGCCACACCTATACGCGGCAAAGCTTCAGGATCTATATCAAAAGGCTTTACGCCGTCTTCGCGCTTTCCAAACGCAAACAACGTAAAAACCGTAAATAAAAAAAATAAAATAAAAAATAAATTTCTCATAACCCGGCGGAGTCTCTTTTTAAATCAAAAAAAAGTTTATACAGCACGGCGGCTGGACTTTGATTGTATATAGAAACCGAATTAACCGCGTCTTCACAACGTTTCTTTAACGCGAATCTTACGGCGAGAGCGTTTACAGGATCGCCATCCGCGTTTTTTTTTAACGCCTCGCCGCACACCGCGTACAACCCGGAAATAAAACCTGAAAACAGGCGGGACGGCTTAAAATTGGCCGCCTTGCTTAAAATAAACGCGCAAACCTCATCTTCTTCCATGCCGTCAAAAAAAACTCCCGCGTTCCTGGCGCAGGCTCCGGCGCTTTCGCATAACAAAGAAAAAAAACGCGCCGCCTCCGCAGAGCCGCGCCTCAACGCTTTTTGCGAACATACGGAAAAAAGACAGGAAGCGAAAAGACTGGCGAGCGGCTTTAGCGCGTCCTGGGAAACCGGAAGAAAACCGTCCAAATACCGCGAAACAAGACTGCCTTCGCCTTCCAGAAACTCCGCGTCCTCGCCGCCGCCGCCGGACGCGCGGCTTTTATACAACAAAAAAACGCCTTCATCGCTTTCCCTAAAAACCCGGCGTATAATTTCAATTTCGCTTTCCCTGTTTCGCGTAACAAAAGAATACGGCCTAAGCCTGGATAAAACAGTGGGCAAAAGCGAACGCGCCCTCGCGCTTGTTAAAATTATCTGGCAGGAAGACGGCGGCTCTTCTATCGTTTTAAGCAAAGCGTTGCGGGCCTCATCCTTCATCCTGTCCGCGTTTTCTATAATCAACGTCTTGCAAATTCCATCCGGGCTTGTATGCAGCCAGTACGAAGCGCGGCGTATATGAGCCGCCGGCATTGTATCGCTTATTCCGGCGTCTTCCAGTTTAAGCGCGTCTTTTACAATCACGTCAACTGTTTTTTCAAGCCCGCCGCTTTCGCTCTTTAAATCAGCCAAATAAAAAGATTCCATCGCGTCCGTTAAAGCCAAAATAAGCGTGTTTAATTTTGATATATCGCTCTCGCCCTCACGTATAACCGGAGAAAAACGCATAAGCAGTTTGCGTACAGAACGTAAAAAAAGAGTGCGGGCGCTCTCCGATTCCCTGTTCCTTAAAAAAGCCCTGGAACAGGCCGTAATCTCCGCGCCAAAAGAACGCGGGCCTATGATTATTAAATCTTTCGTGTTTAAAAGCCTGTGCGCTTCGCAAGATGGGCAAAGACAGCCCCAGCGCCTATCCATTGAGCAGGATAAAACGCGGGCGCACTCCATGGCCGCGCTCCCCTTCCCGCTCGCCGCCGGCCCGGAAAAAAGAACCGCCTGCGGCAACGAACCGTTTTGTATGTCGGAAATTAAAGAAAAAACCGCGCTTTGATTTATAATGTTCTCGAACACGAATCAGTCCCGCCTTTTAATCGCGCCGGACGTCCAGGAAACCGCTTGCTCCACAACCAAACCTAAAAAAGAAGCAAAAAAACTTCCATCAAGCAACGCCTTCCCGTCAAAAAGCGGCTGCCGGGAAATCAGAAAAATTATAAACGACGACGCCGCAAGCCCTTCCAAAAAACCAAACGCCGCGCCAAGAACGCGGTTAAGCCACCCTAAATTAAGCCGCTCTATTATGTCGTTAACCATGCCGCCTAAAATTTTAACAGGAATAAAAATAACCATAAAAAGCGCGAAAAATGATATAACTTCAGGCAGAACCTTAACTTCGGCGAAAACTCTGGCGCGTATAAAAACCGCGCCGGCGCCGTAAAACGACAGCGCGAATAAAAACGCCAAAACACAGGACGCAAAAGCCCCGGCCTCCATTACAAAGCCACGCAAACCAGCGCGTATAGTAAAAATAATAATAATAACAATTAAAATAACGTCCAATACCGTAAAATTCACGCCTAAATACTACCGCTTTTAGAAAAAAGCGCCTATAAAGAAGCCTTTTCCCAGGCGCTTCAACATTTTTGAACGCATACCGCGACATCCGCGAAAAACCGCGCCCTTCCTGGAACGCGCGTCCGCCCGGCCCGCAGGCTTTCGCCCGCGCGAGCCGGCGAACACCCGCGATTCCGGCCCGCCCCAATTCAATAAACAAACCCGCTTTTTAACAACTAACGCCGCGCAAAAATTGCGTTATGTGAAATTTTTCTCCTAATTTTTTTGAAGTATTGGGCTTGGTTCGCCAACCTGATAAAACAAAGTTTTCTTGCGCAGCGGAATGTAAGCTAAGCCAAATTTTTCTATAAATAAAACATATATTAATCACGTAGATAAAATTGTTTAGGAACTATACAACGCCCTTGGGCGCAACGTTATGAATAATGAACTAGCTCTCGCCATTGGTGAAAAGATAAACAAAGCCGTAACAGTGTTGAGCAGAGAAAAGAAAGCGGCGCGGGATTACGGCGTTGGATTTCTATTGAATCACGCGGAAGCGCATTTATTGGACGCAATTAACCAGCATCAAGGCGAAAACACAAGCCGTCTCGCCCCGCTTAAAAGGGCCGTGTTTGTACGGCGCCTGTTGCTCTAATATTCTGGTTGCGTCCTGAAATTATAGGCGGCTGCACGCCAATGCGGGGCGCCGCCCCGCACCCCGCGAAGGGCCTAAAGGCCCCCTCGACCCCCTAAAATTTAGCCCTTCTGGGAGGTTGCGGGGGCGTTGCGGGGGCGGACGCCCCCGCCTGAGGGGGGTAGCGGAAGACGCAAAGCGGCTGTAGCGAGGGGGGAGACTTCCCCCCATAAATAGTTACAGCTGTTTCGACCGCTTCACTAAATAGTTTGCTTGTTTTCCGGCAACACCGTCCACGGACAAGACGGCCTGTCGTGCAAAAACGGTTTTAGGTGGTCGAACTGCGGGTGTTTCGCCAGAAATTCATCGGCGTAAAAGGCCGCGCCGCAACTACTGCCCCACCGGGCCGTTCAGTTGCAATGTTTTGGCAAGCTCCCCGTCGACGCCCATGCCGTCTATAGCGCCGTGCGGCTGGTACGGCTTCGGGCGCGACGGGTCGGACAAATACTCGCGTTTGTCAAAGTTGTAATGCGAGCAGACGGTCCGGCTGTTTCCCGCCGTTTCGCACTCGTTGTAAACGTCATAATGATCGGCGATGATAAGGCGCCCGGTTTCAAGGCTGATTCCCTCCTTGGCGCCGTATTTTTCAACAAGTTGCGGCAGACGGACGCGCCGAGCGCCCTGATGCCTGCGAATGTCGTCGCCGCCGTCGTTGGAACATTCAAGATTTTTGATGGGCGGATGCTTAGGATAATTCGCGCCGATAAAATACGGCTTTTCATCGTCCGCGGATTTATGCGTTACGTTGTAAAACGCAAGCCCTTCTTCAAATTCCCAAATAGAATTGTCGCTGTAATCGGCAAGCAGCCAAGTATTGGCGTAATCGCCGCTCTCGCCCTTGCGCATAATGCTTACAAACGACGTCTTGTCATTTTCGTCATTAATCGAGGTAAAGTGCTGAACCGCGCGGCGTATGCGGTCAAATTCTGGAATGCTCTTATGAACGTCCTTGTTGTACCGGTTGAAACCGCCGATGGTCGTTTCGGTTATGGCGACGCGATCGTTTTCGCCGCCGCCGGTTTGAACGATGTAAAAATCCGACATCGAGTGGACGTAGCCGATTTGCGTCTGCATCGTAAACTT
>JAITER010000095.1 GCA_031281945.1 Spirochaetaceae bacterium | reverse complement strand
GCGACATCTTGCTTAAAGTGTTTGCTTAGTTGCTGTGATAATCTTGCTATATACGACACTGGATAAGTATAACGAGGTTTGCTTAAAAGTGTAAGCATAGAGAGGTAGACTGGTAACGCGAAGTTAGCGTGAATCTCAAGGAGTATACAAGTATCAAACGCGGTTACAGTCATACGTTTTTGCCCCCTTATTTGGCGTGACACATAAACTAAGGGCGTTTTTCCCCCTCTGCAGGAAAGTGCCCCCGATAAAAGGTGGTCGTTATGGCGTGAGCAGTGGCTTATGCTGGTCATGGTAAAGCATATACTTCTTGAGACCGTCTGTTTCACAAGACTGTTTGAAAACATGCATCAGATTGCGGCTCTTTGTGCCAATTCTAAACGGAAACGGCTACCGGCGCTTTACCGGCTGCTCGTCCCTAAGTAAACGCATATGGGTTTTCGCCCCCCCCCCCCCCATGATGCGCGGGGGCTCGCTCAACGTATCGCGCGTTTTTTTAAGTTTTCGTATATAAGCGGTATGTATTTATCCATGATTGGGTCGTTTTTAACCTCGTTGCGGTCGAGGGCGTAAAAATTATCGTCTATATATCTTATAGTTACATTGGTTCCCCTGCCTCTGTTTTTTTTGTTTAAAAATTCCTCGTAGGATTTTCCGTAATAATGGTTTATGCGTATTTTATCGTAGTGAATTGAGGCGCTTACACTTATATTTTGTTCAGCCGTTTGGTCGGATTTTACGCCTAAAGCGCCGTGTATGTAAGTTGAGCCGTGCACGTTTATTATTATCGTTTTACGGGGGTTGACTATCGCTTTTGTAAACCTGTTCTGGTAAAAATCAGTTTCCGAGTGGTCTTTAAAACGTTCTATAACAAGGCCGTTTGTTTTGGTTTTTCGCCCGCTTGAGCCGTAGACAAGCCAGTTTATATGAACGGCGGGGAAGTCTTCAAAACCTTTTAAAAAGTCCGGTATGGTTTTCTCCGAAACCGGAACTATAAACTCGTCTATGTCTATCAGCGCAAGCCAGTATGTTTTATTCCTTACTCTGGTTAAAGTTTTGTTATATGCGTAAATCTGTTTACTTTTTCCGCGTATATATTTGTATTCAACTATTCCGCTTTCTATGTATGGCTGTAAAATTTTCTTTAATCCGTCTTCCGATTCGTTGTCGTATATATAAAATTTATCTACGCCTACTATTAAATGATATTCAATCCATTCGCGAATATAAGGCGCCTCGTTTTTCGCTATGGCGGCTATTGATAAATAATGTTTAAAAGAGGTGGAGGGATTATACTTTTTTGTTAGATAGGCGCTTATACAAAAATAAAACGCCTCCCTTACTTTTATCCCCGCTTTTTGCGGGATTATTTTCCAAAATATTTTTTTTATAAAAAAAGGAATCAAAAAGCGCCTCCTTCCACTAACAATTCAATTACATTGCCGCCGTCAACCACCCGTTTAAGCGCCGCAGGTCCGCAACCCGGCCTGTTTGCTAATTCCGCCGCCTTCGCCTTATTTAAATGCCGCCTCTACAACAGGGTCGCCAATACCGGCGCCGAAAACGGCGATTGTTAATTTCAACGCCTAGTTTACAGGCGAAGAAAAGATTTTTAAAGACGGGATTCGTCCAAGAACGCCTGGTTGCCGGCGCCCGCCGGCAAGGTATGTAAAAAACGGGCGAACTTTGCTAGAATAAAACTATGTCCAGGATATGTCTTGTTTTAACCGGAGAGAGCCTTTTAGAAAACGCGAAATTCATTAAGAATTCAATAGATTGCATAGATATGGTTGAGTTGCGGGCCGATTATCTTTTGCCGGAGGAGCGCGCTTCCGTTTCGGGGTTTACAAAAACCGCGGGCCTTCCTGTTTTGCTTACGGCGAATCCACTAAGCCAGGGAGGTTTGTTTGAAGGCGGGGAAGACGAAAGGGAAGCTTTTCTGCTTGGCGCGGTGGAAGGCGCCGCGGCTGGAGGGAAGCCTTTTGCTTTTGTGGACGTAAACGCCGGTTCAAAGATGGACTCGCTGGAAGCCGCCGCCGCCGCCGCTGGAACCCGCATTGTAAGGTCTTTTCATGACTTTAACGGAACGCCGGAGAATTTGGCTCAAAAGATGAGGTCTTTTATAAAACGCTCTGACGAAATCGCGAAGGCCGCCGTTAGACCTAAAAACCTGGACGATGTGGCGCTTCTTATAGAAGAAGCGCGGAATTTTAATGAATGTGAAAAAGTTTTTATTTCCATGGGGCGCCAGGGGATTTGTACAAGAATTTTGGCGGAGCAAATAGGTTCCGCCTGGACTTTCGCCTGCGCCCAAACCCCGAACGGCGTTTTGGCGAGCGCGGCGGGGCAGATTTCGCCGGAAGAGCTTTGTTCGTTTTATAGATTTCGTTCTATAAACAAGGATACGGCCGTGTACGGTATCTTGGGCTGGCCGCTGGAGGCGTCTTCCAGTCCGGAAATTTTTAACGGCGCTTTTTCTCATACAAACCGCAACGCCGTTTACATAGCCTTTCCATCGGAAAATGCGGACGCTTTTATGAGGCTCGCCGAAGTTATAAACCTTCAAGGGGCGGCCGTCACCGTCCCGCACAAAAAGGCGGTGATTTCAGGCCTTGCGCAGGCAAGCGAAGGCGTAAAGAACATAGGGGCGTGCAACACTATAGTCCGCAACGAAGACGGCTGGCGCGGTTACAATACGGACGCCAAGGGTTTTTCGGATTCGCTTTTGGAATGGATGGGCCGCAAAGACCTTCGCGGCGTAAAAACCGTTTTGATTGGAGCCGGCGGGGCCGCCAACGCCGCGGCCTTCGAGCTTTCCCGTTTGGGCGCCGGGGTTCTTATAGTGAACCGCACGCTGGAAACAGCTCAAAAACTGGCGGACGCCTACGTTTTTAAATCGGCTTCTTTAAAAGAACGGGATGTTAGCTTAAAAATCGCGCAATATTCAGACCTCATAATCAACACTACGTCCGTGGGCATGGAGCCGCGTATTGAAAACGACCCGTTGGAGATGTACCAATTTAACGGTAGCGAAAAAGTTATGGACGTTATATACAAACCGGCCCAAACCCGGTTTTTAAGACGGGCGGCGAAAGCCGGTTGCTTAACTTTAAATGGGCGCGATATGCTGGAACGCCAGGCCCATCTTCAATATTTACGTTACTTTAATGAGCCGTACCCGTTTCCTTTAAAATCATAGGCCGTTTTTTTTGAGTTTTGCTTTATAAAACGCGAAAAAACGCTTCCTGTTCCAATTTGGCGGCTTAAAGCGGAAGTTTTTTAGCGGCGCCTTTTTGAAAACCGGCTCGTCCGATAATAAAGTTATGGAAATTCTTAGCGTTATATCTGCGGCGGCTTTTGTTTTGGCTTTACTGTTGTTTCTTTTTTACCGGTGGATTTGCGGCGTAAAACGGGCTGAACAAGACGGTTTTGCGGTTAAAGCGCCTAAAAAAGAAAAAAAAACGCCTGGTTTTGCTTATGCTCCCAAAGACGGCGTACGCGGCGAGGCGCATACTTGTCCCGTCTGCGCCGCCCGTTTTGAGCTTGGCGAAAATGTAATGTCTAAAGTGTTTCCTTCTACAGGCAAAAAAGACAGGCTGTTGCACATAACTGGATGCGGGTTTTGCGTTTCTGGCGGCAGAGAGCGCAGATGCCCTGTTTGCGGCGCGGAAGTTCCGCTTGATGAATATCTTATAGCGAGGATTTTTGAGCGTCCGGGAAAATCGCACGTTCATATACAGGGTTGCGTAAGATGTCTCGGAACGGGGGGCGCATGACGGAGCGCAAGCCTTTAATTTGTTTTTCAGTCCCTGGATTTGTTTTTATAGAGCCGTTCAAAACAGGGCTTGTTTAACAGCCGGCCGGTTTGTTAAACAAGTTCTATTTCTTGCGAAATAAAACAATGAAAAATAATTTTACGCCAAACGGCGGCGTTTTTTTTCAGACGCTTCTAAAGACTCATTTTAACGAAAAAAATGTGCTGGATATGCGTCCCATTCCTTTTTCCAAAGACGGCGCAACACCCCCGCGTCCCGCTCAAAAAGTTTT
The DNA here is from genome assembly GCA_031281945.1 of Spirochaetaceae bacterium. Classification (GTDB taxonomy): domain Bacteria; phylum Spirochaetota; class Spirochaetia; order Treponematales; family Breznakiellaceae; genus JAIROZ01. The sequence continues at coordinate 2,535 of JAITER010000095.1, read as the reverse complement.
AATTTTAAGTGATTTGCACATGGGAGACGGCGGTTACGGCGATGATCTTTCGCATAACGGCCCTATGCTAACCACTCTGTTGCGGGAAAAATACCTTGCGGAAGGCTGGAATCTTGTTTTAAACGGCGATGTAGAGGACGTGCAACGCTACCGGCTTTCAAAAATTAAACGGGCCTGGAAAGAGCTTTACGGCGTTTTTGACGGGTTTGCGGAAAAAAATATGCTGTATAAAACCATAGGCAATCACGACGGCTCGCTTATATTTGAAAAAGACTATCCGTATCCGCTTGCAATCGCCATTAAAATAGAAACCGCTTACAATCCCATATATGTGTATCACGGACATCAAGCGTCTCCTGTTTACACTCGTTTTGACCCATTGTTGCATTTTTTTATACGCTATTTTCTGCGCCCTTTGGGTATACCCACAATGAACATATCCCGCAATCCAGGGAAACGTTTTTTTATAGAAAAAGAAGCGTATGATTTTTCCATAAAAAACGGATGTATATCGATTATAGCGCATACGCACAGGCCGCTTTTTAAATCGCTTGGTCGTTTTGAATATATAAAATATGAAATAGAAACACACTGCCGCAATTATCAAAACGCGCAGGGTGAAGAAAGGGAACGGATTAGAAAAGCGGTGGCGCTTTTAAGGTCTGATCTAAAAAAATTAAGCGCTTCGGAAAAACGCGGCGCTTTGCGCGGCAGTCTATACGGCGACGACCTTCCCGTACCCTGTTTGTTTAATTCCGGTTGCGCCATAAGCAAAAAAGGCGTAAACGCTATAGAACTAGACGGCCAAAATATAGCCCTTGTTTACTGGTTCGCTCCCGGCGCGGCGCGCGCTTTTGTAAAACGCGGCGGTTACAAGATCGAAGAACTTCCCGGCGGAGGTTTTTACAAAGCCGTACTAAACAAAGACAGCCTCGCGTATATAGCAAGCCGCATAGAACTGCTTAAATTCCCGCCGGCCTAAATGCGCGGCGTTTTCCGCAAGTCTCCGCAAGCAAGGCCATGTTTGCCCTGCTTGGACAGGCCGGCGCCCGCTAAAAACAGCAAATGCGCAGCGTTTTGCTGTTTTTAGCAAAGTTTGCCCGCAGGTTAGCAGGCAACCAGGCAGGTTATTGAAACAAGCCCGTCCTATGAGTTAATATTTAACAATGAAGTTACCCCCCCCCCCCCCTGTTGCTTTAACGGGTTTTTCTTATTGTCCCGCAAATAACACTAAATTCCGGTTTATGATTTATCGCTTTGAGGAACGCCGCTTCCAGGCCGGCTTATGACTGTAAAGCGGTTCATTAAGTTTTTTGTAAAAGCTTTTATTCCCTACGGCCTTTTATACTTGCGCCGCCGCTACGCACCGCGCCTTTTAAACGCGCTTCGCAAAATGTTTGCGAAATGGGGCGTTAAGCCGCTAAACCCGGCGGCGGGTTCTTCGCCCAGGTTTATAATAACGCTTACCAGCTACGGGGAGCGTGTTGAAAAGTCCGTGTTTTACGCGGTTTGCTCTCTTTTGTCCCAGAGCGAGGCGCCGGAAAAAATAGTTTTGTATCTGGCGCATGGGACGGAGATTCCGCGAAAGCTGGAAGAACTTAAAAGATGCGGGCTGGAGATTAGATTTTGCGATGATTTAAAATCGTATAAAAAACTTGTTCCGGCGTTGCTGGAGTTTCCGGACGATGTTCTGATAACGGCGGACGACGATATTTTTTATCCCAGGAAATGGTTAAAGGCGTTAAAGGCCGCATATATCGAAAACCCTCGCGCCATACACTGCCACAGGGCGCATGAAATAAGGGTTTACGAAGACGGGAGCCTAAGGCCGTACAGCGAATGGAACTTTATGAGCGCCGGTTTTTGTTGTAACGAAAGCGTTTTTCCTACAACCGGAGGCGGCGTTTTGTATCCGCCGCATTCTTTGGACGGGCGGTGTACGGACGAAAAATTATTTTTGAAGCTGGCGCCCAAAGCGGACGACGTCTGGTTTTGGGCGATGGCTAATTTAAAAGGTACGGAATGCGCCGTTATAAAGAACGGGTTTAACGCCGCGAGCGAGGTTGTTCCAAACGACCAAAACGGGTTATGTGTAAGCAATGTTAACGGCGGGGGTAATGACAGGCAGTTAAAGGCTGTAGTGGAAGCGTTTCCTGAATTAAAGAAAGTGTTTGAAAAAATAAAAAGTTTTGATTCTGCGGATTATTGGGAGGGGCGTTATGCGCAAGGCGGGAATTCCGGCGCGGGCTCCCGCGATAAATTAGCGGCTTTTAAGGCCGGAATAATAAATTCTTTTGTGGCGGAGCGCTCAATAAAAACCGTTATGGAATTCGGTTGCGGGGACGGCGGCCAGTTGCTTTTGGCGGATTACCCGTTTTACACCGGATTTGACGTAAGCGATACGGCGCTGGAAAAATGCCGCAAGCTTTTCACTGCGGGGGGGGGGGGGGGGGCAAACCATAATTTTGATTAAATTAAAAAAACGCGGGAAAACGGTGCCTTTTTTTAAACGTGACGGTTATAATAATTTTGTGG
>JAITER010000047.1 GCA_031281945.1 Spirochaetaceae bacterium | reverse complement strand
GCAACCAAGGCGCGAGTTGGCGCCTGTGTTGGCCGGAAGCGGCGCCATTAAGCCGCGCAAGGGATAGTAGCGGAATTTGGCCGCTAAAGCGGCCAAATTATAGCGGATAGCCCGGTTTTCGCCGCTTCGCGGCGAAAATGCGCCCAACAACGAAAAATATGCCTTTTTTCCAAAAAATTCAAAAAATTATAAAAACTAAGCGTCTTTAGGATAAAGTTTGAAAATATTTATGCCGATAATGTTTATGAGATGTATACGAAGAATAGAGCGCCGGTTGTTTTTGCGGCGTTTATTTTTTTGGGCGGTTTTTTATGCGCCCAGCAACGTTCCGGCGCTTACAACATAGCGGGCCGCATAGACGAGGGGATAGCTTTATACGAACAGGGGCGTTTTTCTCAAGCCGTGCAGAATTTACGCGCCGTCGTCCGGGACGCTCAAAGCGGGGAAGAACGCGCGGAGGCTCTTTTTTGGATAGCTATAACTGAACTTGCGGCTGGAGAATACGAGAACGCCATATACGACATGGACGATATGCGCCGCGCCGACCCGTCCAATATACGGGTTTTGGAAGCGCCGTATCACAAAGGCAGGGCTTTTTTTTCTCTTAAACGCTACACGGACGCCATACGCTGTTTTGAGGAATACGAAAAAAGCATAAGGATAGACGGCAGGTATTTAAACAGCGTTCGTTACGACGTCATCGCCGGCGCTTCTCCTGAGGATTTACAAATTGAGTACAACAAAAAAGCGTCCGCGATTTACTGGATAGGCGAATGTTATTACGCCATGGAAGATTACGAGCGTTCTCTTTCGTATTATTCGATAATCGTTGAGCAATACATGAAAAGCCATAAATACGAAAGTTCCATGAACCGCATATCGTTAATTAAACAAAAAAAAGTGGAAAACGAGTTGCGCGAAGAAATACGCGCTCTTGTAAAGCCCGCGGAGACGGCGCAAGGGCCTTTTACAGGCGGCCCGACTTACGATGAAGCTATTTTAGCGTATCAAAACAGGATAGCCCCATACCTTATGATGCAGGCTATAAGTGAAGAAGAAAAAAAACAATCAGCCGCCGCGCCGCCGGTTTCCGCTATAGCTCCGGCTTCCATACCCCAGGCCTCCGTCAAGGAAGAACCCAAAAAGACGGACCATGAAGTTACAAAAAGGCTTTTGGCCATAAAAACAAGCGCTCTTGAAATAATGGACCGCCTTCTTTACACGTTAAACGCTTACGAAGCGCTGGAAACAAGCAGATGGTCGCCATGAAAAAATATGCGCTATGCGCTATTCTTGTTTTTATTTGTTTTTCCTCTGGCGCTCTGGAGGAATACTCCGACGGGCGCATAAAACTTGTGCTGGACGATTCAATAGGAAAATTTCATCTGTACTACATGACGGATGTAGAAAAAAAAGTATACGAGCCGCTTTTCTGGGATAAAGACAAAAGGACGAGTTATCTTTCCGCTTTTATAGACGGCAAAATTTATGTGCTTGGCGAAAGCCCGTCGTTTAGAACCCGCATACGCGGGACGCAGAGCAAACCGGCTTTTGTTTTTGAATCAAAAGAATTGCGCATAACGGCTGAATTTTCTTTTATCCGCACGGCAAGTTCCGGCGTAAGCAACGGAGCGCGCATAGACTACACGGTTGAGAACTGGGGGCCGAAAAGCGCCAACGCCGGATTAAGCCTTTTAATTGATACATTCCTGGGCGAAAAAGCCGCGCCTAATTTTAGAACGGATCTGCGCCCTATAGAAAACGAAACCATAATAAACCGCACCACAGCCGACCAATGGTGGCTTTCTCGCGGCAACCGTTACGGCCTTATGGGCAGCGTTTTCGTTCCTGGGCTGGAGTCGCCTGATTTTGTTTATTTCGCCAACTGGAAGCGTTTAAACGAATCCCGCTGGAAGCCGGAATACGTATCCGGGCGAAATTTCAACTCCCTGCCTTTTTCCGTAAAGGACTCCGCAGTCTGCTATTTTATGGACGTGGGCCGCATTGAGCGCTGGCAAAAGCGGCAGATGACGATTTTACTGGCCGCGGAGGATATTTACGGGTTTGATTACAACAAAGTTAATGTAACGCCGTCTTACCCGCCGCCTGAAGAACGGGAGGAAAGCGTTCCCGCCGCTATAATTGTAACCCCGCCCATAACCGTCCGCCCGCAAGAACAACCCGCGCCAGTTCAAAACCTGGCCCAGGCTGTGCAGCAAACAACAACGCCGCCTCCAAACGTCCAGCAGCAGACTGTAATGCCAGCCGTGCGTCTTCCTATAGGGCCGCTTAGGGTGGATTTGCAAACTTTACGCGAGCTTATAGCAAAAGTAGACGGATATATTTATTTTGGAACCTCTCTTACAGAAGCGGAACTTCGCGCGCTTGAAGCGCTCATACAACAACTAAAATTTAAATACGGTTCTATTTTTTAGAACGGGCTTGTTCAGAAGCTTCAGTTTCCGCAAGCATGGCCATGCTTGGCCCGGCTTGCGCCAACAACGCTAAAAACAGCAAAACGGGCGGCGTCTTGCAAGACTTATTAGGCAGTCAACTGTGTTGTTGAACAAGTTTAAGGCCGCCGGACAAACCGTGTGTTTTTGGTTTAACGCCCCAAACACAAGAAAACAGCCCGTAAAAGCCTGAAAATTCGCTGTTTATGGCAATATATGCTTTTTACAAGCAAACCGGCTAACGGCGGCGGTTTTTTGCGTTGCGCGCGTTTCGCCCTTATGTTTACAAAAATGATTCCAGTCTTTACCGGCTGTTAGAAATCAAAAAGGATTTTTTATGGAAGCAAAGTTTGTTATAGAAATCATGTTGCTAATTGTTATTATAGCGCAGATGGTTTTATTTATAATTTTTATAATTAAACGCTCAGGCGATAAACCGGAAAAAGACATATCGCAAAAATTTATAGACTACGAAAAAAAGCTTGATAAAAACGAATCGTCAATGCGGGATGAGTTTGGCAGAATACGCGAAGAAACGAACAAGTCCGCCAGAGAAGCGCGCGAAGAACTGGCATCTTCGTTAAAATCTTTTGAGGAAAAATTTTCTTGCAATATAACCAATTTTACATCTCTTACGGAGATAAAAATAAAATCAATATCAGAACTTATGGAGGCTTCTTCCAAGAACGGCAGGGAAGAATTAACAAAAGCGCTGAATTCTTTTGAAGAAAAATTTTCTTTCCGAATAGGCGCTCTTACAAAAGACACGACCGCCGTCCTTGAAAAAATGCGCGAAACCATAGAAAAAAAACTTGCGGACATTCAAAAAGAAAACGGCGAAAAACTGGAAAAAATGCGCGAAACTGTGGATGAAAAACTGCACAAAACCCTGGAAACACGGTTAGGCGAATCTTTTAAACTTGTAAGCGAAAGGCTGGAAATGGTGCAGAAGGGGCTCGGCGAAATGCAGAGCCTGGCTTCCGGCGTAGGCGATCTAAAAAAAGTTTTATCCAACGTAAAAACAAAAGGGGTTTTGGGCGAGTATCAGTTAAGCGCCATCCTTGAGCAACTGCTGTCGCCGAATCAGTACGCCAAAAACGTAGCTACAAAACAGGGAAGCAGGGACAACGTTGAGTTCGCCGTAAAAATACCCGGCAGGGAAGAAGGCAAAACCGTCTGGCTGCCGGTAGATTCAAAGTTTCCGACCGTAAGTTACGAATCGCTTATGGACGCTTACGACGCGGCGGACGGTGAGGGAATAGAAAAATCAAAAAAAGAACTTGAATCGAGAATTAAAAATTTCGCGAAAGAAATACACGTAAAATATATAGATCCGCCGAACACCACAGAATTCGCCATTATGTTTTTGCCGTTTGAAGGCTTATACGCGGAGGTTTTGCGCATTCCGTCTCTTTTTGAATATATACAAAACACATACAAAGTTACCATTACAGGCCCCACCACAATATCCGCGTTTTTAAACAGCCTGCAAATGGGTTTTCGAACTCTGGCCGTGGAAAAAAGAACCAACGAAATTTGGAACGTGCTTGGCGCCGTACGCGTGGAGTTCGGCAAGTTCGCCGTTACTTTGGAGGCCGCGAAAAAGAAACTGGAGCAGGCCGGCGCGGAATTGGAAAAAACAGGAACGCGCACCAGGCAAATCGAAAAAAAATTAAGCGGGTTTGACGTAATGCCGGAAATGGAAGCGCAAAAATTGCTGCCGTTAGATTAACGCCCCGCGCCCGCCGCCCTTTGATGCAAAACGCGGCCGTTTATAAAAAAACCGGAAGCTTCCGCGCCGGACGCCGCTACGCCGCCAAGAACTTCAAGCGGGGTTTCCGCGTTCACTTCCACCGCCCCTTCAAAAACCACCCTAACTATACCTTCCAGCTTATTGCGCGTGTCGTAGCCTACAAGCAAGTCAAAAGCGCTTTTATTTTGAGACGTCTCTATATTGGCGGCCATGCCTTTCCACAAAACCGAACATCCGTTAAAAAGTTCGGGTTCTTTAGCTATTTGGCTGTATGAGTATTTATCTTTTATGGAAGCAAAATCCGGTTGTTCAAGATACGCGGAAAGGATAACGGCCTTGTTTTTAACGCCTTCCGCGGCGTTGGAAAGTAAAATCCTGTTAATTTCAACGCGGGCGGCGTCATCCCTGCGCGAATTAAAAAGAGAACGCGCTTTTTCGTACAAATAAACCACTTCTTTTTCCGTAAGTATGTACCGCCAGCTCCCGCCGCCCTTTTCCACGGCCTCTTTTTTTTCACCCGCTTCCAGTGCGCTTTGCAAAAAACCTTCACGCGCGGTTTGCGGCTTGTTCAAAAATCCCGCTTTTTTATAAAACATAAAACCGCCGCCCGCAAGGCACAGCGCGGCTAAAATAACAATAAACGGCGAAAATGGATTTTTTCTTTTTTTGTGAAAACGCGGATAAAGGCGCGTTATTTTTGAACTTTCCGTCCATTCTGTTAATTCGCCGCCTGAATGTTTTTTTATAAACTTTAAGCCGGCGAGCGCGATTGGGTTTTTGGGATCAGCGTCCAAAACTTTTAAATAATAATTCACCGCGCGCCCGCTGTCGCCGCGTTTTAAAGATAGAACCGCGAGCAAAAGCAACACCTGCGGCTCGCCGCCTTTTATTTCGTAAGCGGTTCTTACATAATTACGGGCGGCCCCCGCATCGCCGGAATAAAGGGAAGCCAAAGAAAGAGTGTAATAAAAAATCCAATTATCCCTGTAGTTGTATATATTTTGAACAAGAAGCGCGGCGGCTTGACCGTATTTTTTTTTATGAGACAGATTTATCGCCGTATTTAACGCGGATTTTGTTTTCATCCAGCCTGAAACACCCTCAATTTTACACCGTTATAAAGCGCAAACACGGAAAAATCCGGAATCCTTTATTTTACTTGTTCAACAACCTGGCGGGTTGTCCGCTAACCTGCCGGGCTAAAGCCTTGCAAAACCTTGAGTTTTTAGCGGAAGCTGACTGAACCAAGCTTGGGCTTGGTTATCAAGCGGGCTTGGTTTAGCACAGCTCTATTTTCAAGTTTGAATGTAAATTTTATAGCATTTAGGAAAAAGTTTAAAGTAAAAAACAATTAGAGCCGTTCAAAACGGGCCGTTAAATGAGGCGGACGCGCTTTATCAAACGATTCCCTTGATTACGCAGCGACTCCTGGGCGGCGTATAATGCGCGGGTCGCGATAAAACCGGCGTTCTTGGTTCAAAAAAAGCAAAAAGTTACGGCGCTTATTATTTAATGTATGGGAAAAAATAATTTTCAATTCTTTTTATATAAGGCGCGGATTTTAAGGCCGGTTTTATGCGCTCTATTCGCGTCAACAGCCCTCGCCTGCTCCATTTCCGGCGAAGCGGAAGATTACGAGGTCGTATCTCCGCCCATCCCTTCTCTTTGGGAAAAATCTTTCGGGCCGTGTTTTTGGGTTTTGGAATGGCTGGACTCAGGCGGGGTGGAAAGATCGCTTACGTTGAAAAGTTTGGAGGGCGTAACAATAAAACCTTTTTTGGAAGCTTCCGTTCCAGTGAGCGCCTATCCGTTTTGGCCCAGGATTGGGATGCAAAAAGGCGTTTTTAGACCCGCCGGCGCTATTTTTCCGCTTGACGCCGAAGGCGGTAAAATAAAACTTTCCTGGCGCGGCGGGGTGGACGCGAATTTTTACAGATTGCTCGCGTCAGAAGGCAAAGAAAACAGAGAAGCGCAAAATTTCGACTGGAAGCGTTTTAGGGCTCTTTTTGAGGAAGACGGCAAAATAGAAAAAGGCGCCCGCGAGAATCCGTGGACGGTGGATTGGGAGCAAGCGGCGAAAAAAACCGCGGAATCAAGTTTTAACTCAAGCCGCATCAAATCCCGAAAAAGGGACTACATTGAGATAAAGATACCAAGCGACGGGCCGTGGATGGACGGTTCGCCTTTTTCCAGCGTATTTTCTTCCTGGAAGCCAGGCGAAAAAGCCGCCGTCCCTATAACCGGAGATTCGGAGAGCTTTTTTTGCCCGTCAGGAGTCCTTAGATGCGGAAAATACACGTCGATGTTCCGCCCTTTTAATTAGCCACGCCGTAAATCCGCGTCCGTCCGTTTTAGCCGCCCGGCGCGGATGTATAAGCTCAAGCCCCGGCTAAAGGCGCGGCTAAAGACGCGGGCGCGGGCGCGGCGATAGAAAAAAAGCGTTTTTACGGTTATCCTTTTTAAAGCTTTAAGGAGGATAATATTATGGACGGGAATGAACGCATCGTTTTAAAAGCGAAAGATATTAACGGCTATTTAACAAATGAAGATTTAAAAGTTATAGAAGATTTAAAACAAATTTATTATTCAAATTTTAAATCAATACAAAATGTTTATGAAAAAGAAAGCATGGAAAAACTTATATCCATGTATAATAAAATAGGAGAAGTTATAAAACAAATATGCAAAGAAAATAACCGCATACATATTTATTCATTTGAAATGCCGCACGAAACTCACGGCGAGGTTTCCCGGCTTATATCAAAGTTGCGTAATGTAGAAACTTACGGACATCAAGAATATATATATTACACACAACGAGCCTGCGAAATGCTTTTTAATTTTGTATGGGGCGGAAGACGCAGCGAGGACAAAACATATTTTCTTGTAAAAACACCGGTAAACTCTCCGTTTCAGAACTACGCCGTTCATAAACTTCCAAACGTGGATTCTTTAATCGGCAACACGGCCATGTGCGTTATGTTGCGCGGCGCTCTTTTGCCTTCAATCATTGTAAGCAAAGAAATACAGGAATGGCATTCAAAAGGATACATTACGCCATTCGCCCTTTTTAAAATAAACAGAAACGAAACAAAAAAAGAAAACGACATGGAGTATATACTGGACTTAAAACGCAGTTGCTATAATCCGGAAGATTTAGATGGAAAAGATTTAATTTTTTGCGACCCGATGAACGCCACCGGCGGTTCGATTATAGCGATAATGCGTTTTTTAGAATCTCAAAACATCAAACCGGCTTCCGTTAAATTTTTAAACATTATAGCGGCCCTTCCAGGCGCCCTGCGGACGTCGCGCGCCGTTCCAGATATAGAGGTGTACAGCCTTTGGATGGATCCTTGTTTAAATGAAAATGCGTATATAAGCCCCGGAGTCGGGGACTTTGGAGACAGGCTTAACTTTAAAGATGAAAAAAACAATCCCCGCAATATGGTGCGCCTTATAGCCGATTACGGGCGGGATATATCAAAACTGTACAAAGCTCAAATAGGGAAAATAGAAAACACAATTTTTAATTTGTAAAATTATTTAAGAACCCGTATAAAACTGAAGGTTTTTAGACGGGTTCTTAAAACGCAAAATCAGCCTTTTAAACTTTTAATTATTTCATTCGCGGCCAAAGATCCGTCCGCCAGGGCGCGTACTATTAAACTAGCCCCATTACGGGAATCTCCGGCGGCCCAAACGCGAGGCGCCGAAGTGCGGCAACTTCCGTCCGTTTTTATATTGCCGCGTTGGTCAGTTTCCAAACCGGCGTCCGCCGCGGCTCCTTCCTGTACAACGTGAACGAATCCCATAGCCAAAACCGCCATATCCGCGTCAATTTCAAAGCCGCTTCCGGGAATTTCCTTCATGCGGGGAATCCCGTTTTCGGACGCCCATTCAACTTTACAAAGTTTAACTTTTTTTAAAACGCCGTTTTCTCCGGCAAAAGATTTTGTATTTACCGCGAAAAGCCTTTCACAACCCTCTTCGTGCGAGCTGGTCGTCTTAAAAAGACCGGCCCACAAAGGCCAGGGTTGATGCGGCGGCCTTGAAACCGGCGGAGAAGGCATAACTTCAATTTGTGTTACAGCTAACGCGCCCTGCCTGTTAGCCGTTCCTACACAATCTGAGCCCGTGTCGCCGCCGCCTATAACCAGAACTTTTTTTCCTTCGGCTGAAATAGGCGGGACGCCAAGTTTTTCACCCGAAAGTATACGGTTTTGCACGGAAAGATAATCCAGAGCCTGATAAACGCCTGAAAGTTCGCGCCCAGGAACAGTAAGGTCGCGCGCTTTACGGGCGCCTATGGTGAGCAAAACGGCGTCGAAATCCGCGAGCAATTCTTTAACCGAAACCGTTTGAACCCCTTCCGCCGATGTGCCGAAAGCGAAAAATCCATCGCCCACGCGCATATTCGTTTTGAAAACTACGCCCTCAGCCTCCATTATGGCGAGACGGCGGTCTATTATCTTTTTTTCCATCTTAAAAAAAGGAATGCCGTACCTTAAATAACCGCCGGCCCGCTTGTCCGCCTCGAAAACCGTAACGGAAAAACCGGCGCGGTTTAAAAAGGCGGCGGCGGCCAGTCCGGCGGGCCCGGAGCCGGCTACGGCCACTTTTTTTCCGCACCTTTTTTTGGGCGGCCTTGGGATTATAAAACCTAATTCAAAAGCTTTTTCAACAACATCAAGCTCGTTTTGGCGGCAGGTTACGGGTTCATCATTTGAACCCAAAACGCAACTAACTTCGCAAAGCGCGGGACACAACCTGCCTGTAAATTCCGGAAAAGGGCTGGTTTCCTGCAAAACGGCCCACGCGCCCTCCCAATCGCCCCTGCAAAGTTTATCCTGGAATTCAGGCATGGCGTTACCCAAAGGACAGGCCCAATGACAAAACGGAACCCCGCAATCCATACAGCGCCTGGCCTGTTCGATTCTCTCGCCCCCGGTTAAACGCTCCTCAACCTCAAAATAATCGCGCACACGCTCATTAACCGGCCTGTAGTGCGCTACTTTACGCTTATATGTTAAAAAACCCTTTGGATCAGCCATATTTCAATTATACCAAACTTTCCCTCTTAAACGCTAGTGTAATTTATCACGGTTTTCAAGTTTTCAACCCGCCTTTTTATAAAATGCGGCTTCTTTAAATTCCGGTATTTGTAATATATAATATTCAACATAGTAAACCGTTATAACGCCTTAAACGGCTTTAAGCCGTTAAGAAAAAAGCGAATCTGAAAAATTTAAATAAAACAAAGCAAAAACGCGGTTTCGCTTGGGCAGGGAAAACCGCGGCGGCGTCAATAAAACGCTAAATTAAAGTTTTGAAAACAAATTCATGTTAGTAAAATAAAAGTTTGGAGGAAGTTCGCCATGAAAAAAAAGAGAAGGTTTAACGCCCCGGCGGTCTTGTTGTCGCTTTGCGTTTTTTTGCAACTTTCCTGCGGCAAAGATGAAAAAAAAATAAAAATCGGGGTTTCTATGCCCACAGTGCTTCAACAGCGCTGGAATCAAGACGGGGAGAACATTAAACAACAACTGGAAAACACCGGTTACGAAGTAGATTTACGTTTTGCGGAAAACGACGCTTCGATTCAGCAAAATCAAATTGAAGATTTAATAAATTCAGGGGTAAAAATACTGGTGATAACGGCTGTAGACAGCTTTTCTCTTACCGAGGTTCTGAAAAAAGCAAAAGCCGCGGACATCCCCGTAATTTCCTACGACAGGCTTATCATGAACAGCGACGCCGTAAAATATTACACCTCTTTCGACAACTTCAAAGTCGGTCAGACTCAGGGCCGGTATATAAAAACAAAGTTAAATTTACCCGCGGCTATTGATTTAAATAACACTTACAATATAGAATTTGTAACAGGGGCTTTGGAAGACAATAACACAAACTTCTTTTTTGGCGGGGCTATGCACGTGTTAAAGCCGTATTTAGATTCCGGCGTTCTCGCCGTTCCTTCAGGTGAGACGAAAATTGAGCAAGCCGCCACCAAACAATGGCTCACCGAAAACGCCCAGGCGCGTTTTGAAAAAATAATCGAATCTGTAGGCTATGGGCCTGGAGAAGACGATGTGCGGCTTCACGCCGTTCTTTGCTCAAACGACACCACAGCCAACGGGGTTACAAACGCCCTGTTAAAAGCCGGTTATACAAAAGAGAATTTTCCGGTAATTACCGGCCAGGATTGCGACGTTATATCGGTGAAAAATATGACGGCCGGGCTTCAATCTATGTCCGTATTTAAAGATACGCGGATTTTGGCGGGTCAAGCGGCGGAACTGGTAAACGCTATAGCCAAAGGCCTGCAACCGCCTGTAAACGATTCAAAATCTTACAACAACGGAACTGGCGCAATTCCATCGTTCCTTTGCGACTCTATTCTTGTAGAACCGTCCGACATAGTGTCTACGCTTATAAACGGCGGTTACTACACTTCAACCGATATAGGATTAAAAGATTAGTATGTGTAAAACATTAGGCCTTATAGGCGCTGGAAACATGGGCGGCGCAATAATACGCGGCGTCGTGAAAACGGAGGCGATAAACTCCCAGGACGTTAAGATATTCGCCCGCGACGCAAAAGATGAAAAAACCGCTTTTTCTTTGGGCGTCAATTCTGAGCGGGATTCGGAAAAATTTGTGAAAGATTCGGACGTAATAATTCTTGCGGTAAAACCTAAAGACGCAAAAACCGTGTTAAAAAATTTTTCAAAATATTTAGATCAAAAGGCGATCCTTTCCATAGTAGCCGGCCTGGGATATTCAGGCATTATAGGCGCCCTTAACCACGTAGACAGAGGTTGCAACGCCAGGGTTCTGGTAGGCCTTCCAAACACGCCGGTTATGGCCGGAGAAGGCGTGATAGCCTTTACAAACGAAACTAATTTTACGGACGAAGAGAAGTCGTTTGTTCAAAAACTGTTTGAACAGGTGGCTATGGTGGAATGGATAGATGAAGTGCGGCTGCCCGGTTTTGCGGCTGTAAGCGGAAGCGGCCCCGCCTTCGCCGCTATTTTCGCGGAGGCGCTGGCGGACGGGGCCGTGTTGCACGGCCTTAACCGGCAAACCGCATACAGAATAGCTTACCAAACTTTAAAAGGGTCGGGCGCGGTTTTGCTGTCCTCGCCTTCACCTTCTTCCGTAAAAGACGGCGTATGTTCGCCAGGCGGAACGACCATAGAAGGGGTGAAAGCGCTGGAAGAAAGCGCTTTTCGCGGCGCCGTCATGGAAGCGGTAAACCGCGCCGCCCAAAAATTCAACGCGCTAAATTAGGCCGTCCGTAAATAGCCGTAAAACCCGTTACGTGCTATTTTGTTTGCAATCGCGTTTTAAAATAGAGTTGTTCGGAAACCTCAATCTTCCGCAATCTGAATCAAGCATAAGCTTGATTACCAGGCCCAGGCTTGGTTCAGCCAACTTACCGCGTCAAAAAACGCAAAACGCCCGCATTTTGTAAGGCTTGGGCCACAACCACAGGTTAGTAGGCAAGCAACCAGGGCCGAGCGAAATAAGTCCAATATCTTTTATCAAAAACTGTATATATAACTTTGCCTGAGTTTCCAAAGAAATTCTTAACTAAGATTGGTCATCAAACGGCCTAACGTTTCGGCTGTATATGACGTTTGGGCGGTTGCGATAAAGGAATGCGTAGCATTCCAGCAACCGCCCAAATGCGGCGGAGAAAAACCGCACAAAGGCCGTAGGCCGGCCTAACCGGCGCGAAGGCCGGGCCGCCTACTGGCGGCGAAGCGGCGCGAGGCTCGCAATGCGGGGCATCGCGTACAGATCTGTTATGCGATGTAAAAATTGATACGAAGCACCCGCCATGGACGGCGGGCGATCTTTTTCTCTTTCTTCATTTCTTATGAATATTATTTTATTTCTTTTCATAATGCTTTCCCCATATTTTATTTTTCCTTTAATCTTGAAAAGTGTTTTTCTAATTTATTTCAATTACCGCCTAATATTTACAAGGATTAACCTTCTATTCTTATTATTTTTCCAATATTTTTAATGCGTCTTCAACCGTTTTTATAAAAATAATTTGTTTCCATTTGTTGCTTTCATAAATAAAATCCTTTAATGCCTTACTCTTTATTTGAGAAAAATCACCTATTATTGCCAGCCGTTTAGAATAATTTGATACTTTTTGCAATAATTCTCCAGCAAAACCTGTTTTAAGATCATAAAAACTATTGTTCAGATTTTCTTTTTTTATTATTGCCGCTGTTTG
>JAITER010000015.1 GCA_031281945.1 Spirochaetaceae bacterium | reverse complement strand
GCGGCAACCAAGACGGAAAGCCGGCGGCGGAAGCCGCCGGGCGCCGCTGGAAAGCGGGCGCGGAATTGGAGCGGGCGCGACGGTTTTTGCGGGGCGTAGCGCCGCGAAAACCGCGTCCGGCAATGAAAAAGCCCGCCGTTAAACAAAGCGGCGCCGTAAACTTTTGGTGGGTCTGGGAGGCCTCGGCCTCCCAGCGGGGCCGGTCGCCTTCTCTACGGCGAGGGCCTTTATCGGGCCCCACGCCGCGCTACATAGGTTGGAGGGACGCGCTCAATGTTTCGTGCGCCTGGGGGTGGGCGGGGGTGTGGGGGCGGAGCCCCCAGCGGCAACCAAGGCGCGAGCCGGCGCCCTGGGTTAGCCGGATGCGGCGCCGCTAGAAAGCGCAAGGGATAGGAGCGGGAATTAAACGCGGCGGCGTTTTACGCCGTTGCGTTTAATTTTAGCGGATAGCCCGGTTTGCGCCGCGGGACGCGGCGCAAATGCGCCTTTAAATAAATAAATTGATGTTTTTATAAGAGCGTTTAGGGGGTTTAAATGCAATTTGCGGATTTAACTAAGGTTTTGCAGGAAGAAATAGACGCGTGGGAGGGTAGGTCGCAATCTCAATCTGTTGGATTTGTAGGGCAGGTGGGCGATTCTGTCGCTACGGTTCGCGGGTTGGATAAGGTTGTGTACGGCGAATTGATAGATTTTTCTTCCGGCGCGAAGGGCATAGCCTTAAATCTTGAAGAAGGCGGGGTTGGTTGTGTATTGACGTCCGGCGCCGAAGGGGTGAAGGACGGCGAGGAAGTGAACGGCACTGGCCGGGTGGTTTCCGTGCCTGTAGGCGCCGGTCTTTTGGGCCGCGTTGTGAACCCGCTCGGCGAGCCTATAGACGGGAAGGGCGTTCTTAAAGAAGAAGCGTTTTATCCGGTTGAATCCCCGGCTCCGGCTGTAATAGACCGGTCTTCTGTGGATACGCCTTTGCAAACGGGCGTGCTTTCCATTGATTCTATGATACCCATAGGCCGCGGCCAGCGCGAGCTTATTATAGGCGACAGGCAGACCGGAAAAACGGCTATAGCGATAGACGCTATAATTAACCAAAAAAACAAGGACGTATACTGTATTTACTGCGCCATAGGTCAAAAATCTTCTTCCGTGGCCGCTATAGTGGAAAATCTAAAAAAACACGGCGCTTTGTCTTATACGTTGATAGTGCTGGCCTCCGCCTCCGATTCAGCCGCTTTACAATACCTGGCCCCCTATTCCGCTGTGGCTATGGCGGAATATTTTATGCGCAAAGGGAAAGACGTGCTTGTTGTGTACGACGACCTTTCCAAACACGCTGTAGCTTACCGTACAATTTCACTTCTTTTGCGCCGTCCTCCAGGCAGAGAGGCTTTTCCGGGCGACGTCTTTTATTTACATTCGCGGCTTTTGGAGAGATCCGCTAAACTTTCCGCTTCCCACGGCGGCGGCTCCATTACGGCTCTTCCCATAGTCGAAACCCAGGCGGGAGACATAAGCTCGTATATACCTACAAATGTAATTTCTATAACGGACGGGCAAATATTCCTTGATTCCGAGCTGTTTAATTCAGGATTCCGGCCCGCGATAGACGTAGGGCTTTCTGTAAGCCGTATAGGGGGCGCCGCGCAAAAAAAGGCGGTGCGCAAGGTCGCGGGCAGGTTGCGGCTGGATTTGGCGCAGTACCGCGAAATGGCCGCTTTCGCCCAATTTGGCAGTGATTTGGACAAATCTACGCAAGACAAGCTGGTGCAGGGCGAGCGAATTATGGAGGTGTTAAAACAGCCGCAATTTAACCCGTATTCCATGGAAGATCAGGCGGCGCTTTTATATGTAGCCGTTCACGGGTATTTATCCAAAGTTAAAATAGAAAAAGTAGCTGATTTCTCGCGCGATTTTTTACAGTATTTGCGTTTAAACGCCGCTAAAATTATGGAAACCATAGCCGAAACAGGTGAAATTTCTATGGAGTTGGAACAGGAATTGGAATTAGCCGCCGGAAAATTTTTGGAGCAATGGTTGAAAAAGGCGGCGTAAACCGGCGCTTGCTTTTACATATAAAACCGCCAGCCTGGGGGTCGAGCCTTGCCCGGCGGCGGTTGCGTCCTATTGATGGAATCACAAAACGGGCGTAAAAACCGGCTGATTTTCATTCTGCCTCTTAAAAATAGATAATGCCGGCGTAAAACAGTTTTTTTACCTGTATAACCCGCATTCCGCCTGTAAAAACGCGACGCCGTTTTTTTAGAATTCCGCTTTTTGCCAAACAAGCGTGAAATGTTTTTACATAACTAATTATGCGCGAAAGAACGTTGTTTTTTATGCCGATAATGCGCTTATGAGATATATTCTTGCTTTTATTTTGCTTTCGGTTTTAGCGGCCGCGCCCGTTTTCGGGCAAGAAGTGGAAGATTTCGAGTACCGTACAGAAATATACAACGGCAACATAGGAATTGCCGTTGTTGGATATAACGGCAAGGCGAGAGAGGTTGTTATTCCCGCTTTAATACGCGGTTTTCCAGTAACCGTTATAGACGACGGCGCGTTTAAAAATAAAAGTTTAACTTTCGTGGAAATACCAAATACAGTGCGTAAAATAGGCAAAGAAGCTTTTGCCGGAAATAAATTGGACGACGTAGCGATTCCAAAAAATTTAACCGAAATAGAAAATAATTCTTTTGACGCCAACTTGCTTGTAAATGTGCCGGAATTGGGTGAAAAAATTGGCAAAAAACCCCGCCCGCCTGTGCGTAGAACGGCTGTGGCGCAGGCCGAACAAGAAAAAGAAGACGAGGCCCCGCCAGCCTTAACAGACGCCGCGGCGGATTTTGCGCCGGAAGAAGCTGTAAAAACAGCGGTGGAATTAAAAAAAACAGACGCACGCGGAAAAACAGCCGCGGAGCCGGTTGTGGAAACGCGGTTTAATGATAAAGAAGATTGGAACGATTACAATGAACCGGAAGAATTGGCCGCCGCAAAACGTGAACCGGTGAATATAGAAAGCAAACCTGCTTCCGCGGGTTATGGAAAAGAAAGCGCCCCAAAAGTTTTAGAACGCAATATTTTAAACGAGCCTACGGCTTCAAGGTTTGACGCGCCGGATAGCGCCTATCCCGCCTCGCCGCCCCAAACGCCAACGCCATATCAATATTCTAGCCAAACCGCCTCGCGGACGGACGCCTATAACCAGGCGCCGCCGCCCCAGAACCAGGGGGCTTACCAAAACGCGCCGCCTGATTACGAAGCGCGAAGCGCCCCAAGCGTTTACCGGCAGGAAGAACGGAGTGTTTACCAAGCGCCGCCGCCCCGCAACCAGGAAGTTTACCAAAACGCGCCGCCTGATTATGAAGGGCGAAGCGCTCCAAGCGTTTACCGGCAGGAAGAACGGACTGTTTACCAGGCGCCGCCGCCCCGCAGTCAGGAAGTTTACCGGCAGGCTCCTTCGCAAACGGCTCGCCAAGCTCCATCCCCGGCTGTTTCTTCGCAACAGCCGCGTCCTCAGGTTGCGCAAACCGTTCCGGCGCAAAACGTTCAGTATCCGGCGCCGTCCTCTGTTTATTCACAGCCGCAAGCGTCCGCGCCGGTTTACGCCGCACGGCAAACCATTCCGGCGGCGCCTAAAGGTGAAAAACAAGCTTTTGAAGAATGGGTTTTTACCGCTGGTAGAAACGGATCCGCATCGCTTGCTGGATACACAGGGATAAAAAAAATCCTTATTTTGCCTTTTAGCGTAAATGGATTTAAAATAACCGCGGTGGAACCTTTTTCTTTTTCAAAAAAATCAATACAGTCGGTTACTTTTCCTTCCGCGCTATCTTCAATAGGGGACGGCGCGTTCAGTTCAAATAAAATAAGCGATGTTATTATTCCGGTTTCAATACGCGCTATTGGTTACGGCGCGTTTGAAGACAACCCTTTGCGTAGAATAAAAATATCCGCGGCTGTAAATTTACAAGAAAACAGCTTTCCGTATGGTTTCGCTAATTTTTATAATTTTTGCGGTAAAAAAGCGGGGACATATTCTTTTTCAAATGGTTCTTGGGAGTACGTCGCCTTTGACAAACTGGCTTATGATTCAATGTAAACTGGTTTTTAACGCGGCGCGATTTTAAGATAAAATATCAAGTCTTACGCCGCCGCCGCCTGATTATGTGAGGCGAAAAGGAGCTTGACAAACTGGGCGCCATGTTATACGCTATCGCCTGTCATTCGGTGTTGTAGCCGTAACTATAAAGCGGCCATGGTGGAATTGGTAGACACGCTAGCTTGAGGTGCTAGTGCCGAAAGGTATGGAAGTTCAAGTCTTCTTGGCCGCACAAAAACAGGTTTTCTGTTTCAGCCGGATTTAACCGGCTTATTCCAAATTAAGGATCTGTGTGGAAGCAATCGCGCCAAATAGTTGCGTTGTTTCTTTTTATTGCGGTTCCTGACAGATGGAAATTTTAGTCTCCTTCGTCTAGTGGTTAGGACACCGGGTTTTCATCCCGGCAACACGGGTTCGACTCCCGTAGGAGATGCTACACAATCCGCAACACGCCGCATACGAACCGTTTCCGCTGTTTCATCCTTGAAACGAGTGTGGAGACGGTCTAGAATTAACCGCTAAGGGATTAGCCAAATGAATATAAAAAATAAAAAACGAAAAGATGAAGCCGATTTAAAATCCAACGCTTTGGAAAGAATAAAGTCTCTTGGAATAGGGTGGAAGCAGGTTGTAAGCGTTTTTTCTTTATTTATTTTATGCATGGCGCTTTTTTTAAAAAAATCAAGTTTTGGAGGCGAATTCGCCGGAAAATTAATTGTATACACAATCGCCGGAGTTATCGCCGTGTTTTTATGTTCTAGGAGAATAACAGGCCGCCGGCTTGACGAAGGCGAGGTAAGCGCTCTTGTAATAATAATGTTTCTATATTTTATTATAGGCTATTTTGTTTCTGAAATAAGACTTTACAACGGTTTTTTCCCCAATTCAATTATGTTGCCTTCCGTTATTGTTGTGATGCTTTTTTCAATACTAATTGACGCTAGGTTGGCGCTTACTATGGCTATGGTTTTGCCTCTATGCGCTTTTATAACCGGCTGTGTGGATGTTTACGGCTATATTATGGCTGTTTTCTCCGCTCTTTCCGGTGTAATTGTTATACACGGCGCAAGGCGAAGAATGGACCTTATAATAGCGGGTTTTGTGGTGGCGGCGGTAAACGCGGCTTCCGTCGCGAGCGCTTTGTTTATAGCCCGCGCCCCCCTGTCTGTTTACCCGCCGGTGCTTTTTTGGGCCGCGTTTAACGGCGTTATTTCCGGCCTGTTAATTTTGGGCATACTGCCATTGTTTGAAAACGCCCTTCACATGGCTACAACATTCAAACTTATTGAAATGCTGGATACGGACGCCCCGTTGCTTAGGCGTCTGGAACAGGCGGCGCCTGGAACCTATAGCCATTCTATGGAAGTGGCGAAACTGGCGGAGTCCGCTTGCCGCGAAATAGGGGCTAACGCTTTGCTCGCCAGAGTTGGAGCTTACTATCATGATATAGGCAAAATAGACAAAGCGGATTATTTTGTAGAAAATCAAAATATTTATAACAAACACAATATGCTAAATCCGCGCCTTTCAGCTACGGTTATACGAAGTCATGTAAAATTAGGAATAGAAAAGGCGCGAGCTATGGGTTTGCCAAACGAAGTGATAGAAATTATCGCAAGCCACCATGGGAACAGTTTGATTACATGGTTTTATCATTCGGCTGTTGAACGGGAAGGGGACGGCAATGTAAATAAAGAAGATTTTTGTTACCCCGGAAACCCGCCGCATACAAAAGAGGCGGCAGTTGTAATGCTGGCTGATGTAACCGAAGCCGCCTGCCGTACTCTGGATAAGCCGACGTCAGGGCGCCTTGAAAAATTCATAAACGATCTAATTGATAAAAAAATTGAAGCCAGGCAACTTTCAGATTCAGACCTTACCTTTAATAATTTGGAAGTAATAAAAAAAACATTCGTCCGCGTATTGGTCGCCCACTACCATGCTAGAATAGAATACCCGAATCAAGAAAAGCAAGTAAAAGATAAAGATGAAACGAAATCAACATAAATTCTAAAAAATCCGTAGCGGTTCTCCGTTTTCAAGATAAATAATTTTTGGGATAAACACGCGAGTTTAAATCAGATAAACTTTTGCTTTAGCCCAAGCTGTGTGCGGGTGAAAATTTTTTGTTGAAAGCTTTCAAGAGTTGCTTAAGTTGTAAGGTTTTATAATAAAAAAGGCCTTGCGAGCTGGGATAAACGCAAGGCCAAAATCAAGGAGTTTTATTAAAGATTAAAAATGCGGTTTCAAAAAAGCGGCAACGCCTCAAAACCGGCTTCTTTTAGTTTTAGTATTGTGTAATTAAGATCGCTTCCTGAAGGAACGGAAACCGCCCAATATTCGCCCCCGCCGCTTTGGCGCACGCTTAACGATGAATCAAAGCCGTAATTTTTAAGCCGTAACTGTTGAGTAACCGCGTTTTCTCTGGTTGTAAACAACCCCGTCTGCACCATAGGCGGCAAGCCTGTTTCAAGCCTTCCTGAAGGAGCCTGTATAGCGCTTACGAGGGCTGGTTCGCCGCCTAAAAGCCTGGATTCCGGTAAAAGCCACATGGGGCCTGGATAAACGGAAACGCCGGTGGAAGCCCCCGCGTCAAGCAACAGCGCTTTTGTTTCCGGACTTTCAGGATGTTCAATTAAAAGACGGGTTTTGTATTCGTTATTACCTGTTATATTCCAAAGGGTGTAGTATATAGCCGCTCTCTCTGGAGCGAAATCGGCGTCGTGTAAAAAAGCGTCTAGAACCACAACGTCTCCAGAACGAAACGCTTCGATTTGCGCGTTTAAATATTTGGCTTTTAGGAAAGCTTTGCGATCCCCGTAAGAGGTGATCAATACAACCCGAACAGCGGCTTCCGCTTTATCCCACTCGCCCATAGCCATAAGGCAAGCCGCGTTTTCCAACAACGCGACGTCGTCGCGTTTCCCGCTTTCCGCATAAGCCGCTTCTTCCCATGTCGCCGCCGCGGCTTCGACGTCTCCGGATAAAA
Source organism: Spirochaetaceae bacterium (assembly GCA_031281945.1). Classification (GTDB taxonomy): domain Bacteria; phylum Spirochaetota; class Spirochaetia; order Treponematales; family Breznakiellaceae; genus JAIROZ01. The sequence continues at coordinate 4,677 of JAITER010000015.1, read as the reverse complement.
CCTGTATTCGAGCCAAACTTACAAGGGCGTCATGTCTGACTTTTCCGCTTGCTTTTGAGTCCGAAAGTATATTGTTTATTTTTTGAACTTCGGCGGTAATGCTGTTGACGCCCTGTAAACCTTGAGCGAAAACGCCGATGCAACAAAACAAAGAAAAATACGCTGTTGCGAAAATTTTCAAACTCTTTCCCATTTTTTATACCTCTTAGTAACGATTATCGGAACATAAAAAAAAAACTAAAGTAGTAAAATAACTTTAGTTTTCACGAATTTTCCTTTTGAACCGGATTTTGCGCTGTAGTTTTTTTTAACGACGCCCTGTTTTATCGTTATAAAGCGCGGCGCGACCTTGTAAAATGTAAATCGCGCAAACTTTATGCGCGCCGTTAGATTGGGGCGGCGTCTTAATATACGGCCTTCTTCAGGACGGCTGTTAGATGTTTACAGGTTTATGGAAGCTTGTTTGACGGGCGCGCTGAAATACGGTTATTGTTTTATAAGGAGTCTCGTGGTATAATCGCGTAAGTTCCGTAAAAACAAGGAGTTCTCTTAAAATAATGATAAAAAACGCCGTTGTTTCATATTTAGAATCTACGCCGGCCGCGGCTGTAAATACATCTTTTTTGGCTTACCTTTGCGCGCTGGAAGAAATCGCCAAAATTTCGCCGCAAACCGCTTCTTCAATTGTAAAAGAACTGGAAAACCAGCGCAGCCGCATAAAACTTATAGCGAGCGAAAATTACTGTTCTTTCGCCGTTCAGCTTGCGATGGGCAATCTTCTTACCGACAAGTATTCGGAAGGCGTGCCGGGGCATAGATTTTACGCCGGCAATGAAAACATAGACGAAATAGAAAGCCGCGCTTCTAAAGCGGCCTGTTCTCTTTTTGGCGCCGAATACGCCAATGTTCAGCCTCATTGCGGCGCGGACGCGAATATGCTCGCTTACTGGGCGGCGCTTTCCGTCCGCGTGGAGGCGCCGGTTTTAGAAAAATACCGCGAGCTGAATCTTTACAAACTTACTCCTTCGCAATGGGCAGAACTAAAGGCGAGCCTTGGAAATCAGCGGCTTTTGGGGCTTGATTACTATTCAGGCGGCCATCTGACGCACGGCTACAGGCACAACGTTTCCGGTAGAATGTTTGATGCGTATAGTTATTCCGTATCGCGCGAAACCGGTCTTTTAGACTACGACGCCATAGAAAAACAGGCTTTGGAGATTAAGCCGCTGATACTGCTGGCCGGCTATTCCGCGTATCCCAGGCTTATAAATTTTAAACGTATGCGTCAAATAGCCGATAAAGCAGGCGCCGTTCTTATGGTGGACATGGCCCACTTCGCGGGCCTTGTCGCCGGCAAGGTTTTTACCGGCGACTACGATCCAGTTCCTCACGCGCATATAGTTACAACTACTACGCACAAAACGTTGCGCGGGCCCAGGGGCGGTATGGTTCTTTCGGTAAAAGAATTCGCTTCGGCGCTTGATAAAGGCTGCCCGCTTACTATGGGCGGCCCGTTGCCCCATGTTATAGCGGCCAAAGGCGTGGCGCTTGAAGAAGCGAAAAAGGAGAGTTTTCGCGATTACGCTTTTAAAATTGTGGAAAATTGCCGTTCTTTGGCCGCCGCGTGCATTAAAAACGGCTTAAACGTTCCTACGGGCGGCAGCGACAACCATCTTTTTTTAATCAACTTGCAAAACATGAATGTAAACGGCAGGCAGGCGGAAAACGCTCTTTTAGAGTGCGGAGTCATATTAAACCGCAATACGCTGCCTTTCGACCCGCAAGGCCCGTGGTATACGTCCGGTCTTAGGATAGGAACGGCGGCGGTTTCCACGTTAGGCATGGGCGAACCGGAAATGGACGAAATAGGCTCCATAATAGCGTTTGTTTTGCAACACGTCTCAAAATCCTTCCGTGAGGGAGGGAAAGAGAGCCTGGTTAAGTGCGTTATAGCGGAAAACGTCCGCGCAGAAGCCGCGCATCGTGTAAAAAACCTTTTGTCCCGCTTCCCTGTGTATCCGGAGCTGGATTTAGAGTTGTTAAAAAAATCCTTTTTATAGAAAGAACCGTAGCCGTGTTTATTTTCCGGTTCCGCGGCCGTCCGTTGTTTTAACGGTTTAAAACCGCCGCATTTCAGCGTTAATGTGAATAATCAGACGTACAATTTGAGATTTTTCGCCATAAAATAAGCGCTGGGAGTTGTTTTTAGAACGCCTGGCTTGAAGCGGCGTCTGTTGTGAAGAATGCGCGGTTTTGCGGCTTTAGGCCGAAATCGTCTAATTTATACGATTTGACCTAAAGTCCGTAGTTTTTACCAGGATCTTTCCCGGGGGCCTCTGTCCATCGCTTCGTTTACGCGGAGCTGGCGGCCTTCAAAATCTTTGCCGTTTGTTCCGTCAATCGCCGCGGAGGCTTCGTCTTCCGATCCCATTTCGACAAAGCCGAAACCTTTTGATCTGCCGTCGTCGCGGTTAATGATAACCTTGGCAGAGTTCACTTGACCAAAACCGGAAAAATAGTTTCTTAAGCTGTCATCGGTTGTGGTGTACGACAAATTTCCTACGTAGAGTTTTTTTGCCATTTAAAATTCCTTATCTATTGATATACACGCCCGTAAGACGGACGACTCCGCTCTACGCGCAACAAAATGCCGCAACGTAAAAGTGTGGATGCTAAAAAGGGTGTGATTTTAATACGCGAACGCAAGGGAGACGGTTCCTAAAACAAAAAAAGAATCAGAAATAACCAAACTGGAAAAAATCAACAAATTATAAACCCCGGACGTTAAGATTCCAATTTAAAAACGCTAACTACTCCACGTTTTAACTAAAGTTCACTTAACAACCTTTGTTTAGTGTAAAACTTTTTGATTGCTTTGTCAAGTCAAATAAATTTTTTTCCGATAGTAAATTTATGATGATAAACGCTTTTCATTTTAGAAAATTTTTGCCGCCGGCTCTTTTACTGATCGGCGTCTTAAGCTTTTCGCAGACGCGCCCTGACGCGATGTCCAACTTTCGCACGGGGCGTGATTTGGAAGGGCAAGGAAGGCTTGATGAGGCGGAAAATTATTATCAAGAAGCGGTTCAGATTTGTTTTAACGAAATCAATGGAAAAACCGCTACGGTGGACACTTACGCCGCGCTTTCTTTAACTTTGCTTAGGCAGGAAAAATACGCGGACGTTATTACCTGGGGCGAACAAGGCCTTAAATTGCGCAACGATTATCGTATAGTCGAAGCGATGGGCGAGGCTTATTTCTTTTTGGGCAATTATAATTCGTCCCTGCGTTGTATGCAACGTTATGTTAACGGCCTGCCGGAAGGCGAGCGAGCCGGAACCGCCTATTTTTTTATAGGCGAAATCTATCGTATACAAAAAAAATTCCGGTACGCCGACACCGCTTATACAATAGCCGTCAAATTGCAACCGTCTTTGCCTCTTTGGTGGTATAGGCTTGGCACCGTGCGCGAGGGGGCGGGTGAAAAAAGCGCCGCCAGAGAAGCTTATGAGCAAGCTTTAAAAATAAGCCCCGGTTATTCGCGGGCCGCCGAAGGTTTAGAACGCCTTCGCCGCATTTAACTTTAATTTTCAAACTATAAAAATATGGCGTATTTTTCACTCTTTTCTATAAAAGAAAGGGTGAAAAACACTACGCCCCAAAGAAAATCGTCCGCAGATTGCGTTGCTTTATACAGTCAACCCTTCTTGGCTGCGGATGCAACCCGCGCCGATTCCGTTCAAGCATCAAAGGCGTAGATTTAGGGGCGTTGCGGGGGCGGAAGCCCCCGCAGAGGGGGTAGCGTAAGACTTGCCGCCTGGCGGCGAGGCTGGAGCGAGGGGGAGACTTCCCCCCTTAACATACAACCGCGTTATTTTTATCACTAAAGCAGTTTAACCGCGGCGCGTTAATTTTCAGGCGGTTTGCGCTGTTTAGATTCAGGCGGTATTTTAAGCGGCTCGGCCTTGTAAATTTTAATAACGGATATTATATTTATGATGAATATCATAGGAGTAAGGAAGCGAGAAAGCATGTTTACCCCCCCCCCCCCCCCTTAAGGCCGTTATGAATTTTTTCATTCGCGGCGCGTTTTTTTCCTCCGTAATTTTTGCCGTTGCGGTTGTTTCTTTTTTTTCCGGATGCGGCGCGGAGATAAATCCTGATTTTAAGGGGTTTATAGAAAATGAGTTGCGGAAGGTTCACACGATGACGTATTCGGTGGTGGCCGTGCGGGTTACGTTGCCGCCGTACAAGACGGTTTACGAGACGGGGGATTCTGTTTGGGTTCCGGTGAATCCGGCGAATCCGGAAGATGGGATAGAGGCGGCTGTAACGATAGGTGGCGGGACGGTTTACGCATATTATTTTGAGAGTTTTGACGCGAAAGCGAACATACTCGCGATGAAGGGCGAGGACGGGAAGACTCTGTGTTTTAGGGTGGAAGGTTTTGACACGTCGAGGGCGAATCCCAGCGCGGAGTTGCGGCTTGTGGCGCTGGACGCGGAAGGCGGCGAGCTGAAGGTGCCTGTTTTGCCGGACGATTACCGGTGGAAGTTTGAGAGGGAGGGGGAGGCGCTTTCTAGCGCGTTGTCGTACAAGGTGGTGAGCGCCGGCGGTCTTTCCGGGGAAATAGGTGTGAAGGGTTACAGCGGCCGTTTTGGGGGCGTGTACGCGAA
>JAITER010000005.1 GCA_031281945.1 Spirochaetaceae bacterium | reverse complement strand
CGCGGCCAAGTTACAGCCGCTTTCTTCTATCACTTGAGACAGTTCCAAAACTTGCGTTTTTAGAATTATCTCACTTACAAATATACCAAAATCGCCGCCTCCGGTAAAGATTGCAAGCTTACGCCGGGAAATCGCGGCGTTACGCGCAAAAACAGGCGCTTTTAACCAGCGGAACGTTTTGCAAGGCTTGGGCGGCAAGCAACCGAATTGGCGAATAAATCTATTGACAAATTAATCTTAAAATGATACCATGAATTTATAATTAAAGGGATATATGAGATATATTAATACGGTAAAGAATTACAAAACGGCTTCTTCCTTATGGAGTTATTAGGCATTATCAAACAATCAATTTAAATATGAAGAAATAATAATCCAAGGGCTAATTGCCCCTAATTAAAAACCCAAGAAGATTAGAGAATATTTCTTAAACTTAAATTGCAATGAACAAAGTCCAGAAATAATAAATTATTGTTAAAAGCAACGCATTTTCTGTATTTCAATATGCTTTCACAAAAAAATACAATCCCGGCGACATTAATGTTTTTATTGATAAATCATGCAACATGAAATATATCCTGCATGACAATAAAAGAATGTATTTTCCAAAGAATTGGATATTCCTTATTTTAGAAGAGGTTTAATACGAGCGACAAAAAATATCACTCATGAAACCCCGCCCATACGATGCTTCCTTAGGACAAACTGCGCATAACGGGTCTAATTGCGCCGCCAATAGGCGGATTAGACTTCCGACTGAATAAGCCGCTACGCGCAATCAGCTTGCGCTAGAGAAGATTTTCACGCCCGCCCCCACCCGCAGTTTGTTGTAAACAGCCGGAACGTTTTATATGCAAAACGCACTTTTAGCCATTGATTTTAGCAATCAAACTGATAAAAACACGTTCTTCCCTGTTTTCAAGCTAACACAAAATTCCACCGCAAACAATGGATGTTTACGTTGCGGCTTGGCAAATACACCGCATATAATAATTTGCGCTTTTTTATTTTTGGGGGTATAATTAAAAGATTGAGATGCCTAAAGCATTTGTTTTAGAACTCAACAGTCTTGTTCACTCAAAGAGGAGAAGTTTACATGAAAACATTTGATTATGTCATCAAAGATGCGGTGGGGATACACGCGCGTCCTGCGGGTTTCTTGGTAAAAGCAGCCAAGGAATATGAAAGCGAAGTTACTTTAACAAAACAACCAGACAAAAAAGCCGACTTAAAACGATATTTTGAGGTAATGAAGCTTGGCGTAAAATGCGGAGATGCTATAACAATCACCGCAACTGGGGCGGACGAGGAACAAGCTATCGCAGCTGTAGAAAAAGTGCTTGTGGAAAATCTTTAAAAAAAGGCGTGGAAACCTAAAAAGTTCCACGCCTTTTTTCTTAAATAAGACGGTTATTTTTTTGCGTGTATGTGTTTGTATGCGTCAATAAATTCACCCGCCAAAGTTTTGAACATATCAGCCATTATAACCTGATCTTCAGCATGAATTAGAATTAAAGACGTTTTCAATCCTGCTTCTGACATTTCTTTTTCAATTAAATAAGCGTGGACTTTATGCCCTTCTATAAACATTTTACTGCCTTCGTCTATCAGTTTTTGAGCTTCTTCAAAGTTTCCGACTTTCGCCGCTTGAATCGCCCCTATAAACGAAGATTTCGCGCCGCCTACATTAGAAATAATTTCGAATAATTTTTCCTCAAGTTCTTCATCTACCGCCATAATCTACCTCCTAAAATTATACTTTAAGCCCCAAGGCAAAGTTTAACACATTTTCCGCATTCATTCTGCCGTAATCAGCCATGGGAATAACACCGGAAGGGATACCAAGGGGATCAAGTTTTGCTTTAACCTTTTTATGCTCGTAACCAATTTGCGGGCCAAGCAACACAAAATTCGCTTCTTTGGCTTTTGAATCAAGCTCAATAAACGGAAAGGCGTTAATGGTAATATCCAAACCTTTGCTCGCTACATGATCCTGGATTTTTTTTACCAGAGCGCTCGTTGACATCCCAGCATTACAAAAAACGTTAATCACTGTTGCCATTTTTTATCCTCCATAGTTTTTACCGGCGTACCGGCAGATTCCGCGTTAAACAGTCAGTCCTTTTAACGCTTTTATAAGGGCGCTTAAAAAAGAGCCTTTATAAAACCGGTTTATTTTAAAACAAACCGGAGTTCAATTTACCGTTCAAAATATTTTGCAAATTGCGGCAGATATTTTTTATGCGCAATCATAAGCTCATCAACAATTTTTTTTGCGATTTCTTCATCAGGGGTAAGCGGATTTATTGCAAGAGCGACAAGAGCCTTATTGTAATCGCCTTCAACTGCGGCCTCAACCGTCAATTGTTCAAAACTTTTTATTTGTGAAACAAGTCCATAAATCGCCGAAGGAAGTTTTCCAACATTCAGAGGCTGGGGGCCGTTTTTGGTAATAACAGAACTTATTTCTACAACGCTCCCCGCATCAATATTAGCGATAGCGCCACCGTTCACTGTGTCTACAGGCTGTATGTCGCATGTATCGTTGTAAATAGAATTTACAAGCCGGCAGGCGGCGTCGCTATAAAACGCTCCGCCACGTTCTTCCAGCTCTTTCGGCTTAACGTCAAGGTTTTCGTTTGCGTACGTTTCAAAAAGTTGTTTTTCTATACGTTGAACCACCTGAGCGCGAATATTGCCCTTTTCAAACTCTTCCAGCTCTGTTTTTAACATTGTAGCGCTGTGATAATAGTAGTTGTGATAAGGACATAAAATAACGCCAAGCCCCTGATAAAATTCTTTTGTATAAAATATATCCACCACATTTTTTACAGAAATGTTTTTTTTACGGTTTGGATTGCAAAGCAGATCTATAGCCTTACGGGTGGACTCCACACCGTCAATGTAAACGTGCAAGCCAAACACCATGTGGTTAAGGCCCGCAAAATCAACGCGAACACGGTCGTAGCCCACATCGAACAGACCGGCTATAGTGCGCTCAATATGGATAGGCACATTGCACAAACCTATAACCTTACGTTTATTTAAAGCGCCGTAACGAGCGAGCGCTTCAGTCACTATGCCGGAAGGGTTTGTAAAATTAATTAAAAAAGCTTGGGGGCAAAGCTTTTCCATTTTTTTGGCTATATCCAAAATAACCGGTATAGTCCGCAAAGCTTTAAAAAGCCCCCCCGCGCCGTTGGTTTCCTGCCCTATAACTCCATGCTTAAGCGGTATTGTTTCGTCCAGCTCACGGGCGGCTAAAAAGCCAACCCGTATCTGCGTGGTTACAAAATCGGCCCCTTCGAGAGCCTCTTCTAAATTCATTGTAAGGTGAACGTCGATTGGCAATCCCGCCTTAGCAATCATGCGTTTTGCAAGATTCCCGACTATGTTCAGCTTATGCTCCCCTTCTTTAACGTCTACAAGCCAAATTTCAGTTACCGGCAAAGTTTCGTACCGCTTAATGAAGCCTTCAATCAATTCCGGCGTGTAACTTGAACCGCCGCCTATGGTGCAAATCTTTAGTTTATGACTCATTTATAATCCTGAAAGTTTTTAAGTATGATATTATTTGTTTTTATATAATCCAGAACTTTTTTACTTGTTAAAATATCAAGTTCGTTGGTGCGGGCCGTGTTATACGAACTAAGCCCTATAATCGTTTTGTCTAAATATGCGGGGTGGGCCATTATCTCCAGGCTTTCCGCATCTTTATATTTTTCTAAAATAGCGATAAAGCTGTCCACAGTAAGGTTAACGCCGTAAAAGTCCATGTTAAAACGTTCCGTTGAACGCAAACCTGGGTATTGCCGCGCAAATTCTTCTTTTGTCCCCACACGCACAGGAAGACCGCATTCATCGGCAAGTTTTTTTACCACATCAAAAGGCCCTTTTTGCAGATGGAAATGGTGGTGGCTGTCAAAATGGGTAAGTTTAACGCCGGCGTCAACTATACGTTTAAGCTGGGCTCGCAATTCCTTTTCCATCTCGGAGTAATCCACCTGATTGTTCTTTACTTTTTCAAAAAAATCGCCTTGTTTGAGGAATTTTCCATCCTCTCCGGTTAGCGTCTTTAAACGCCCTGTAAGGGGCTCTCCAGCCGTCATTACAAGGTGAATTCCAACGCCAAGTCCATCGTATTTTTTAGCCAGAGTTGCGGCATGATCAAATCCAGGCATATTCGCCATCATAGTCGTAGAGCGAACAACTCCATCCTTAAACGACTTAACTATCCCTAAATTTACCGCCTCGGAAATTCCAAAATCGTCTGCATTAACTATAAGCTTCATGCCGCATCTCCTTAATATAGCGCTTACGCGCCCGCTTTTTCTTTTTCTATTTCCTGCATATCCGCAATTTTAACGAAAGGCAGGTAAATAACAACAACTATCGCTAGATTTATCACTTGCAATATGCAAGCGCGCCAATCGCCCGTAGCCAATATACCCGACACAATTGGCGGAGTCGCCCACGGAATTACCGCTACAGCCTTGCCTACAACGCCAGCCGCCGTTAACAGGTAACTTATAACAGTTAACAAAAGAGGGCCTACAATAAACGGTATCGCAAAAAGCGGGTTTAATACGATAGGCAAGCCGAACATAACCGGTTCGTTGATTTCAAAAATACCGGGGCCTATACAAGTTTTACCCAAAGTGCGAAACATTTTAGATCTGGAAGTAATAAGAATAGCAATTAACAAACCAAGAGTAGCGCCCGCGCCGCCAAGATGTACGAAGGTGTTCAAGAAAGCGTTGGTCATAATGTGGGGAATCGGTTGACCCAAAATGGCCGCAGCCTGGTTTTCCGCAAGCAAGTTTAAAGACAAAGGTTCGAAAACCGCGCCTACAATACTGGGGCCGTGCAATCCAAGCAACCAGAAGAATTGATTCAAAAACACTATAATAAGGCCGGAAGCAAGCGAATCAGACGCTTTTACAAGCGGTAAAAACAGCGTGTTTACAAAATCAAATATATCCTTTTTGGTTATCAACTGCACAATAATGCCAAGCAACGCAACGATTGATATCGTTAGACCGGCGGGCAATAAAACGGAGAAGGAACGGCCTACCGCAGGCGGCACACTGTCAGGCAACTTTATCAGCAGTTTGGGGTTGTTGCTAAATCGTATAAACAATTCGCCGGCTATAAGCGGAATGATTATCGCCATAAACAAGCTGTTCGTGCTGGTGTAGCCCCAATGTATGTAGCCCCAACCCGCATCCCCGTGTGATTGCGGTATAAGCGCAAGGTACGAAGCCAGGGTTATAAAACCGGTTCTAAAAGCGTCACCGTTGGAATTTTTCGCCAGGTTGTAGCCTATAGAAAAAGCCGCGAAAACCGCCAAAAATCCAAAAGTACCCCACCAGACAGAATTGCAGAGATCCACTATGAACCCGGGCAAAATCTCCGTCCAGTTTGGTATGGGGATGTTTTTTAAGATTAAGGCGGCTGAACCTGCCATAATCAACGGCATAAGCGATATAAAACCGTCCCTCACCGCGCCCAGATGCCGCTGCGACCCTATTTTGGCCCCAACCGCAGTCATCTTGTTTACAAAATCACTCATTTTTTCTCCTTTGCCGCCAGCGTTAACATTCCTGCACGAAGCGCCGCCCACAGGACGGCGCAACTTAAAAAAAACGCCGGTTAAACACAACTGGACGTTTAATCAGCGTTCGCAACAAGAAAATAACGGAGACAACACTTTATCATCACCCTATTATCACAATTTGTCAATCAAAATCTTTTTAGAAAACAACAAAATCGATTTTTTTCACATAAAATTATGACAAAAATCACCCAACCTCGCCATTCAGTACAATTTTTGTGCGTAACGGAGCGCCATTTAGCATAAGCGGCGCCCCTTCTATGTTGACTAAACCGTCTTTTACGGTTATTGGAACGCTAAAAAAAGCGTCTATATCAATTTCTGGAAGCGGGGCCCCGTCCTCCGCAAACGGGAAGCCTTCTACATACACACGGCCGCCGGTTTCCGCGCAACCGGCGTCGATAACCTCCACCGTTTCACTCCCGTCCGCATTCTTGCAAGACGCGGCTATTAACATGCCTTTACTCGCGACGCCGCGCAATTTGGCTTCTTTAAGGTTGTATACGACTATAATATTCTTCCCCAAAAGTTCATCCACCGTGTAGTACGGAGCCAGGCCGGAGACTATGACGCGGGAATTTCCCGCAATATCCAGTGTTTCTATATAAAGCCTGTCCGCTTTAGGGTGTTTTTCCACAGCCGTTATCTTAGCTGTACGCAGATCCAAAGCCGCGGCGAAACGCTCGCGCACCGTAAGTTTTACAGGTTTTTCTTTAGGCGCTTGATTTTCGCCATTAATAACAGAGGAAGGCTTTTCTTCCTCTATCTGAGCGCGTTCTTTTTGGCTTCCTGAATATTTTTCCCGCAACCGCGAAATAAGTTCGTCTTCCAATTTTTGGAAAAGAGGTTCGCTAGCCGCCTTTTCAAGGCCGTCCAGATTCCCAAGACTTTCCCACGAAAGCTCCGTTTCGCCGCCGGACGGTTTTACGCCGCGTATGGTTTTGCCGAAAAATCCGGCTATTTTTTCACAGGCGCCCGGCATATACGGATAACACATAATGGCGAGATCGCGGATTATGTAACAAAGGCCGGCTATAAGGGCTTCCGCTTGCGGTGGGGCTTCCACGCGTTTTTTCCAGGGTTCACCGTCCTGAAAAATTTTATTCGCGAAAGCGGAAAGTTCAAAAATAAGGTGAAAAGCGTCGCGCAAACAAGCCCATTCAAGTTTTTCGCGTATATTTTTTTCATAATCAAGCACGGTTTCCCAAAAAACGTTTTTTTCCGCGCCTTTCGGGATGATTCCGCCGTAATAGCGCGTAACGAAAGAAAGCGTGCGGTTTACAAGATTGGCGAAGTTGCCTATAAGCTCCCCGTTTACTTTTTCGCCAAAATCTTTCCACGTAAAAAGCGAGTCCGATTTTTCCGGGCGGTTGTAATATATATAAAAACGCCATACATCAGCCGGTATTCCGGTTTCCATAGCGTCGGTTCCAAAAATTCCAACTCCCTTGGATTTTGAGAATTTGCCGCTTTCGTAATTTAAATATTCAGTGCTGCTCATGTGGTGAAGCATCGTCCAGTCTTCTCCGGTACCAAGCTGGCTGGATGGAAAAATAACAGTGTGAAACGGAATGTTGTCTTTGCCTATAAACTGAAACAACTCGACATTTTTAGGCGATTTCCACCATTCATTCACAAAAGACCGCCAATCCGCGCCGCGCTCCTCTCCCAAAGCCCCCAAAATTGACACATAACCTATGGGCGCGTCAAACCAAACATAAAACACTTTGTCTTCGTAGCCTTTAAGCGGAACTGGTATGCCCCATTTTAGATCGCGTGTTATGGCGCGCTCGCGCAACCCGTCCCGAATCCAAGCCTGCGTCATTTTGACGGCGTTATTGGCCCATTTCCCGTGAACTTGAGCGTCTTGCAACCAAGCGTCCAGCTTGCCGCGCATAGCCGGCAGATTTATATACAAATGTTTTGTAGATTTTAAAACTGGAGTTTGCGCGCAACTTGAACAGCGCGGCGACTTCAAATCTGTAGGATCAAGAAGCTTGCCGCAACGTTCACATTGGTCTCCGCGCGCTTCTTCGTAGCCGCAAGACGGGCAGGAACCGCGCACGTACCGGTCGGCCAGGAAACGCCCGCATTTTTCGCAATACAACTGTTCTATATTTTTTTCGATTATAAAACCGGAAGCGTAAAGTTTTTTAAATATATCCTGAACCACTTCAGTTTGAATCGCCGTGGAAGTTCTGCCAAATTTGTCAAAATCTATATTGAACCAGCGGTAAATTTCATCATGAATAGCCCAAAACTTGTCGCATAACTGCCGGGGGCTTAATCCTTCTTCCGCGGCCTTTGTTTCGGTGGCCGTTCCGTATTCGTCTGTACCGCATACATAAATCGTTTCGTAACCTCGAAGCCTGCAAAAACGGGCGAAACAATCCGCGCTTAACACCTGAATAATATTACCGAGATGCGGCACATTATTTACATACGGCAGAGCCGAAGTAATGAGTCTTTTTTTCATTGAAACAACCTTTCCGCCTAAAATCTTAACCGGATGGCGGGCCGGCTTAATTCGCTTAAATAGGCCTATTTTACAGTAATCAATTCGTAATCTAAGGTTCCCAAGCCTATTTTTTCGCCGTGAGTAAGCTGGGTTACGCCGTTTGTGTCAGGGTGTACGTTCATAAAGTGGTCGCCGTATTTTCTTTCGCGCTCCGATAGAACGCTGGAACTTATCACCGGCGCCGCGTTAGCCGCGTCCAGACACGCTTTGTCCAGCGCGACGGGGTCGAAAGCCGCGAACATGCCTATATCCGGTATAATCGCCGCATCGTTTTCTCCGTGACAATCGCAAAACGGCGAGACCTGATTTACAACATTTATATGAAAATTCGGTTTTTCGCGCAGTATGGCGAGCGTATATTCCGCCATTTTCGCGTTTAGGACGTCGAAGGCGGAACCTGAATTGTTGAATATCGCGTTTTGCGGACAGCTTCCTATGCAACGCCCGCAACCAACGCATTTTGCGGAATCTATAAACGCTTTTTTATCAGAGTTGAAAATAATGGCGTTTTGAGCGCAAAATTTTGAGCAGAATTTACAGCCTATACACGCCGTTTTGTCAACCTGGGGTTTTCCTTCGTTGTGCATACGCATCTTTCCGGCGCGGCTTCCTCCGCCCATTCCGACATTCTTGATGGCTCCGCCAAAACTGGCGCATTCATGCCCTTTAAAGTGATTAAGCGAGATGATCACGTCCGCATCCGCTATGGCCCGCCCAACCATGGCGGTTTTACAGTAAACGCCGCCTGGAACAGGAATTTCAACATCGTCCGTACCGCGAAGGCCGTCGGCGATTATGTTGTGGCAACCTGTGGAAAAAGGCGTATAACCGTTTTCGTAAGCCGCTTCCATGTGGTTTAGCGCCTGGTTGCGCCGGCCTACATACAAGGTGTTGCAATCGGTTAAAAAAGGCATACCGCCTTTAGATTTAACGTAATCGGCTACAACTTTGGCGAAGTTAGGCCGCAAAAACGCAAGGTTTCCCGGTTCGCCAAAATGTATTTTTATCGCGGTGTATTTATTGTTAAAATCTATTTCGCCTATTCCCGCTTTTTTAATAAGCCGTTCCAGCTTAATTAAAAGACTGTCGCCCATTTTACAACGCATATCCGTAAAATAAACCTTTGATTTCGCCATTTATAAAACTCCTTAAAAACAGATGAGAAGCGGATGAAAATTTATTTTTTCCATAATTCAAGAGCTTTTTGAAAGCTTTTATCAAAAAATATCCAATCATGCACGCCGTCCCACTCTTCAAAAGTCCAGTCCAGATCAAGGTTTGTTTCTGTGATTAAAGCGTTGAAACGTCTGTTATCCTGGATAAGTTCATCCCTGGAACCGCAAACAGCGTAAATTTTGGGCTTTGCTTTGGAAAGCGACGCTTTTTCGGCCAGTTTAAATATTATGTCGCCGTCTTTGAAATCAAGATTTTCGCCAAAAATAGCGTACATATCACGCACAATCGCGGCGTTTGACGGAGATTTTTTCGCCCAGCCGGACTCATCAGTCCTTAACAGGGGCAGAATTTCATTTACGAACAGGAAAGCGGGGGAAATAGACGCGCAAAAACCGTACGCTTCTGGTTTGGAAAGAGCTATTTTTAAAGCCCCGTATCCGCCCATAGAACACCCCAAAACAGCCGTATCCTCACGCTTGGCCGACACATTAAAGACGGAACGGACGATTTCGGGAAGTTCTTCCGCTATGTATGTATAATACTTATACCCGAACATTTGATCCGCATAAAAACTGCGCCCCACCTCCGGCATTATAAAAATGGAATTGTACGCGCCGGCGTAAGAGGCCATCATTGTGTTGTTAATCCATGTTTGATTATTCCCGTGCAAGCCGTGCAACAGGTACATAACCCTGTAAGAACCTTTTTCCAGAAACCTATCCGGCGTTAGAACACTGATTCCCGTGTGAAATCCCAAAACAGAAGAATATACTGAACCATGAAGCGTCAAAACACACCTCCATAAAACTGACGGCAAACAGCGTTTCGCCTTAAACGGGCTGTTTAACCGTAAAATAAATAATAACGTTCTTTTTTCCAGATTTTCCCGCTATAAAACGCCGCCCGCCGGCAACTTTACAGCGGAATATAGGTGAAAAGATTCGCGGTTTGTAACGGCTTAAAATTTGAGCGCTTCCACCATGTAACGGATGTCTGGAGCGTAAGGATCCGCGCTTTCCCGCGTCATTTCTATTACAAAAATCAGGCCCGTGTTTTGCGGATTTATTAACACCCTTTTAATTGAATAACTGGTGATTCCGGCGCGTTTAATAGACGGAGCGCCCACCGTGTAACTGCGCGATATTCCGTTTACATCCGAGCGTATAAGGTTTATGTAGAATGAAGACCGGAGTTTGCCGCCGCTTATTTCTACTTGCGGAACGAGTTCCGCGCGATAATAGAGTTCGTTTTGAAAATCACGAAATTCAATTGTTTCGCCTGAAGCGTCTTGCGTGTTTTTCAAAGAAATGAAAATAGGAACGCCTTTTATAAAAAAATCAAGACCGTAACGTTTTGTTGCGGCGGAATTGCTTGCGATAAGCTGCATTAACGCGGAAGAACCGTCCTGAACCGGCCCTATGGGCTCGCTGTGAGTGTAGCGAAACCTGCCGCCCGGCACAAAATCGTTTAACGGCACATTCACTATGTTTAAGTCGGCCCAAGGGCGCAAAGTTTTTTCTTCCACGCCGTATTGCGCGAAAACATATATGCCGCCGTCTTTAGAAAAACCCAAATCAACAAAAGAAGCGACGTCGCCCGCCGCAACACTAAAAGTGGAAAGAAGAAGGAGGGTTACAACGGCGGGAATTACAGGCAGTTTAATCATTACAATACTTTCCTAACCCCATTGTCGGCGTTTTTACAAAAAAAGTTAAGGCGACTCCCGTAAAAACAGGGTTTAAAACATAAAAATAAGCGGTTTAGCCCCAAAGAAACGGTTCCGTTATTTGGGGCTAAAGGTTAGCTTTTAAAACAGGGCCTTTTCGATAAAATCTGTAAGTTGTTTGCGCGGCAACTCTCCGGTTTTTTTATCCAGCATATCGCCGTTTTTGTACAATTCAATTGTTGGAACGGAAAGAACGCCGTGTTTTTCACGCAATTCTTCTTCATCGTCAACGTCAACGGACGCAAATTTTATTTCACCCTCATACGCCGGACGGATTTCATCAATAAGCGAGTTTAAAGACCGGCAACTCGCGCACCACGGCGCGGAAAATTCGATTAACACAGGAATCTGCGATTTTACAACTTCAGCCTCAAAATTTTCCGCTGTAATTTTTAGAACATCACTAGACATAAACGCCTCTACAGCAGGCTTGCGCGTAAACCGCCGCAAAAAGGTTCAAACGCTCTTTATATCGCGCAACCGATTTAAAAGCGCCGGCGTAGTTATAAGCAACTCTTAGTTTTTAAATCTTGTTTTTAAAAGCTACAAACCGCGGCAATTTTTACGGCGTTTAGCAACGCCCTTTTTAGCCGCGCCAACCGCCCTCGCATTAGTTTCCGCGTCAAGCCAAATTTTTAAGAATAAACCAGCCGTTGGGAAACAAAGCCCGTACGGCGGAACCTAAGTCCGGTTATTTTCCGTAAAAAAACCGTTTTTGACAAGCTGGCGCGCGGCGTGTTGGCAAGGCGCCCGGCGCCTCCGCCGGCGGGATTCCGGCGCAACTTACCGCGAGCCGGATATTTTAGCGCAACCAGCAAAAGCGCTTCAACAACGGCTCGCTAAAATTAAAAAATCCCGCAAGCTCAAGGCCCGCGGGATATTTAGTGTTTTACAATTATTTTTTAATTATTTTGATATTTTTTTAAATTATTTTACAATTTTTTTAAATTAAAAATCTTATACAATAAACCAATTTTACAGGCGACGCCCCAAGCGGGAGCGTCGCTTTGTTTTTTTATTTTCCAATTTGGATAATACGTTTTTTGGCTTCGGCGGATTTTTTAATTTCAAGCTCAAGCAAGCCGTTTTTAAATCTAGCCTCCACCGCGCTTGTATCAGCATTGTCTGGCAATTTGAAGGAACGGCTAAAATGGGTTACGCAACGTTCCCGAATAACAAACGCTTTTTCATTATCTTTTTTACCGGTTTCTTTGTCAAGCTTTGATTCAATAGTCAAGGTGTTGTTGTCAACATTCACCTCGACGTCTTTTTCCTCAAAACCAGGCAGTTCGGCCTCCACAATGTAGGAGTCTTTTGTTTCAATCACATCCACCGCAGGCTTCCAGGACGCCTTGTTAAAAAAGGACGCGCCGTTTTCGCCAAAAAACGAATCCACAAATTTTTCAACGTCAAAAACAGGACGTTCTACATTAAAAGGGCGATACAAAGATACAGTTTTCATAATTTCCTCCACTATCGAGCCTTAAGCTCTTTTTTTTAATTTTTCCGGCGCCAAGCGCCTTACACTAAATATATAGCAATAAGCGTGCCAACCTAAGTTTCACCAAAACCGCCGCTAAAAAGCCCCAAAACCGCCGAATCAACGGCCTTGCCGGACGCCGTAAACAAAAAGTAAAAGCAATTTTGTTTCTTTATGATACATGTGCGTCAATATGGGGTAATTATGTGTCTATATGATACATAATTCGGCGTCTTTAACCCGCATCTGCGTCCCGCCCGCGCCGCAGATGTTAAAAACACGCTCTCCGCATCGTAATTTGCGCGTATAATGGAGTAATCCGCTTTGAAAACGATATATTAGTATTAAAAAGGGGAGTCGTCTGGGGGGACGCAGGGGGGAAGTTCGCAGTTTTCAGGACAGATGGGCGGGTGGAGCCGGCCGCTATATCACGTAGCTGAAAGGGCGGATTGCGGAAATGCGCCGCATCCTCAAACAAACGGTTGAAGCCCCCCGCCGCAAAGCCGGCGGTTATGCGCAATATACCTAACTTTTGTTTATTTCCCGCCCTGTTTTCCAAATTGATCCAGCGAGTTGGAGAGTTTTTCCATACGGTCGTAAGCGCTTTCCATTTGTCCGTACTGGCTTCGCAGGGAGGCTTCTTTTTTTTCCAATTGTTTATCAATAGTTTCTATGCGGCGTTCACTCGCGGCTATTTTTGAGTCTATGCTTCCCGTTCTGGCGGCTATAACGCCGCCTAATTCCACATAAGGGCGAACTGCGGAATCTATCGCCCGCCCTATGCCCGAATCGATGATTTTATCGCCGTCCGTATCCAAACCGAATATTTGCCGAAGGTTCCCAATGTTGGAGTTTATGCTTTCGTCCAGCAATTTTTCATCAATTTCAAGATACCCGCGCATTTTTGAAGGGTCGTAACCGCCGCTACGCCGCACGTCCGTATTTATACCGAAATCACCCAAAAACAAAGTTTCGCCGGAAGACGAATTGTAAGGCGAAGTCATTATTTCCTGCAAGTTCGTCCTAAAACGCAAAAGGCTTGAATCCCCGGCAAAACCGCCAAGCCGTTTTCGAAGCTCGTTTTGTTCTTCGGAGTTCATGTAAGTAAGTTCGCGTATGATGGATTCATCGTTGCGTGTAAGTACGTTCAGTTCCACCATAAGCCTGTTATAGCCGCCCACCAATGTTATGACGGCGTCTTTTACCGATTCTTTGTCCGTCTGCACGTCAATTAAAACCGGCGAATCTGAGACGGAGCGCACGTTTATAGTCATGCCGGCTACAAGATCGTCTATTTTGTTGGTTGGGCGCTCTATTTCTATACCGTCCATTACAATTATGGCGTCCTGGGCGGTGGAGATGGGCGAGCGCGGCTCGGTTTTTACTTCGCCTACCGGATCGAATAACTGTATGTCTTTTATTGAAAAATCACGATGTGTGTTAATGTTGTTTATCGTGATGGAAACTGCGGTTCTTCCTTCGGCTATTTTGTCGAGCTGGTAAGATTGCATATTCCATGAATTTGAATCTTTAACAGGATTAAGCGCGGCGCTTGTGCCGTCGCTAAAGTTGAGCGTAAGGATGTTCATGTTCTGAACGTTGGGCGGAGGCGGCTCCATAGGCGGAAAGGCTTCATTCACGGCGGGTTTCATTTGCTCCGCATCGCCCGCGCCGCCGCCCTCCGCGAGGCCCGCTTCCATTCCGTCCGGCTCGCCGGCAGGGGGAACGGCTGAAACGCCTTCCGCGCCGGCTCCTTCGGATGCGGATTCCACGCCGTCCGCCGCTTCCGAATCCGGCGCCTCAAGTTTGGCCGCTTCCCATGCGGCTTTTCCGGCGTTGTAAACGCTGAGTTTTTCGGCGTAGGCTTTATCCGCGGCTACGGCTTCTTCATTTGCGGAAACCGAGGTTTCAAACCGCAACAGCATGGTTTCGGTGGGAGCCACGCCGTCTTTTAAGGCTATAGTGGTGGAAGCCATAGCGGGGACTGTAAGCCCGCTTCCGGCGGTTGTTTTTTGAACCGCGGTAAGCGAAAGGTTCTCTATTTGACTTCCCGCCGCAACCGCCGGTATGTTGACAAGTTTCGGCCCCGCGCTTTGCGAGGCGAGAATCCCTGTATTTATGGCGAATTTTTCGGCGGCGTCCGAAAATGTAAGGCGGTTTTCCGCGCCGGTATCCAGGGATTCAATTATAAAAGATTTTGTATTTGGTTTTACCGCTATAAGTTGCGCGGAAATTTTGCTTTCGCCGCGCCGGTTTAATGTGTCGGTAAATTCCTGTATTGAACCGCCGTTAAATTTAAAACTGACGTCATTTTTCCCCGTGGAAAAAGTGTAGGTTCCCGCTGGAACTTTGTAGTCGCTTTGCAACGGATTTGAAACGAATTTATCCCCGGCGGCAAGTTGCTTTACCGTAAAGGTATGGTTTTGGTCTAAAGATTCCCGCGTAACCTCCGCGCCCAGCACAGATTCATCCGTGGAAAAAGCGGTCCTTTCGCTAAACGGGTTTTGAAAAGAATAAAGCGTCCGCGCGCTTTCTCTTAGTTCTGTAATACGCCTGCCTAAGGTTTGCCAGTTTTCTTTTTGAGTTTTAAGGGTTTCTATCTCTTTTTCAACACGGTTGCGTGGGACTCGCTCAAGTTCCATGAGTCCAGAGATCATTTTATCTGTATCAAACCGGCTTTTTACACCGGGGACGAATATATCCGGCATTTTTTTCCTGTTAAGCGCCGGACGTCCGGACGCGCATTTTGAAAGCGGCTTTTTCTAAGCGAACTCGTTCAGCAAAAAACCGCTCTCGTTTTGTGCGCGGCGGGAAAGGCGCTGTAGCTCTTTTGGCGGTAAAATCTTAATTACTTTATCGGTATTGGCGTCAATCACTTTAACCGTAACCTGCCCTGTGTTTTGATCTACGGCGAATTGAAGCCTTTTAAAGACGGCGTTAAGTTTTAGTATTTCGCTGGAAATCTCTTCCGCCGGTTGCGTAATGTGTTCCGGCGAGGTTCGCTTAAAATCATACGCCTCTTTTAAATCGCGGGTTTTTTGTTCAATTTTTTGCGTCTGCGAAAATCTTCCATCTGAAGAAACCAATAAATTCATAGGCTTTCTCCTTACGAGCGCACCTCCATATACATTACGCCTTCAATATAACAAAAATATTTCAAAAAACCAACTTTAACAAGAAAAATGACTTTTCACCCTCCTGGTAAATCCGCCTGTGGAAAATTTTATTCGCCGTCCATCAGCGTAAAACTGGTTATTTCGAAGCCAAACCAGCCGCCGTCAGCTCCCGGCGTCGTCCATAAATAATATTGGGGATAGTGGTGTTGGTTATTATACTGCAATACAAATTTATATTTATCATTTATGCTTTTAGGCGCAACAGAATTATAAACAAAATCATAAACGCTATCAATCGTTCTAAAAGACTGCGATAAATAATCCGCGCCAGGGTCTTCCGACTCCGCGCTTACTTCCGGTTCTTTATCGGGATATACCGTACTCAAAATATACACCCTAGATCCGGCATCATGAATAAGTTCTATTGTAAACTGATAACTTTTGACGTCCTGCGCTTCCCACGCAGCTTTTTGCGCGGCGAACTCCTCAAAATTAAACGGACCGGGGTTGTCGTCATCGCCTTCCGGCTGTTCCCCGCCTTTCTCATCGCCTCCGGAAATCATGACGCCTCCTTTTATGGCAATCGAGTTTAAGTCGCTTTGCGCACTCCCGTATTTGGCCCGCACCGCGAAATACCAGGTTTTGTTCACATCTAAACCAGGTATAACAAGGCGCGTCCCCTCCGTTTCCGCAGTAAATTCATACGCCGCGCTGCTTCCGTATAAAACGGCGTAACCTGTCGCTTTTTCCGCCGCCTCCCAGGTTAATTCAATATTGGAACCAGAAACGGACGCCGCTATGTTTTTAGGCGCGGGGTATTGGTCATTCGCCGAGTCCTTTGGAACCGCATTTACCGCGCCTTCATCGCAGGAAAAAAATAAGCCGGCCATAATAGCGCATAATATCATCACTTTCATTTGTACCCCCCCTGGTAAAGCGCTTGTGGAAAATTTTATTCACCGTCCATCAGCATAAAACTGGTTATTTCGAAGAACGACCAACCTCCGTCAGCTCCCGGCGTCACCGCCGAATAATACTGCGGATAGTGGTATTGTTTGTTATATTGCAATACAAATTCAAAAAAATCATGTGTACTATCAGCCGCAATATAATTATATATATCATCAATAGTCCTGAAAGGTTGTGATATAAAATTCGCTCCCGCAGGGTCGTCTGCTTTCAACACGGTTATTTCCGGATCTTTGCCGGAAGCAATCGTACTTTCAATGCATATTCCGCCATCGTCATACATAACTTCGATTGTAAACTGATAATTCCTAAAACCCTGCGCTTCCCACGCGGCTTTTTGCGCGGCGAACTCCTCAAAATTAAACGGGCCGGGTTTAGCATCATCGCCTTCCGGATGTTCCCCGCCCTTTCCATCGCCTCCGGAAATCATGACGCCTCCTTTTATGGCAATCGAGTTTAAGGCGCTTTGCGCACTACCGTATTTGGCCCGCACCGCGAAATACCAGGTTTTGTTCACATCTAAACCAGGTATAACAAGGCGCGTCTCCTCCGTTTCCGCAGTAAATTCATACGCCGCGCTACTTCCGTATAAAACGGCGTAACCGGTCGCTTTTTCCGCCGCCTCCCAGGTTAATTCAATATTGGAACCCGAAACGGACGCCGCTATGTTTTTAGGCGCGGGGTATTGGTCATTCGCCGAGTCCTTTGGAACCGCATTTACCGCGCCTTCATCACAGGAAAAAAATAAGCCCGCCATAATAGCGCATAATATCATCGCTTTCATTTGTACACCCTCCTGAATTTGTATTTTTAAAGAATCCGGCTCCAAACTGTTTTGGAACCGGATTGAATATTTACGGTCTTTTTGGAACGAGTATCATAGTATTTGTTGAGTAGTTGCCTGCACCATAGCTACTATTTGATTCAAGAAGGGTGCGGTTAACTGTATCAAAAATTCCATATGTATACCATCCGTTGGCGTTTCCATTCCATCCAAGATTGCAATGAACCATTAAGCAATTGGATAAAGTTATGGTTACATACGTGGTAGCGCCGGTTTTTGCGTTATAAAAATACTCCCGGTATGACGTCATTGAACCGTACCCGTCCATAACCCACGCATGACCACTTCCTGTTGAAGGTTGACCACGTGTATAAATAGGCCTGTTGTTGTCAAGAGCGCTTTTAATAGTGGCTGGTGTTGTGGAATAATATATAGTTGAACTGTTGCTGGTTTCCGACAAAGATGTAGCATATGCATAATTTGTGATGCTGTACCCTAAAGTTTCAAACGCATTTTTAACGCCAGATATATTTACACCAGTGTTGTTTTCTTGATAGTTAGCGCTGGCAAGCTTTCCAACCTGGTACATAAGCGCCGCAACCTGCCCTTTAATCTGCGGCGGGCTGGCGTTTGTAATCGCCGGCATATTCCGTATTTGCGAAAGATTATACGTCCCGCTCCATTCCCCCACGTTCGCGATATTAAACGGCGCAGGTTTGTAAGACGCTACGGATTTTATATAATTATGATAAGCTATAATTTGCGCCATAGCTACAGGTCCGCAACCCGCTATATAATTGGCGCCCATCAAATGTCTGATATAATTATTATAGGCGTAATCACTGACGCTATAAGATCCTTTCGATCCCTGCCCCCATTTGGTATTTAAAAGCGGGTTTTTCTGTGCTACGAAATTTGAAGTGTAACTGTAGGCCTGCCAGCCGTCAAGATTTATCCCGCTCCAATGGTTGGAAAGCGCACGGGCTCCTTTTACATCTTCCGCCAGAGCCTTTCCAAGAGCCGCCTCTATATCCGCCTCGCTTATGCCGTTGTACTCCTCTATGGTCGCGTCAATGTATTCCTGTAAATTCGCGTTAAAAACCTCGACGAAAGTTTCGTCCGCTTCTTCCAGAGAACCTTCGGTTATCGCTAGAACATTGCCTATACGGTCGTCGGTGCTTCCCAACACAAAACTTTCCGCCTCAGGGGAGCCGGCCAGCCCCACGCTAAATTCATAAATTTCAACCGGCTCGCTTTCCGGTTCGGCAGAGACTGCGGAACGCGCCCCCTTTGGGGTGAAACCCGCAAAACGCCCGTTTACGCTTACCGGAACTTGCCTAACGCCGGTAATTACGCTTTGAGCCGCCGCCGAGCGGGCCTCCCCGTTACCCGCCGCCACGCCGGCGGCTATTTTTTGCAATTCCTCAACGCTTACCTTGTGGGACTCCCGCGTTTTCATCAACGCCAAATAGTCTTTCTGGGTTAGAGCGCCCTCCGGCGCCGGATTCACGTCTTCCGCCTCAATTTCCACACCAGGAAACGAACAAGCGGCTATCAACGCCGCGGTAATTACCGCAACGGCCGTCTTGCCAAAACGCCTAAAAAACCCGCTTTTTTTCATTTGAGTTTCTCCCCCGCTAGATGACGCTTCCGGCTAAAAGGTTTCCTGTTTTAAACTAAAATCAAACAACATTGACTGCCCGACGGCATAGTTTAAAATCACGGGCAAGCAAATTCACATTTTACAGAAGCTTTCACCGTTCCCGGCGGCCAGCTCTCATTTGCGCCTTTGCTTATAGTGTAGCACGGAATATGACAAATTGCAACTTTTTTAAAAAGTCAAGAGGCAAAGACGTCATTTTAACGGCCTTCGTCCGTTGTTTATCAGATACAGCGCCTTATCACCAGGCGCCGTTGTTGGCCGGAAGCCGCCTGGCGCCGCCGCGCCGCGAAAACCGCACCCGGCGATGAAAAAGCCAGATTGAAACAAAGCGGAGCCGGTTGCCTTCTCTACGGCGGGGGCCTTTATCGGGCCCCACGCTGGGCCGCCTTTTACGGCGAAACGCGCTCAATGTTTCGCGCGCACTCGCTCCCAGCGGGGGACTGGGGGCGGAGCCCCCAGCAGCAACCGAGACGCGAGCCGGCGCCTCGGTTAGCCGGACGCGACGCCGCCTGAGCGAAAGCGGGCGGGGGAACTGGGGCGGAGCCCCCAACGGCAACCAATGGCCCGCCATCCGGCGGCAATAAAAAAGCAAAAAAGCTTGACTCCGCTTTATACATAGTTTATGATTTATACATGATAAATAATGTGCTGATAAACACACTTCAGTTTAAGTCCAAAATTTTAGCCTCGCGCTGGAAGGATTTAATTCGCAAATCCCCGCACTTACGTTTTTACAACAAATTGAATGACGATTTACTTATCAACATAGACGGCCCTATTTATCAGCAGTTAGCCAAAGCCCTAGATCGCGGCATAGACCGTAGCGTTGTGGGCGACTTTTTTGTGCGCATAGGCAAAGACGGCCAAAAAAAACAATTTCCGCTTTCCGAGATGGTATATTCTATAAAGCTTGACCAGGAGATGCTTCTTGAATACATAGAAACAGAATTTATATTAGACAACCCTCTTACAATGTATCAAACATTAAGCATTCTTCCCAAAGTGGCTGATTTTTTCCTGCTTGGAATTTTTTATTTAATTAAAGGCTACAACGAGCAAACCTATCTTACGATGAATTTAAAAGAAAGCGTATCCGAAGAACTGTTGCGCAAATGTTTTACCGATGATTTCTTTTTCAAAAAAGATGAATAAAACATTCAATTTTCGCGTAACAACAATCTGCTATTTATAGTTTTTTATACGTTAAAATCCATTT
Organism: Spirochaetaceae bacterium; assembly: GCA_031281945.1. Classification (GTDB taxonomy): domain Bacteria; phylum Spirochaetota; class Spirochaetia; order Treponematales; family Breznakiellaceae; genus JAIROZ01. Next base: position 42,692 of record JAITER010000005.1, on the reverse strand, counting down.
TTTTCAGAATATTCATAATTAAACATACGGTCTCATGCGGGCTTTTATTTTCGGCGTTCACTGTAAAACGCGCCGCTTTTTTATATTCAGCGGCGCGTCTTTCGTGCAACAATCTGTGAGTTTCCTTTGGGTCGTCTGTTTTTAAAAACGCAGGGAGCCCGCCCGGAACTATACGATTCCAGGCTGTCGCCGCGCTTATTTCTATATACACAATAATAGCTTGCGCACTGTTTAAAAGACTCATCGCGGCGGGATTATCAATTACGCCGCCTCCCGCCGCAAGCGTCGCGTTTTCGGCCTCCGGCAAAGAAAGCAACCGGCGAAGAGCTTCTTCTTCGGCTTTCCTAAAAACTTCAGGGCCTTCCGCAAAAATGTCGCGCGGCGTTTTTCCCGTCTCTTTTTGAATTTGCGCATCAAGATCAAAGAAAGGGCGATTCAAGGCGGCGGCCAAAAGCCCGCCGGCCGTTGTTTTACCGCAATGCTTAGGCCCGGATAAAACAATCACAACTAATCGCCAAGTTTTGTGTACGCTTCGTATTCCGCCGTCACCGCCGCGTTAGCCGGTTTATCCAGAGCGCTTACCACAACTGTAATCACGAAGCAAACCAAAAATCCCGGCAAAATTTCGTACAAATCGAACAGTCCGCCGGAAAGATGTTTCCAGACTATAACAGTAACGCCGCCGGCTATAAGCCCAAAAAGGGCTCCGTTGCGCGTAGCGCCTTTCCAAAAAAGTGAAAGCAGAACAAGCGGCCCAAAAGTCGCGCCAAAACCTGCCCAGGCGTAACTTACAAGCCCAAAAATTGAACTTGCCGGATCCATAGCTATAAGAGCCGCGGCGCCGGCCACCGCCAAAACGGTTATGCGGCTCATAAGCAACTGCTGTTTTTCGCTTGCTTCTTTGTTTAAGAAAACCGTATATATATCACGCGAAAAAGCGCTCGCCGCTACAAGAAGCTGGGAATCCGCCGTGCTCATAGCCGCCGCGAGTATGGCGCACAAAAAAATTCCGGCTATAAAACCGGGGAACATTTTTATAATCGTTTCAATAAAAACGGCGTCCTGGGCTCCGTTTTGCGAAAGATCCATAGGCGAAAGATAAATCCGCCCAAACGCTCCCACAAGCAACGCTCCCGCAAAAGCGGCTACAACCCAAATCATGGCTATACGGCGCGAAATTTTTGTATCGCGGTTGGAACGCAAGCCCATAAACCGCACCAGGATATGCGGCATTCCAAAATAACCCAGTCCCCAGGCCAGCGCGGAAATAATCTGCATAAGTCCAAAAGAGCCGCCGTCCGCACCGGAAAACGGATTTAAAAAACCCGCGCTCAAAGCGTTCAATTTAGCCGCCGCCTCAACTGGGCCGCCTAGCGAAACGCATCCAGCGACGCTTGTAAGAATAAGCGCCACAAACATCAACGTACCCTGAACAAAATCAGTGGAGCATACCGCAAGGTATCCGCCAAGCAGGGTGTACACAAGAATAACCGCTATTCCCAAAACAAGCGCGGCGAAATACGGCAGGCCAAAAACAGAATTAAACAATTTTGCGCACGCCACAAAGCCCGATGCGGTGTATATCGTAAAAAATATGATTATAAAAACGACAGAAATAAGTGATAGTAAATGAGATTTATCTTTAAACCTATTTGTAAAAAATTCCGGTATAGTAATAGAGTTTCCGGCGTGTATGGTGTATTTACGCAGACGTTTAGCTACAAAAAGCCAGTTAAGATAGGTTCCCAGAATAAGGCCCGCCGCCGTCCAAAACGCTTCCTTCATGCCTCCCAAATACGCCACACCCGGCAATCCCATTAAAAGCCAGCCCGACATATCCGAAGCTTCGGCGCTTAAAGCTGTAACCCACGGCCCGGCGCTTCGCGCTCCCAAAAAAAATCCTTCCGCGGTGGAAGCTTTTTTAGACGTTCTAAAGCCAATAAAAATCATGCCGCCCAGATACAACGCAAAAGCCGCCATAACCGAAATCATTCTTGCATCCATAACCACCCTCTTAATTTGTTTATTTTTGGCGCATTTTCCCCCGCTTTGCGGGGGAAAACCGCGCTATCCGCTAAAATTTTGCAAGAACGCGCCCTTGCGGGCGCGTTCTTGCAAAATTCCCGCTCCTATCGCTTGCGCGTTTTGGCCGCAAAATGACGTTAACGGCTCAAAAAGTATTCCAACTGCTTTTGCGGGGAACTTTTACCTTTTATTTTTTTTGCGGCTTCAATAAAAAAACGCAAATCTTTTCCGCTGCTATTGTACAATTTTTCCAAATAATCCGCGCCGTCGTTGTACAAGCTGTAAAGCTGTAAATAAGCGTTGTTTATTTGTATCTTAGAAAAATTAACATAATTTTTTGTTTTAAACGTTGCGTCGTATTCTTCTTCAAACTTTTTTTGAGCGGCTTTAATAACAGCCTCTTTTTGTTCAAGTTTTTCATTTAAAGATATATCTTTTTTGTAAACTTCTTCCAAATCCAGCTTCAATTTTTGTATAAACAAAACAAATACATCATAATCTTTTTGGCTTTCTTCTATTTCCGCAAGCTGCGGCGCGTTTTTTCCATATTTCTTTTCTATATACATACGGGCGCCGGTTCTGCCGGTAAATTCGGCGGTTTCTTCGTTAAACTGAACGTTATTTTTTATAAAAACCGTAGCGTGAAAAAGCTCATGTATTAAAAGCTCCGCCAGGCGGTATTCGGAATAATCGCGCATATACGAATAAAGCGGGTCGTTAAAATAACCAAGCGTGCTAAATGCGTCAACTCCGCGAACCCACACGTCTTTATCCTTATTTTGCAATTTTTCCGCCTCTTTACGGGCGTCTTTTAAGTTAAAAAACCCTTTGTAAGGCATTTTCCCCACAACCGGAAACCACCACAAATATGTTTCAAACCTGTCTTTTTCGCAGGCCGAAACAACAGCCGCCAAATAATCGCGGTCTATATCCACATATTTTGTATAATTTTTTGTATCTTTTAAACCCAAATCATTCATGGCGAAAAAGCGTATATCGTTTACCCTATTAATAAACAGCGCGGTTTTTTCGTCTGCGTCTCCGCCGCTGGTTAGTTTTTCCAAAGGAACGGCCTTGCTCAAATAACCCATCATGTAGGAGCCTTGTTTTAACGCATAACAGGCAGAAAAAAGAAACGCGAATACACACAAGACAATTACCGAAACAACCGGCGCGGCGGCCAAAAAAAAAGTTTTCATATAAATTTAAACAAGGCTTTCGCGTTATGCGCAACAATATTTTTTATTTCTTCAAAACTATCGCCGCGTAATTTCGCCGCCAGTTTATAGGTTTCTACAATCATTTTTGGAAGGCACGGCTCGCCCCGGTATGGCTCAGGCGCCAAAAAAGGGCAGTCGGTTTCCAAAAGCAACCTGTTTTCCGGCACAAAAGGAAGCGTTTCTCTCAATTGAACCGCGCTTTTAAAAGTCAGGTTCCCGGCAAAAGAAATATACCATCCCATATCCAAAAAAGAACGCGCCTCCTTTTTTGAATACGAAAAACAATGAATCACTCCGGTTACGGCGGGAAAACGTTTTAGCGTTTCTATCGTGCGCTCCGCTTCCTCCCTAGAATGAATAATTACCGGGAGCGCGTACTTTTGCGCTAAAGAAAGCTGCATCTCCAGCAAGGCGGTTTCTTCATTAGGCCGCTGTGGGTTTTCACGCAAATCAAAACCGCATTCGCCTATGGCCGCGACCTTGCCTTCAGGCGCATTTTCAATTTGAGAACATAATTCGGCGGCGTTTTCGTAAACGCGGCCAATTTCAGTTTTATGCGGCCAGACTCCGGCGGCATAGCGCACGGCGCTGTACGCCTCTGTTTTCCGCATCCTTTGGGCCAGGTCGCCGCTTTCCGTGCCAACATCCAGTACAAATCCAAAACCGTCTTCAAAAAGAGCGTCCAGGGAAGCTTCTACAACGCCTTCTCCAAAAGTAAGATGCGCATGAGTATCAGTTAAATTTTTAAGCAAGCCGTCCATAATTCCGCCTGATTTTTTACCCGGCCCGGCTCTGGAAGCAAAACAACGCGCCTAAGTCCCCGAACCCGCAACACATAACAAGCCTCTGAAAAGTGAAGTTTAAGGTGTTTTCTAACAATAGAGTTGATTGAACCAAGCCCAGGTTTGGTTCAGTCAACTTACGCTTAAAAACGGCTTGCAAAACGCTTCGCATTTTGCTGTTTTTAGCGGTTGTGGTTCAGAAATTGAAGTTTCTGAACCACTCTATTAAAATTATCAGTCAATTCTATTTTGGAACCGCTATAATCTTTTTTAGCGCCGGATTTTTTTCAAGTTCCTTTTGCAAACCGGCGGCGCGGGCTTTGTTTACATAATCTTTATTTTGGAATGAATATTTAAAGTTTGTGTGGACGTCATAAGAGCCGTTCATAAGCGCAAAGGCGTCTTCCGTCATCACCAACTCTTCATCCGTAGGAATAACATAAATTGGAATCGGGGAACTATCGGCGGAAATAACCGTTTCGGAATTTCGCGTATGCGATAGCGCGTTTTTTTCCGGATCCAGGACAAAACCCAGCTTTTCCAGCCCTTTGCAGAACTTGGCGCGCATAAAGGCGGCGAACTCTCCAACTCCAGCTGTAAAAACGAGGGCGTCCACATTGCCTTCAAGCGCGGCGAAGTAAGAACCTATATATTTTCGCAAATGATAAGCTTCTATTTCCTGAGAAGCCGCCGCGCGTTTATCTCCGGCCTCCGCCGCTTCATTTACATCCCGCCTATCCGAAAATTTACCGGTAAGCCCCAAAAGGCCGGACTTTTTATTTAGCCAGTTTTCCATTTCTTCATATTTTATACCGGCTTTGCGGGCGATATAAAACGGAAGCGCCGGGTCTACATCACCAGACCTGGTTCCCATTACAAGGCCTTCCAACGGCGTAATTCCCATTGAAGTGTCAAAAGAACAGCCGTTTTTTACAGCGTTAATGGAGGCTCCATTGCCTATATGCGCTATAATCACGTTTGTGTTTTTAGGCTCTTTGCCCAGCAAAACGGAAGCCCGTTTAGCCACATAAAGAAAAGAAGTGCCGTGAAAACCATAGCGCCTAACTCCGAATTTTTCGTACCATTCATAGGGAACCGCATACAAAAACTGTTCCGGCGCCATAGTTTGATGCCAAGCCGTATCCATAATAGCGCACTGCGGAACGTTAGGCAACACTTTTTTCGCGGCTTCTATACCCATTATGTTGGCGGGTATATGAAGCGGGCCTAAATCGCGCACCTGGTCAAACACCCGCATGGCCTCATCGTCCACTATAACAGATTTTGTAAATTTGTCGCCGCCGTGCAGAACGCGGTGGCCCACCGCTTTAATTACGCTCATATCGTTGATGACGCCATGCTCTTTGTCCGTAAGCGTTTGAATTATAAGATTAACAGCGTCAGTATGATTTGGGCAGTCTTTTTTTAAAGTGAATGCGGGTTTGCCTTTCGGTTTGTGTTCTATCCAGGAACCGGATATCGTTACTTTTTCCACTACGCCTACCGCGAGCACTTCTTTAGCGTCCCAATCGTACACCTGATACTTGGCGGAAGATGAACCACAATTTAACACCAAAATAACCATAATTTACCTCCAAAATTTAAAGTATTCAGCGTTTAAAAAATCAGTTTTAACCCGCGCAAAAATTAATCAAGAACAGAGGCCGCAATCCGTCAACATGATTTAAAAACACTAATATAGAAATTCATAGTAATGCACGAAAGGTGAATGAACAAGGCCGCCAAACGGCTTTTTAGTTTATATTCCCGTAATTGCAGAAGGTGAAAACCGGTTAAAATTTTGTTTTATTAAATAGAGTTGTTGGAAACTGAAATTTCCGAACAACTTCCGTTTAAAAACGCAAAATGCCAAACATTTTGCAAGAACTTGGACGACAACCAAGCGGGTTGGCGAACAAGTCCAATATTAGAGTTGCTCAAAAACTTCAGTTTTGGAACAACTTCCGTTTAAAAACGCAAAACGCCAAGCATTTTGCAAGAACTTGGACGACAAGCAACCGGGTTGGCGAACAAGTCCAATATTAGAGTTGTTCAAAAACTTCAGTTTTGGAAGAACAAGCGCTAGAAAACAGCAAAATACGGAGCATTTTGCGGGGCTTGCAAGCTACCGCAGGTTAGAGGGCAACCAAGCGGGTTGTTGAACAAGTCAATTACCGGCAAGGCCGTAAAATCACGCCCAAGATTAATTTGGCGTTTGAAAATTAAAAAATCAAATTTTATATTTTATCGTTATATTTAGCGAAAACGCCGGAAGCCAAGAAAAGCCTCCGGCGTTTTTTATGCGCTCCGGCCATGCTCTATTAAAAGCCGGCGGAAACAAGAAGGGGCGATCCTTTATTAAAGCGGACTGCTGGCGCTTCCCACCAATATCCCTGTTTTAACATCAAGCACGCGGATGCGCAGTCTTCTAAATTGACCTTCGCCGTTTAATCTTCCGGTCATAACGTATGAGGCGCCCAACAATTCACCCAGCGAAATAAGATAATCATTTTCGTAGCGGGTTAATGGCTGATGGTTCGCCGCGCGATACGCCTCGACTTTTCGCCTGTCTATTACAACAAACTTTTTCGGCGAATGAACCGCCATATAAGTTAGTTCTTCCAGAACGAAATCGCCTTCCGCAAGCACATCTGATTCAACGTTAATAATTGTAATTTTTGCGCCTTTTTTAACACTTTTTGTAGCGACATTAAAAGCTTCTTGCACAGTTCCAACATACGCTTGAATTTCCGCGCTGGAAGTAAAATTTTCGTCTTGAACCGCAGTTTCCTCCGGAGCCGCCGCCGCTACAGAGTCAACGTGCTGAACTACAGGAACCGACGCGCCTGCTATCTGTTCCTGCCGCACCAGAACAATCGAAGTGTCGGTTATCGAAAAAATAAATCTTTCATCAAAAGCAGTAAACTGGCTGACTTCCGTGCTACGCGCCTGGTAATCTTCGAAACCTACATAAATTGTGTGGTCGCCGTTTTTTATTTTATAAGTGCTGGTTTCGCCTACTTTGAGCGAACCAGCATTCTTGCCGTCGATGTAAACACGCAAGCGAATAAGATTGTTGCTGTCCACACGGCGAACGACAACTTCAGATCCGCTTTTTTTTGCAGCCGCATACGCCCCAACTGATGTAACAACAGCCAGCACAGCCGCAGTTAGCGCGATACGGACAAAACTTGACTTTAACTTGACCATGATCTACCCCTTAATTTTGATAACTGGTTACTCTGTTATCGGCTGTTCGGGTTATACACTTTAGAGAGATCGCTTTTTGCGCAACACGCCCGCATTACCGGCGCCTTGAGCTAAAAAGCCGGTTTTTCATCACTTTAAAATGCAAAAACCGCCCGCCAGCCCTAATCTTCTACAGAAACGCGCCGCAAAAGCGGCCAAACAACCTGGCTAAAAGTTGCGCTTAAAAACGTTTAGCGGGACAAACGCCGCAAACCGACTTTAATTTGAAACGAGGAATTCAAGGCAGGCGTTAGCCCTGGCGGCGCATTTTTCCACGCCCAAAAGACGCGCCGAACCGAACAGCGGCGGGCTTACGCGGGAACCCGTTATCGCCACGCGCAGAGGCTGCAAAAGGTCGCCAAGTTTCACCCCTTCCGCTTCCGCCTTCGCTTTAACCAAGGCGCCCGCTTCCTCATCGCCCGCAGTACATATCTTTGGTATTAAATCAACGCCTTTTTTTAACAGGAAAGCGGCGGTTTTAACATCTGATTTTTTGGGGATAAAATCTTCCAGTTTGGCAAGCGGCGGGTCGCGGAACAAAAACTCCAGTTTTTTGGGAATTTCTGTTAAAAAAACAGCCCTTTCTTTTACGAGCGGCATAGCTGAAGTATAAAGCCCTGCCTGTTGCGGCGAAGGGCCGTCGCCAGCCTCCCCAAAAAGGCCGTTTTCCACGGCGAAAGGCAGGGACTGGGCGGCGAGCTCCTCGTTGGAGCAAGCCATTATATAGCGGGCGTTAAACCACTCAAGCTTTTTGTAATCAAAAACAGCCGGGGCTTTATTTAATTTGGACAGGCTAAAATTCGCGGCGAGTTCTTCCAGCGTATATACGTCTTTGCCTTCTTCGTAAGAAGCGCCGAGTTGCGCCACATAATTTATAAGAGCCCCGCTCAAATAACCCCTGGAACGAAATTCATTTATGCTGGTGGCCCCGTGCCGTTTGGAAAGTTTTTTCCCGTCCTGGCCCATAACCATTGGCAAATGACAAAAAACCGGAGGCTCCCAGCCTAACGCTTTGTAAAGAATGATATGCAACGGCGTGGACGAAAGCCATTCTTGAGCCCTTAAAACGTGGGTTATTTTCATAAGATGGTCGTCGACTATATTCGCAAGATGGTAAGTTGGAAACCCGTCCGATTTAATCAACACAGGATCTGCGTTTACATCATCATTTTTCCATTCTATATCGCCTAAAAGAGCGTCCGTAAAACGGGTGGTTTCGCCGAGCGGTATTTTAAGCCGGATTACACAAGGCTCGCCGTTTGCGGCCCTTAGAGAAGCCTCCGCTGGAGGTATAGAGCGGCAGACGCGGGAATAACCGCTTTCACCCGAATGGGCGGCTTCCCGCGCATCCCTAGCCGCGGCCAATTCTTCCGCTGAACAAAAGCAATAATACGCTTTTCCCGCCTCTATAAGGGCGTCCGCGTACTTTTTGTAGAGGCCTACGCGCTCCGATTGGACGTAAGGCGCGTAAGGCCCGCCCACGCCGGGGCCTTCGTCCCAGCCAAAACCAAGCCAGTCAAAAGAACTGAACACGTTGTCTACATATAATTTATCAAAACGCAGACGGTCTGTGTCTTCCAGCCTTAACAAAAAGGCGCTTTTCCCGCCTTCCGCCGCAGGGGAACGCGACAAAAGATAGTTAAAAAGAGCGGTTCTAAGTCCGCCTATGTGCTGGTTTCCGGTGGGAGAGGGGGCGTAACGGCATCGTATATTCATGCTTCCAATTTTAGTTGACCGCAAGCGAGTTGGCAACACCGGAGCGCAGGCCGTTTTACGCCGCCTTCAGCCGCCGCCCGTTTCTTAAAGCCGCCTCTTTAAAACTCCGGCGTCTGTTTGTATGTTATTCAAAACATATCGCTCAAAAATCACACACAACGCAAGCCGCCCGCCAAAAAAGCAGAAAGACGCCGCATAACAAGAAACCGGCTGGCGGAAAAAGACGCCGCCAAAACATCCCGCATATAGGCGGCTTGTATTGCACTTGTTCAACAACCTGGCTGATTGCCGCCAAACAAAGCCATACATGGCGGAAACCGAAGTTTCTGAACAACTCTATTTTTTACGAGTTTCCCTGTTTGCCGTTTTTTAACGCGGCCTGTATTCTTTTATCAATTCTTAAAAATGGTTCTTTACCAAACATTTTTCTTACAATGCTATTGTTTTTCACCTTGTTCGCCAACGACGGTTTATTAACATCTTTCCATAAACCGGCGCACCAATGCACCGCATACGTTTCTTCTCCAATATTTACGTTAAGATTCGCAAACACGCCGGCTGGAAGTATCACAATATTATTGTTTAATTTTTGCGCTGAATATTTATATTTAAATCCGTATTTTTGAGCTACAGCCGCATATATATCGGGAGCAACAATTTTTTGATAGATTTCTTCGTAATGATGATTTTCATACCACTTCATGCAATCACGCAAAAAGGGATGGCCTTTTACCGCGCCGAATACAGCGGCTTCAAATGTTATTTCACCAACCCTTTGTATATCGTCCCAATCGGAATTCACCACATTTTCAAAAATACTTGTTTTACTCTCATATTCAAAACCGGTAAAATAATCATATTGCAGAAAATCGTCAAAAGGTTTTAATGCATACACATCCGTATCCAGGTATATCCCGCCTTCTGTGTATACAGCAAAAAGCCGTATGTAATCGGCGGCGAGAGCCCATTTTTTTATGGCGCACCACTCACGAACCCAGGGAACGGAATCAATATCGAATCTGTTTTTATCCCACAAAACAAATTCATAGTCAGGCATAACTTTTTTCCAACTGTTCATGGAAATAACTATATCCCTGGGCATTTTTTCGCCGCTCAACCAGCAGTAATGTATCTTTTTAGGTATCGCCACAAGATTCCTCCGGTATATGTATAAATTGGACTTGTTCGCCAACCCGGTTGGTTGTCGCCCAAGTCTTGCAAAATGCTACGCATTTTGCGTTTTCAAGCGGAAGTTGGCTGAACCAAGCCCAGGCTTGGTTCAGCTTGCGGAAACTTGAAGTTTCCGAACAACTCTATTTTATTTTTCATATCTAAATAATAGCGCATAACATAATAAAGCCCTGGCGGACCGAAAGAGAACGGGATTTCAAAAAATAAATAGCGCATAACATCATCAAGCCGCAACACGCCGAAACAGAATGGGATTTTAAAAAATAAACAGCGCATAACATCATCAAGCCGCAACACGCCGAAAGAGAACGGGATTTTAAAAAATAAACAGCGTATAATAGAAACAGAACGTGAAAATATCACATAACGAAAAGAAAAGACGTCCGGAAAACCGTTTTTTTTATTTAATTTACATCCAGCGCAAAAGCGTTTCGGGGTAATGGGGGGGGGGGGGTACAGGAAAGCATATAATGTCGCAACATAAATCCTATTAATTCCATAATGTAACAAGATAATCGCGGTAAAACACGCTTTTTGTCAAGCGGTTCGCGGCGGATTGCGTGGGGCTGTTAAAAAACGGTATTCTTTTTGCATGAACGAAGCGTTGCAGAACCTGCGGGAACGAGGGTTTATTTCACAATGTACAAACATAGACGCCCTTTCGTCCGTCATGGACGCCGGGCCCGTCACTTTTTATGTGGGATGCGACCCCACCGGCAAAAGTTTACACATAGGCCACATGACGCCGTTTTTCGCGTTGCGCCGGCTTACGGACTTTGGACACCGGGGCGTCGCGTTAATTGGCGGCGGAACGGCGCGTATAGGAGACCCTTCCGGCAAAACCGAAATGCGGAAAATGCTTGATTATAGCGAGCTTGACGAAAACGCCGCGTCCATTAAAACGCAGTTGCAAAAATTTTTAGGCGGTGAAAACCCAAACCGCGTTATTTTTGAAAACAACAAGGATTGGCTTGCGAATTTAAATTATATAGATTTTTTACGCGATATAGGGCGGCATTTTTCTGTAAACCGTATGTTAAGTTTTGAGGCGTACAAAAAGCGGATGGAAACCGGCCTTTCGTTTATTGAATTCAATTACCAGCTTTTGCAGAGCTACGATTTTTTACAGCTTTACAAACGCCGTCAATGCCGGTTGCAAATAGGCGGCGACGACCAATGGGGCAATATCGTAGCCGGCATGGAACTGATACGCCGTATAGAATGTGGCGGCGAAGACAGGGGCGAACCGCCGGCTTTCGGCCTAACCTTCCCTCTTATTACCACCGCCGATGGAAAAAAGATGGGTAAAACAGAAAAAGGCGCCCTTTTTTTAGATCCTTCGATTACAAGCCCTTACGATTTTTTTCAGTATTGGCGCAATATACAAGATTCGGACGTTTTACGTTTTCTTTTGCTGTATACATTCCTGCCAACCTGTGAATGTGAACAACTGAGCCGGGAGGGAGCGAATCCAAACGCGGCTAAAGAACGTCTCGCCTACGAAGTTACGGCTATTATTCACGGTAAAGAAGAAGCCGAAAAAGCCCTTTCCGGCGCAAAAGCCGCTTTTGGCGGCGGCGGCGGCAAAGAAAATATGCCGGAAAAAACAATTCCTTTTGCGCGTTTTAAAGCCGGTTACAACGTTGCAGACCTTTTTACAGACTCTGGGCTGTGCCCCACAAAAAGCGAGGCGCGGCGGCTTGTGGAGCAGGGCGGCGCTTTCGCCGGATTCGGCGGAGATTTACAGGCGGTAAAAGACGCAAAACATATATTTACAGAAACCTCGCTTTCATCTGAAAACGATATGATTCTGCGAGCCGGAAAAAAACGTTTCTTGCGCGTGGTCGCGAAATAAACGGCGATTTCCGCGAACTTATCGGGGCGGGGCGTCAATACCGCAAATCCCGCCGTCTGCGGGGGCTTTTGCAACAAGTTGCGGGGGCGTTAAACCCTTCGGCTCCTTAACGTAAGCTATATCCCGCCCATGCAGGCGCGGTCGCGCTCTCGCTCAGTTCGTCAATAAAACCGGATTTTTATTTACCGGCTTCCCGCCTATTTTAACAAAACCTTTCACAGCCAAACGCTACAGTATGGCGCGTGTTTTTCGCGGCGTTTGCAATATTTATCATTTTGAGTTTTAAGCGGAAGTTGACTGAACCAAGCCCTGAGCCTGGGCTTGGTTCAGCTTTCTGAAACTGAAGTTTCTGGACGGCTCTAGCGTTACGCTTTAATTTTCGTAAACAAAACGGGCTATAGGCATACGGCGCCCCATGCCGAAAGCCCTGGGCGACACTTTTAAAACGGGAGGGGCCTGGCGGCGTTTAAACTCGGCGCGGGCCGCTGTTTTAATGACGCTGGAAACAAGATCGCGGTCTACTCCGCGAAGCGCGATTTCGTCCGCGCTTTGGTTTTGGAAAAGGTACAGCCGCAATATGTCGTCCAGCGTTTCGTAAGGAGGCAGGGAGTCCTGATCTTTTTGATTCGGCCTTAGTTCGGCTGAAGGCGGTTTGTCGATTATTTCTTGCGGGATGACATTTTTCCCGCATTTTGCGCGGCGTTTTTTGTTAATTTGATTGCAAAGCGCGAAAACTTCCGTTTTAAAAAGATCGCCTATGGGAGCGAGGGCGCCGTTCATGTCGCCGTACAAGGTGCAATAACCCATAGCCAGTTCTGATTTATTGCCCGTAGCAATAAGCATGGAATTAAATTTGTTGGAAAAGGCCATTAACAGAACGCCTCGTATACGCGCCTGTAGGTTTTCTTCGGCTACATCAAAAGGCCGGCCTTCAAAAACCCCCTCCAAAGAAGTTAAAAACGCCGTAAAAACGCTTTCTATTGGCAAAGTTTCGTAACGGCAGCCAAGGTTCTGTGAAAGAGAGAAGGCGTCGTCGCGGCTGCCGGGAGAGGAAAACCGGGAGGGCATACTAAAACAGGTTACGTTTTCCGCTCCAACCGCCCGCACCGCAAGGAAGGCGGCCAGCGCCGAATCAATGCCGCCGGAAAGCCCCAAATGGCAACGCGAAAAGCCGCATTTTATCATGTACTCTCGAATTCCCATAACAAGGGCTTCCTCAAGCACGTCCAATTCTTCTTCTGGAGATGACGGCGCTATTTGTAAAGGCGCCTTTTGCGCTTTGGCCGGCGCGGTTGCGGCGGCAGAATCGAAAATTAAAAGATCTTCGGTAAAAGCCGCCGCGTTAAGTAAAAAACAATCGTCCGCGCCCTCGTTTAAACTTGGGGACAACACAAAACTGCGCCCGTCAAAAATAATCGAATCGTTGGCCCCAACGGCGTTAATATACACAAACTGAACGTTACCGCGTCTGCGTATACGGGAAGCCAGCCGCAAACGGGCGTCGTGTTTTTGCAAATAATACGGCGAGGCTGACGGAACGCACAGCATTGTAATTCCCTGATCCATAAGCCGCCGGACCGGATCTTCCGCATATTTCCCGCCAGGCGTCTCCGTTTCGCGCCAGGCGTCTTCACAAATCGCGAAGCCTATCCTTTCGCCGCAAAATTCAAAAACATTCCACGAAGACGCGCTTTCAAAGTTACGCGCTTCGTCAAACACATCGTAAGTGGGAAGCAAAGTTTTTATTTGTTCAAAAATTAAAGCGCCGTCTTTAATTACACCGTAAGCGTTTACAAGACTTTTCCCGCTCAAAACGCGGCTGCGGTTTACGTAGCCTACGGCGCACGCAATAGAATGCGGCAATTTTTTTTGCAAAACGCGCAAGGCGCGTATGTTTAGTTCCGTAAAAACATCTTGATCCAGCAAGTCCATGGGCGGGTACCCGCAAACAGCAAGCTCCGGGAAGAAGACTGCGGCGCATCCCGCTTCTTCGGCCTTTTTTGTAAATTCAATAATTTTTTCCGTATTATGCGAGAAATCCCCCACAATGGAATTTATTTGAGCTACGGCGATCTTCATTTTTATTCACCCCGTTTATTGGACTTGTTCGCCAACCTTGTTGGCCGCCGCCTTAAGCGCCCGCAAAACGCCCGGCATTTTGCGTTTTCAAGCGAAAACCGGCCAAGCCAGGCGCGTCCATGCTTAGGCCCGGCTTGCGGAAACTTGAAGCTTCCGAACAACTTTAATACAACATACGCCTATATGACGTAATCCCAAAAACCGTCCTGCGTTAGTTCTTTATATTCATTTAGGCTGTCTTCCTTTTCTTTGAATTGCAGTTCCGGATTTTTTATACTTACCCTTGTGTACTGAGGCACGGACTTTGTGATAAACGTGTTGCTCCCAATTACAGCTCCTTTGCCTATAATAGTGGCCCCGCCAAAAATTGACGCTCCGGAATATATGGTGACGCCGTCTTCTATTGTGGGGTGGCGTTTTACATTCTTTAAGGCTTGGCCTCCTTTTGTGGAAAGCCCGCCAAGCGTTACGCCCTGGTAAATTTTTACGTGCCTTCCAATAATCGTAGTTTCTCCTATTACCACCCCGGTGCCGTGATCTATAAAAAAATCGCTCCCGATTTGAGCGCCCGGATGTATGTCTATACCGGTCGTGTTGTGGGCGTATTCGGTCATAATACGGGGAATTAGCGGCACATTCAGCGCATACAGTTCATGGGCCAGCCTGTAAACCATTATCGCGTAAATGCCGGGATAAGACGAAATAATTTCATCGCGGCTAAAAGCCGCTGGATCCCCATCGAAAGTCGCGTCTACGTCCGTAAGCAGAATTTTGCGGATTTCCGGCAGTTTTGACAAAAAAGCAAGCACTATGTCCCCGGTGGAAACCGCGATGCTGCGCCCCCCGCGCTCCGCAATGTGTAAAAGCGCCCGCGCCACTTGCGTTTTTAGGTTGTACTCTATAATTTCCAGCAACTCGCCCACATGACATTCAATAAAAGCCGCGCTAAGATTCTTTTTGCCAAAATAACCGGGAAAAATCACTTCTCGAAGACTTTTAACGGTTTCGTATATTTTTGAGCGGTTTATTTGACAGCCCGCGGGCAAATCCGCTTCGTTTGAAACTTTGTAACTTTGAACCATGAGTTCTATAATACGCTTGCGTTTGCAATCCAAAAGTTTATCTTCAACAGGATTTTCCATAAAAACCTACCATTTCGCCAAAATACAAAAAACATCCGCCCTGGTCAACGCGCTTTTTAAAGCCGGCGGAAGCCGCGCAACAATAAAACGCCGCGCATCTTATTATTGCGCGATATAATACAACACAAAAGTTTTGTTCCGCGCAAGCCTTACAATAAAGATGTTTGTCCTGCGGCGGTTAGTTCATCCACCAGGCGCGTTACTTTTTGCGCCTCGCTTTTCCTGGTTATAAAAACCACAGGCGGCTTCCCGTCTTTGCCGCCGCGCACCGCAACCACAAGGCCGCTTACGCCGCAAAGCGCCACCGGGACGTCCGATACAACGAAATTATCCTCGCAGTCAACTTCAAAAACGCCGTTGGGATGCGCCGCCCCTTCCGCAAGCCTGGCGTATGCGTCCCAACTTCCAGCGTCGGCCCACAAAAAGTTTGCGCGGGCCATAACAATGTCCGGCGCTTTTTCGGCTATGGCGCGGTCGAATGAAATCTTTTTAGCCGCGCTGTAGGCCTTTTCCAAACCGTCCCACCCGTCCAAAATTCTGACGCCGCCGTTACGCGAAAAAGAGGCGGAAACAGGTTTTTTTAGTGAAATAAAAGGATTTAAAACATCCGGCTCATTTGCTGTGAATTGTTCCAAAATATAATCATTTGTAAAAGCAAACATCCCTGAATTCCAAAAAAAGTTTCCAGATTTAAGATAATACGACGCGGTCTCCGCATCCGGTTTTTCGTGGAACTTTAAAACTGAAGACACTTCCAACTCAGCGCTTTCCGCCTCAATATACCCGTATCCGGTTTCTACGCAGTCCGGCTTTACGCCGAAAACGCCCAGCCGCTCGCCGGAATTCACAGCGTAGTACAAACGGGCGGCGCATTCCACGAAATTTTCCAGCGGGTCTATAACGTGGTCGGAGGTGAGCATTAAAACAACCCGGCTTTTACCGCCGCCTGACGCAACCGTTTTGCCGATAAACGCCGAAGCGCAGGCCGCCGCCGCCGCCGTATTTTTTGGAACAGGCTCCGGGATAAATATTACGCGATTCTGTTTCCCTTTTTCGAGTTTAGAACATTCGCGCAAAACCAGTTCCGCCATATTGGAAGAAGCGGATATAATAACGCCGCCGTCATCTTTTAACACGGAAAAAGCGCGTTCCAGAGCAGAACTAAAAAAAGATGCGCCGTTTTTTCCGTAATTTCCCGGCATGGGTAAAAACTGTTTTGGAAACGAAGAATTACTAAGGGGCCACAAGCGCGTTCCAGAACCTCCCGCCAAAATAACACATTCATCAAACATAATCGTCTCCCTTTACATCGGTGGATTTAACGGGCAATCCGGCTAATTTTTCAAGCAGTACATTGTAAACAGGGCGGCTGGATATTAATTCCGCCGTTAAAAGCGAAGAAAAAGAAACAAGAACCAAAGCCGCCAAATTTTGCGCTCCGCCAGTTATCTCCAAAACAAGAACTATTCCGGTGATTGGAGCTTTTACTACAGCCGTAAAAAAAGCGCACATCCCCAGAATCAAAAAAATCATTACGAAACCCTCCGGCAAAATCCCAAAAACTTCCGCAACACGCGCGAAAATAAGGCCGGTAAGGGAACCGCAAGCCAAAAGTGGAAGAAATAAGCCGCCGGACGCCCCTGAGCCAAAACAAATTCCGGTAAAAAGCATTTTTCCGGCAAGCATTAGCGCAAGCGCAAAAATAGTGTAGGCGTCTTTAGCAAGGCTTTCTATAAGCTCTTGCCCTCCACCGGTTATATTAAAAAAAAGAACTCCCAACGGAAGCGTTAAAACCACAGGAAGCGCGGGCCGCGCCGTTTCCGGTATATTCAACGTTGGGTATAAACTTGTAAACATATACAACAGCCGCTTATACAAATCAGCGGCGACCGCGCATACACACCCCATAAGAACGGCTAACGGGAAAAAAAGCGCCGGCAGAGGGGCGGCGTCATTCCATTCAAAAACCGGATTTAAACCCAAAATCAAACCCGTTCCAAAATACGCCGCCAAAGCCGAGCCAAAAACGCATACTATAGAAACAGGCTTTAAGCGCAACCCCAGCTCTTCTATCGCAAACAAAACGCCGGAAAAAGGCGCGCTAAACGCGGCGGAAAACCCTGCGGCGGAGGCGCTGGTTAAAAAAAGGTTGCGCTCCCGCGTCTGCCGCCTGTGGAAAAAAGCCGCACCCGCAAGCCCCGCGTACGCGCCTATTTGCATACACGGCCCCGCCCGGCCAAGCGAAAGACCGGCGCACAACGCGGCCAAAGTAGCGGCGTATTTTAACGGCGCCTCCGTCTTCCAGTTAAAACTCGTAACGCCAAACAACACGCCTTTTATGTGCGGAACGCCGGAACCGCGCACATTAGGCCTTTCTTTTAAAGCGAACCCCAAAAGAAGCCCGGTCGCCGCAAAAACAACGAGCGCCGCCAGCCACACAAACATGGAATGTTCCCGCGCAAACCACAAATACCGGAAAACCGCGGCGCGCATTAGCGCGAGCCTAAAAACGGCTATTACAAGCCCCGCGACAAAACCTATAATTATAGATTCAATAATTATTGATAATTTTGAATTGCATATTTTTTTAAAAACTGCCAACGCAAAACGGTTTTGTATATTCAATTACTAAGCGTCCATATATGGCGCCCCAGTTTCTTCGCCCGGCGCGGCCATATCCAATTTGATAAAATCCACCGCTTCTTTTACAGAAAGGCCGCGTGAGTCTTTGCGGGAATCCAGGCGGCGAAGCGTAATATTTTTCGCCCCTCCGCAAGCGTCCCTAGCCGCCGTTGCGGATTGCGCCAAAACCGCCGCGTACAAAAGGCCGCGTTTTTCGGCGTTAGCGTAAAAAGCCGCCAGCTTTTTTATATTCGCCGGCAATATTTCGCAACCCAAACCGGCTTCCCTAAAACAGGACGCCAGCCGCTGATAGAAGCCCCAATCCGCGTCTTCGCAAACCGCAAAAGCCAGCGCCGCGTAACTGCGCCGCTCTTTTTGCCGGTTTAACGCGGCCAGGCCCGCCAACAACCTGTCAAGCCCTATCGAGGCGCCCACGCCGGAAAGTTTTTGCTTTGTATACAAAAGCGCCAAATTATCGTAACGCCCGCCGGAGCAAACGGAGCCTATTTCCGGCATATCATCCAAAAAAGTTTCGTAAACTACGCCCGTGTAGTAGTCCAGGCCGCGTGTAATGGCGGGATTCAAAACAAAAGAACCGCTTATTCCGGCGTCTTCCAAAAAGCCGTATATGGCTTCCAGCCTCTCCGATTCGGCGCACCGCCCGCCTGCAGCCTCTGTTATTTTATCTAAAACGCTTTTCCAGCTCCCGGAACTTTCTATGTAATCAAGTATTTTTTCCGCCGCGTCCGGGCTTGTAAAACCGGAAAGCAAATCCCGCACGCCGGCGCACCCTATTTTGGAACGTTTGTCTACAGAACGCAAAATATCCGCCGATTTTTCTTTAACGCCGAGTCTTTCCAAAAACCGGTTGAACAGGCCCCGGTGGTTCAATTGTATCGTAATTTTTCTGGAACAGATTTTTTGCAACGCGCCGTGCATCATGCAAAGTATCTCAAAATCAGCCGCCGCGTCGTCTTCGCCTACAGAATCGCAGTCGCATTGCGTAAATTCGCGGTAACGCCCTCTTTGCGTGTTCTCGCCGCGCCACACTTTAGCTATATGATACCGCTTAAAAGGCAAATCCAACTCACCCAGATGGGAGGCCGTAAATCTTGCGAGCGGCACGGTAAGGTCAAAGCGCAAAGCCACATCCCGGCCTCCCGCGTCTGTAAAACGGTAAACCTGTTTTTCAGTCTCTCCGCCGCCTTTCCCCAGCAGAATTTCTGAATACTCCAGCGCGGGCGTATCTATCGGAACATAGCCGTATAATCTGTAAACTTGTTCCACGCGCTCTATAAGCGTTTTACGGGCGATTTCCGAAGCGGGTAAAAAATCCCGAAATCCTTTTAAAACTTTAGGTTCAATAATACCGGGCATAGCGCATTGTACAGGTAAAGCGCCTCAGAATCAAGTTTGAATTTTAGGTTAAGAAGTTGTTAAACAAGCCCAATCAAGCTTCCGCCCCTTACGCTCAGGTAAAACGGCGCGGCGTCAAACACCGGCGCTAAAACGCCCGCATACAAAAGGCCGCCGAATCTTCCGATAATGATTTTATGGGTTTTTTTGCCAGGCTTGCGCGTCCGGCGCTCGTTGCGTTTTCGTTTTTTTTTGCGATTTCTTGTTCTTTCGATTACGAAGTTATGCCCGTGGAAAACGAAAATCTTCCAGATATAATAATGGAAGACATGGACTGGGTGCGTGTACGCGGCGGCGGGGCTCAAGCCGTATTGAGCGCCGAGCGGGCGGAACGTTACGAAAAAACCCGCATAATGGTTTTACAAAACTATTCATTTAAGCAGTATGATTCGTCTTCTGGAGCGATTGATTCGGAGGGTTCAGGCGGAAAAGCCAGAATCGAACTTGAATCCGGAAACATTAAGATGACGGACGCGGTGATAATCAACGTAGAAAGCGAAAACATCAAATTAGACGCCGCAGACCTTGAATGGCGCGACAAAGAACGCTTTCTTTCAGGCGGCGAAAACACGCAGGTTCGCATAGCGCAAGAAAACGGAACCGATTTTTCCGGCGGCGGGTTTTCGGCGGATATGCGGTCCCGCACATGGCTTTTCAATTCTGGAGTAAGCGGCGACTACTATCTTGAAGATGATGATGAAGAAACCGGAACCCAGGAAGCCTCCACAAATCCGGTGGAAACCGCGTCTAAACCTGGGGCGGCGCCAAAAGCAACTGACGGCGAAACCCAAAGCCCGCCTCCCGCCTCAAAAGAAGAACCGGAGGCGAAAACTAAGAAAAAGCCGGAACCGCAGGGCGGATATGGACAAGCGGCGCATTTCCGTACTTTTTAGCCTTTTTTTAATACTTCCATTTTCCGCGCACTGCGAAATTTTCACTTTTCGCGCGGATAAAATGAGCGGCGGCAAGGCTGCCGGCAAGGAAGTAACAATACTTACAGGAAACGCGGAAGTAAGATCCGATAAACTTTTACTAAAAGCTGAACGCATCGAGATTTACGGCAAAAACAATCAATTAATTCAATGTTCAGGAAACGTATGGGGCAACGAGGAAGAAAAGCAGATTTTTTTTAGAACGGACAGTATGAATTACGACCGCAAGACGAAAATCGCCCGGTTAGAAGGCGCTTCTTCGCTGGAAGACCGAAAAAACGAGGTTGTTGCGCGGGGGCGTTTTATTGAGTATGATGACCGCGCCGAGGTTACGGTTCTTCAAATTCAGGTGCGTATATTTAAAGACGAGATGGTTTGCCGTTCTGAATACGCAGTTTACCGCAGAAGTCAAAAATTACTTGATTTATCGGGTTTTCCTGTTGTTTACAAAAAAAACGATGAGTTCCGCGCGGATCGCATTCGTGTAGATTTAGATACTGATGATGTAACAATGCAAGGTTCCGTATCCGGCGCAATTAAGGAATAGCATGGGCCTTTTAGACCGTTGCGATGCGGTGCGAAAAAAAGAAAAAACCACCCCCAAACAACCGGCGCCGTCCAGCCAAGCTTCCCGTATTGAGGCGCCGCAGCTTCGCGCCGGAGCCGGCGCGTCCGGTTTGCAATATTCGGCCCGGACGGAATACCAGGATCGCCGGCGTTTTTTACGCTCCTCCAGCGACCGCAGGGAAAGAGTTCGCAAAATGGAGCCGCCCACTCTTACGGTATCCAACCTGCATAAAAGTTTTGGCCCCAAAGAAGTAGTTTGCGGGGTTGGGTTTTCACTTTGCGGGGGCAAGGTGGCCGGTTTGCTTGGGCCTAACGGGGCGGGAAAAACCACCATTTTTTACATGATAGTCGGCTTTTTAAAACCTTCCGCCGGAGAAATCAAATTAAACGGTCAAAGCATCGCGTCCGGGCCCATGTACAAACGCGCCCGCATGGGCATAGCTTATTTACCGCAAGAAGCCTCAATTTTCCGCAAACTTACCGTGGAGCAAAACATCTGGGCTATTCTGGAGACCCGCCGCGAAATTACAAAACAGGACAAAAAAGACCGCATGGAAAAATTAATTAGCGATTTTGGCATAGACCGAATTCGCAAACAGCCTGGCTACACTCTTTCCGGCGGCGAGAGGCGCAGAACCGAAATAGCGCGCGCCCTGGCCATAGATCCAAAATTTTTACTGCTGGACGAACCTTTCGCCGGCATAGACCCTATCGCGGTTTACGAAATCAAGCAAATTATAAAACGCCTTTCCTCGGATGGAATTGGCGTGCTGATTACAGACCACAATGTACGCGACACTTTAGAAATAACCACAGACGCTTTTATTATAAACCAGGGTTTAATTGTAGCGCGCGGCTCAAAAGAACATATTCTAAACAATAAAACCGTACGCAACGTATACTTGGGCAGTGAATTCAGAATGTAGGACGCTTGTCTTTGAAATAAAGCAAAAGCCATGACAAATTTTCACCGCCGGTTTATAAACAATTTAATTAAACAGGCGTTTGTCGGCCAAGCCTGAGCCAATCATGGCCGTGCTTGGCCCAGACCGGCGGAAAATGAAGTTGCGAACAACCTATTCAATCCCCGTTTCTTTAACTCCAGTTTTATTATATATTTGAATCCGTTCCAAAACTAAAATTTTGGAATGCGGCCTTAGAATTAAAAGAAAATGCGGGGATTTGGCCGCCTTTTCTGACGGGCTGTTTCAAAACCAGCCGGGTTTTGAAACAGCCTTGTTTAACTGCGGGGAGGGGAAAATGTCTGAGGAAGACGTTTGCGTAACAAATTTGATTCAAGACGGCGTTTTACAGCGGGCGCGTGAAGAAGAACGGTTTTGGCGGGAAGAAGGCGTTCTTAAACAAAAAAGCGCATACTCGCATATTCACTTGCAGTGGTTCGCTTCCGCGGAAGAAGAGGGCCGCACCGAAGAGCCTACCGAGCGCAAGTTGCGGCGGGCGCGCGAAGAAGAAGGCTCCACTGTAAAAAGCAAGGAGCTAATCGACGCGCTTGTTTTGTTGTTTCCAACGCTCACTATTCTTTTTCTGGCGCCAAAAATGCTTTCCACCTGCGTAGAAATGATGCGCTTTTTTATAACCCGCGCGGTGGAGATGGATCCTTCAAAAGACCGCGTTATATTTTTACAAATTATATTTTATTTCTGCCGCCTCGCTCTGCCGGTTGTCGCGGTGTCCGTAGTGGCGGCTCTGGCCGCGAATATAGCGCAGGATATGCTTCAGTTCGGCGTACATTTTACAACAAAACCAATCGCTTTTAAGTTTAATAAAATAGTTCCGAATTTCGCGGCGTATTTTCAAAAAACCTTATTTTCCGCAACCGGAATGTTTAATCTTTTTAAATCCATCATAAAAATGACTATAATAGGCGTTCTCGCGTTCATTTTAATACGTTCCGATATAGAAAAAATCGCAAATTTACAAACGGCGTCGCTTTTGCTGGGAGTTCAAACCATAGGAAGCCTCTCCATGCGTATGCTGATTATATCCGCGTTGTTTTTAATTATATTATCGATTCCTGATTATATGTTTCAAAGATGGCAACACAGGGAATCGTTAAAAATGACCAAACAGGAATTAAAACAGGAATGGAAAGAAGAAGAAGGCGACCCTCAAGTACGCCAACGCATAAGGCAGCGTATGCGCGAACTGCTTACACAAAACATCCAGGCTAACGTACCCAAAGCCGATGTTGTAATTACAAACCCAACCCACCTGGCCATAGCGCTTGAGTACAACGAAACGCTGGTAGGCCCCCGCGTGCTGGCCAAAGGCGAAGACGAACTCGCTCAACGTATAAAAAAAATAGCCCAGGAAAACAACGTGCCGCTGGAAGAAAACAAACCTTTGGCGCGAGCCCTGTATCCGGCTGTGGAGGTGGGCGGCATAGTTCCGCAAGAATACTGGGCGATAATAGCCGAAATACTGCGGCGCGTACATGGAATAGATTACTGGATGCGGCGAAACAAACAATAAAATTGTTAAAAACCCGCGTTACTCCCACAAAAGTTGCATTTTTCTTCCAGAATCAAGCCATTTCCAGGAACCGTCAATATTAAAGCCCAAATTCGCCCAAAAATTTTTAGAAACCGTTTGGACGTGCGCTCCGTTACGTTTATCATAGCCCACATCGCTTTGAATTTCGTCATCGTTTACGTCAACGGTTAAATCGCCGGATCCTTCCCGGTTAAAAATCTCCGGCTCCGGCTCCGGTTCCGGTTCCGCAGAACCGCCGCCGCCGCCGCCGTCTCCGCCATCGCCGTCTCCTCCGCCGCCGCCCCACCCTTGACCGCCGCCAGACCCCTGACCGCCGCCAGACGGAGGATTCTGATGAACGGCGTAACGGTATGCGTTATCGCCATCTACAAGAACCATTGAGGTTAAAGCGGCGTTTCTCACCTCCGCTACTATCTCCGGCCCGGAAGCGATGACGCGATACGCATTTCGCGCCGCGCCGCCTTTCACATAAACCCACGGGCTTAGGCCGGCGGAAGAAGACGCGCCGCCAAAAGCCGTTATCGAACTTGCGTTTATTGTTCCAGCCGTCGATTCGCTCGCGGCGAAAACGGCGCCTTCAGCGTACACATAATTTATATTTGTTCCTTTTCCGGCAAAACCTGCGGCGTATATATTTGCGGGCAAAGCGCCGGCAGCCGTATGCCGCGCCTTTACATCGCCTTGCGCATAACAATTGTTTACAACCGCGTTTTCCGCATCGCCCAAAAAACCGCCCGCCTTTAAATCGATTTCTAGTCCGGCTTCAGAAAAATTCGAAAAAAGGTTTACATTTCCTTTTGAGTAACATTCAGCAATAACGCCGTCCCCCGCCCCGCCGCCGCCGGCAAAACCTCCAACGGAAACAGTTTTGGCGAAAGTTCCAAGCGAAACTGTAATATTTACACTGGAAGAACATTCAAAAAACACGGAAGAAGCCGCCGCTTCCGCGTCAGCCCGGCCCAAAAAGCCGCCGCAATAAACATGGACGTTTTGTTCATCCGGCGCGGCGGTGGAATTTATGTTTAACGAAACGGAACCGGAAACACGCGCCGCGCTAAAAAAAGAAGAAGCGGCGCTGGACGCCAAACCGCCCCAAAACAGACCCTCATTTCCCATGTTAAAATTTTTGCTTTTATTCCCTAAATCTACGGTTAAATTGAAAATACTGGCGCCTTCCAGCTTGTTAAAGACGCCTCCAAACGCCTGCCCGCCAAAAGATATTTTTTTTCCGCAACCCAAAAAGAGTCCGCCAAAAGGTTTTTCATCCGTTCCTACCGGCGCCCATTCAGACGTTGTTATTTGGACGTCGTTTAACAAAACGTATATATTTTTTTCGTCCGCAAAATTATTTATATTTTTTAAATGATCTTCCGAAGCGACCGCTTTTACAGCGTTGTTATAATCAAGACTTCCCAAGGGGGTTAACGGAATAAAACTTTTGCCGTTAGCGTTCACCGACATAACGGAAAAATCAACCGTGTAGTTTTTATCGTCAATCGCGGCGGGCGCTCCGTGAATTTCCACCCAAAGCGTCTGGGATTCCCCCAAAACGTCATCGCCTATGCTTATTTCGCCGTAAAGCGGCTTGGCGTTTTGTTCCGGCTTTATGTATGTGTAATAAGTTTCTTCGCCGTAAATAAATTTTGTGTTATAAACAAAAACCGGCAAACCGCCGTAAAAGCATTTAGCGCCGTCTATCGAAATATATACACCCATGTAACAATTACCGTACATCCCGATTGATCCAAAAGTTAGCCCTGTAATATTCATTGTTACGGTTAAATCTTCACAATCCGGCGGAATACGGTACAGCATTCCCGTTTTATCCGCTTTTGCGTAACCGGCTATTTCGGCGGAAGACCAGTTGAGCAACTTCAACAATTCCTGGGGGCTGTCTTCAAAATTATATACAGCCTCACTTGAAAACACCGGCGGGGTTTTCACCTCTATTATTTCAATATGAGCGCCTTTTTCGTAATCACCGGAAACCCAAACCGAAAAAACAAGAGTTAAAACGACTTCTTTTTTTTCTTCCTGGTCTTCTTGGTCTTCCTGGCCTTCTTGAGCTTCTTGTTCTGGCTTAAATGAAATTGTTATTTTATGCTCGCCTGGAACCGTTGTATCCAAAGTTTGCGGCGAAATTTCCAAAAGATCTATTTCAACAGGCCTTTCCCTGGGAGTCTTGGTGTAACGCGCCGCAACCGAGGCGCCGGCAAGCAGTTCGTTTTTTGAAGGGGAGGGCGAGTTTATATTATAAAGCAGTTTAGAAGGAGGTTCCTTTAAGAAAATCGAAAGCGCCGCGTCTTTTTTTTCAACAACAGGGGCGTCTTCCTCGTATATTTGAGGATATTCAACTTCCTCGCAAGAAAAAAACAGAAAACATAGAAATAAAATAAAACAAAAAAAATGCGGCATTTTGCTTTCCCGCAAGAACTCCCCTAAAAAACCGCGCAAAACAACACGGCTTTTCTTTCGGGCTATTTGTTTTTTCGCCCCGCTGTTTATTTTACCACCATTACCTTGCGAATTTCATCAACGCCGGGCGCTACGGCGCGTATAAAATACATTCCGCGGGCCACAGGCCTTCCGCTATTGTTTTTACCGTCCCAACTTACAGTATAATCGCCAGCCGGTTTGGAACCCCGTTCAAGCTGTTTAATCAACGCGCCGTCCATGGCAAAAACCTGAATCGTAACCTCACCCGCGCGGTTTGTCGTGTAAGCGAGCGCCGCAATCTCATTTTTTAACGGGTTTATAACGTTGTTAAGCACGGTGGCCCCGCCGCGTTGCCGCTGTAAATCCTGTAAACTCACCGAAAAAGAGCGCAGTTTACGGTACCAGTCTTCTGGAATTTCACCGCTAACGCTTTCCAGCCTAACCCCATACAAAGGCCCTATTTTGAAAAGAAAATCAATCTTATCTGCGTTTCCGGTAAAAGAATCCGCCGTAAAATTAAAGAAATAACGCCCGCCTTCCTCCATGCTTGGAGAAAGATTTTTCGCGGATTCAAGTAGCTTGGGAACGGCGTTTAATTCCAGCGAAGACGCGCCGTTAGGAAGCCAAACGCCTAAATCAACAGGTTGCGGCGGCGTCCCTTGCGTTTGGCGGCAATCGGGCGGTACGTCAAACGAATAAAAAAGCCGGACGCCTAAGCCGCTCATGGCCGCGTTCCCAACGGCCTCTATTACAACGCCTTCCGCGTCCCCGCCAGCGCCTTCCTGAACGCGGCGTAATTTTTCACTTCCATCGTATCTAACAGCCGTGCCTATACCGCCGTCCGTGCGCCCGTGCGATTTCCCCGAAGCGTCTTTTGCGTATATGGGCCAAAATATCATGGCGTCCGCGCGGGCCGGCCTTAACGCCAAAATATCGCTGGCGCGAGTTTCGCCGTTTTTGGAGGTAAATGAATTGGGCTGGCTTATTTTTCCATTATATTCGCCGCTGTTAACCGCAACGGAAAAAAGCGTATCATTAAAAAAATTTTCAACCTGTTCGTACACCACCGCGCCCGGCTGGTTCACGTCAGATTTGTAATGACTTGGATAATACGGCTTTACAGGGCTCGTGTTTGCGACCTGGGCCATGGCGTAATTATGGAAAGGATCCCCAGGCAATACATCCGGCGCCAAATCTTTTATTTCTTTAAAAACAGAATCCGGGTAAAGTCCGGCGGATATAAGCTCCTCCGGCGTAAAAGATGAATCCAGCGTAAACAAGAATTCATCGCGGGAGCCTGAAATAAGGCCGCCGCTTAGAACTTTTCCGGCGAAACTCCCGCTAATTGCAACGGAAGCCGCCGGTTCCGACATCTTTATATACAGTTGATTTTTACCTGGAACGGACAATGCGTAAGCTATGCGCGGCGGCGCCGTGTCCGCCACACGCATACCGTGCCATACATCAAGCGGGAGTATAGTCTCGGCGCCGTCAGGCGATACGGCGCGTACGGAGAGCGCCGCGCCGCTCTCCGTAAGTTGCGCCGGGTCTATGCGCCATTTGGGGGTTACGCCCGTATCCAGTTTTCCGCTTTCAACAAGATTTATGTATATCAGACCCTTGTCCTTATCCGCAAACTTGCAGTTTTTTACCGCGTAACTGTATGTTCCAGACGGCGTAATCACATCTTCTATTATTGGCTTAAATTTTGATATATCCTCGCGAACCAAATCATAATCCACGGTAAATTGCGCGCGGATGCGGTCTATTTGCCCGTTTCCGTCCGTATCTTCCGTCCAGCTATAAATAAAAAGATTGCGCCGCAACCAGTTTACACTTTCTGGAGATATATCAGCCGTAAGCGGCGGCTCTATAGCGTATCTTATATCCGAAAAACTATAACTCACTTTTATATTGCCTAAACCTACAGCGGCGTGCTGGCCGGAGTCCCCCAATTGAATATACCAGTAGGCTTGGTGCGAAGGCTCGGAAGGTTCAAGCTCTTCCGGGGGCTGATTGGGAAGCGCGACGGAGTCGTTTAAACAGGTGATTAACAACGGTTTATCTTCTGAGCCTTTTAGGGTTAATTCATGTTCAAATATATGTTTAGCGGGGAAATTTTCAAATTTAAGCGTTAAGCCCGGTGTTTCAGATTTAAAGCTATGCCACTTTGTAACGCCGTAATGTTTGCTTCCGCCATAATCTTTCGCGGGGCTGCGAATTTCGTGGGGGTAAGCCCCGCTAAATGTTACGCTTTTAGAGTTGTGAAAAAAAGCATCTTCGGCGGGCCATTGTTCCCAGTTTCCGGTAATTTCAATATCGCTGTTTAAAGTAACGCGCCCGTAATTAGAGCCGTCTTCGCCGGAAATCTTTACGCCGCCCAGTTTTTGCCCGTTTATTACGTCAATATATCCAGTTCCGGTAAAAACTAACCTAGAAGACGGCGAAAGATCCAGCGTAAGGCCGGGGGACGCCGCGGCGGAAAAATCGCCGTCCGTCTCAAGAGCGGTTCCGGCGGCCATTTTTAAAGAACTATCATCGTAAATATAAAAACCCTTCTCCACGCTATTTAAATAAGAACCAACGGCCGCCGCTCCATCTATAAACCAGCCCTTGTCTTTTAAATTCAAAATTCCTTTATTTATAATGATTTTACTGGCCTGGTGGATGTTATCCGTTAAAACGCAAGCCGCGTTTGAATCTTTTAAATCTATGGTTATGTTGGAAAGTTTAGCCCCGTTAGACGCTAATTTTTGATTTTCGCCTTTAAGCGTCACCGTATTGGAATAAACGGAATCGCTGTAAGCATAGCCGCTTTTAAAAGCCGCCGTTTTATCCGGCGTGGAAGATTGCAGGCTTATGTTCACAGGCGCGTCTTTCCCGTCAATTCCGGCGTCTATGTGCAAACCGCCGGCATGGTTAAGAACGGCGTCCGCGTTAAAAATTAATTTTCCGCTAACAGACGAAATCGTAGAACCGTTTTTATTTGGGAACGATATATTTTTATTTTTATCATTTATGGAAAAAGAGACGTCTTGTTTTGTATATATTGAACCGCCGGCGTTTTCCGTCCCAAAGCTCATAGAACCCGAAGAAACCGCCTCAAACGAAGAAAGCCGCTTGTCATCCGTGTCATCCGCGCCCGCGTTTCCGCCTATTTTAAGGGGTTTTTCTCCCGCGTCCAAAATCATGGCGGGGCCTCCCTGCGGCGAAGCATCGTCCACAACTATACTGCCGTTTATTGTCAAGCCGCCTTTGGCCGTTATACGGGCCTGGGAAACGCTCCTTAAAATAAAGTTCCCGGAATTTAAAGAAAAAGCCGCCGTTCCCAAATTTATCTGAGCGGGCGAGGCCGCCCCCGCCAATGCGCCGTTTAAAACAACGCCGCCGCTCCCCGCAAAAAGCAAAAGTTCTTTATTTTGCGAGACATACTGTTCCTGTATAACTATCGAAGCGGAACTTGAGTTTTTTACGGTTAAGGCAAAGGGCGTGCCGGAAACTCCGCGCAAGGTTATATCCGCTTTATGGGCGTCCCCGCCAATAACAAAAGATTCCGCCCATACATCGTTCCATTCGCTGGAATAAAAGACGTCCGCCCCAGTTTGTCGCTCCGGCGCGTATTCAACGGTTAAGGAATCGCTTCTGGGTGAAAATTGAACCTTTCCCCAGGGGTGCGGGTATTCCCCGCCAGAAGGCCTGGGGCCGCCTGTTTTAATTCCTCCGCCGGCAGTTTTTAAAAGGCCGTTCACTTTTATGGTTACATCTTTGTTTGCGTCTTTTGAAGAGTCTATAACAACAGCCTCTCCATTTTCCCCAAGCGTCAGTTCGTTGGCGGCGATAAACAGCGCCGACGCCGTATTTTTGGTTACCGTTCCGCGAATAAACTTTAATTTATCAAAATAACCAGCGTCGTCCTGGGCGTTAGCCGCGCCTACGAAACCGGCGAATTCCACAACGCCGCTCCCGGCGTCCAAATCAAAGCTATAGTTGGCTACGGGGGAGGCGGTTTGTTGCGCGGATAAAATCGCGGAACGAAAGCGTATAAAGTTTTTGCTATTCCCGGCTGAACTTACTTTAACAGGATTTACGCCGCCGGCCCCGTCGTCAAGGCCCTTTCCCACATAAATAAGGCCGTTTTTACCGCCATCCAGAGCCGGAACGATTGTTATATCGCCCGCCGTGCTTTCCAAACCCTTCATGTCAGTTTCCGTTATAGGGTCTTTGGCTCCGGTTATGCGTATATGTTTAACCTTCGAGGCTATTTCTATAGACCCGCCCGGAGTTCGATTCAAGACGGAAACCTCAACAAAGTCCGTGGCGGGAGAAAAATGACCGCCTACAGCAAGTTTAATAGCTTCGGCTGAAGTCGCGGTTGTATTTGTGTTTTCTAAAGTTATTTTATCTACGATATTGTTAAATCCGGTAAGGTCTAAAAGTTTTCCGGCGCTTATGTGCGCTGTTTTCGCTTGAAAACCCGCTTTTTGCGCAATTCCGTTTTCGGAAGAAAAAGCCAGAACATCCCCGGCGTACAACTTCCAAATGGCGGCGGCGGAAGCCGTGATATTTTTAATATACGCGGATTTTTCGGCGTCAACTCCATTTTTATCAGAAGATCCCAAAGCGGGAGTTTTTACCGCTATGCAACCGGTCTCTTCACCTATTGAGAGGGCGGAGAAAAACAAGGAGCCTGCGCCGAGAATCTCTACATCGGCCTTTGTTTTATCAACTCTGTCACTTTTGATTTCTGTATTTCCAACATCAAAATATATAGAGCGGTCTTTGGGCGACGTCAACGAGGCGTCTCCCGTAAATTGAAAAACCAGATTTTTTTTTGTAGCATCGCCAGCCGGTGGATTATTAAGGATATACAGATTGGCGGCCACGTAAACTGACCCGCCGACGGCGGTGGAGGAACCCATGTTGATAGAGGAGGCCCCGCCTATGTATATGTTTCCGGCGCCGTTTCGCCATTCTTTTAAATCCGCCGGGCCGTAGCCATGACTCATCACGTAAGTATTACCGCCGGAGACATCTTTTTTTATACTGCCTATATATACATTAGCGGCCCTGGCGTAATTGATAAATTTCTTAGGTATATAAAAATCATCGGGTTGCCCCGCCAGGTCGCCGATAACTATATCCTTACTGGGATCCTGTGGTTGTATGATAATGTCGCTTCCGCCGCCGCTCGCCCGCATCTCCATAATCGGATCTCCAGGAACGTCTACATAATGCACTCCTCTTTTGGAAACGATGCGGAGGTTGCGGTTCGTAGAGTATGTGCCTGTATTTATTGAAAAACTTCCGCTTGATGCTCCTGCTTCAGTATACCCCATTACAAGAAGGCCGCATTCAATATAAAGCATATCCATGGGTTTCGGCTCCCTGTTCGCATCCGACCATTTAACGCTTATACTGGCCGCCAAAACCACATTCCCATCACCATGCGTTATTAATTCCATCCTGTGCAGAAGGGTGTTAAACGCTTTTAGTATTGAAATACTGGCGTTATTGGCTGTAGTGCTAATGCGAATAGTTTTAGCGGCGTCGTTGTCGGCGAACCAAACTGTGCCAGCCCCCCTGAATTCCAAAGGCCCGCCCGATTTTATATTTTCTATGTTATTTATTGATAAATCCGCGTAAAAAACAGTAGGCTCGGCCCCCGTGTAAGCGTTTATGCATATATCCCCGTACATATACAGTTTATCGCCGGTTTGGGATATTTTTAGCGGGCCGTTCGCGGAAATCCCGTGAATTATGTGATTCCATTCGGGCGCGTCGCCCGGCGGCGCCCCGGTGTAAGAGCCGGCTATTTCCAGAGCGTATCCGTTTCCGTTGCCAATAGGCTCCTTTGCGCCCCAAGCGGAACTCGCTACAAACCGCACCGAATAACCCAAACTTCCGGTTTCACCGCCCCTTGTTTGTATATAAACATCGTTTCCGCCGTCTACAGGCCCTGTAAAAACAATCTGCGCGCCGAATTCCTGTCCGTAATAATTATAACCGCCGGCGATAAATCTAATTCCGGCGTTTACGCCCTGCATGTTTAATTTTACATTGCCGTCAAAACGAATTCCGCCAGAAGCTCCGCCACCCGTTGTTTGTATAAAAGGAACATTCAAAAGCACGTTGTAATCGCCCGAAGAAGGAAGCCGCTGAGTTTGCTTAAAACTTTTGGCGTATATCCCGCCAGAGTTTATTGTAAGAACGCCTGAGTGCCCAATCACCAAATCGCCCAAAGCGTTGTCAAAGCTATCGCCAAGATTTCCATTTATTGTTACATCACTGCGGCCGTTAATTTCTTTTGTTGATGTTGTTATTTCAATATTCCCGTCAGCGCTTGAATCCCGCATTATTTCTGAAAGAATAATATCCCCCACGCCGCTTTCAGTTTGCCTTATCTTGATAGAGTTTACGCATAAAAGAATTTTACTGCCAAACGTTATACCCGCATTGGAAATTATGTCGCCTGTTACCCAACATTCCGCGGGCGCGCCGCCCGTCTGGGTTACGCTTCCGCCTTCTATTGTACCGGGAACGGAGACCATCCCCGCCGCGGCCCACGTCCCAACATTCCACACGCCGGTATTATTAACGCTTATCACGTTTACAACCTTAAGGCCCGGCATACGCAAATCGTTTCCGGTAAAATCAAAGTTGCCGCTTATGTTCACACTTTCCGCAAAATAAGTATCGCCGCTTCCGGCTTTTTGGGTAAAGTTGACGGCGCCAAAAAACCCGTTAAATTTTACATCCTTCGCTTTTTCTATTATTATTTCTTCAAATAGCGCGGCGGACTTTCCGGCGTCTTTTTTTACGATTATGTCTTCCGCGGCTTCCAGCTTAAGAGACGCCTGGGCGGCTGAACCCGCGGCCTTGTAAAACGATGAATTAAAGACGATCCCGGCCTTGGATTCCAACAACAGGCCGGTCGTCCCGGGAACAACCATATTCACGTCTTTATTAAAAACTATTCCGATTCCGCCAGAGTTGGTCGCCGTTATATTATTTTCCAGCGAAACGGCCCCATCCCCTATTTGTTCAAATGAACCCACATCAACGGCGCCTTTTAAGGTAAGCTGCTGCTTGTTTTTAAATACTATTTTGTGGTTTGTTTCTCCGGTTATAGCCAGAATTTCAATTTTACCTTTATCGGCGTCCGTGGACGTCCCCATGCTTTCCAGGGTTACGGTTTCCATTGTGGAGGCGCCTTCTAACTCAACATCATAATTCACAAACTTTATTTTATCCGCGGTTACATTAATTTCTTTGTTTTGGAGGGTGACGCCGCTATAGTTTTTAAAACATATAGAAGCGGCGGCATTGTAGGCGGTTTTTGAAACATCAAGACTCTTTGTCGAATTAAAATCATTTACAAAATACACGCAACCGGCGGCACTGGTTGTAAAAGTAACGGGCCTTCCAAAAGCGGCGTTCAAACCTACACCGGTAATATAAATATCATTTGTATAGATAGATCCACTGTAATGGTCAGTCGTATCTCCCACGTAAACCATTTCGCCGTTAATTATTTTTGAACCGAACCATGCGGAATTAAAAAAAACAGCGTTTCCAGAGCTTGGCGTTATTTCATTTTCGCCAAATACAATATTGTAAGTGGATGTATATGAAGTTAGGTTAGTCCCGGCGGTTGTTCCCGTGTTTATAGTCCCGGCCAAAGTGTTTTTACCGGAATAGCCGTCTATGCCTATCTGGTTAACCGTAAGTGAAATAGATCTGCTTGTTGAAGAAGAAATTTTGCAACCGCCGCCTACATCTAAACTTTTAGCCTTTAAATAAATATAACTGCCGCCAGCCAGTTCAAAATACAGGGTTACGTTATCCTTTAAGATAAGGCTGTTAAGGCATTCAATGTCTTTATTAACCTTAATTTCGCCAGTTCCGCCTCCGTTTTTCAGAATAAGGCTGTTGAGTTTTATAACGCCGCCTTGCACGCTAAAAACAGAGTCTTTTGCGAAATTTTCAATAGTTATGTTATCCGCCGAAGCGCCCTCGCCTATGTTCCCTCCGGTCGTGTTAACCGTAACTTTTCCGCCGCCGGCGTTTATATTAAGCCCGCCTTTTATGTCTTTGGCGCTTTTAATCTCCACATTTCCGCCGTTTGTCGTAATGGAGGCGTTATCGGCGGTTATGCCGGTGAATGCGGCGCCCCCAACTATGGATACGGCGCCCCCATTTGTATTTATGGCGTCTTTTAATTTGATGTTAGGAGTTTGATACTCCTTTACATAAAAATCGCCTGCGGCGCCTGCGCCCGTAGCTTCACCGCCATCTATAACGGTAGTGACGACGGTAGGGGCATTTTTGTTATCAACTTTTACGCTCCGCCCTCTTAATTTTAAAGACTCGAAATTCGATGCGGGATCGGTTGTAGTTGTAGTTGTAGTTGCAACAAAAGAAAACAAAATGTCGCCGGTCGCCGATATATCCGCTTTAGGCCCGCCTATTTTTGTTGTAGCGGTAAAATTGCCGCCGCAATTTACAGAAAAGTCCCCGCCTACGCTAATAGCGGCAGTTGCAACAGAGCATTCGGCGGTAAAATCGCGGCAATTTACAGAAAAGTCCCCGCCTATTTTAACATCGCCGTCTATCTTAAGCTTAATATTCGATGAAGATTTTAAGAATAAATCGCCTTTAAAGTCTGTTGTGTCAGAAACTTTGAACGTGTCATCCGCCCAGGCGTCTTGTTCCACAGTAACTTTTGCGTTTTGAACTATAAAAGGGGATGTGTCGCATAACAATTGTTTTGTGTTAATAACAGCGTATCCTTGCGCGTTTAACACCCCTCCGCTTTTTAATTCAATTTTATTGCAATTAAGCTCGGTGGACGAACCCGTTCCCAAATACAAACCGCCGGTTGGGTTTTGGTATATTACAAGATTATTGCAGGTTGCGGACGCGCCAGTTTCCAAATTCAAACCACCGTATATTTTAATATCATTGCAGGTTGCAGACGTCCCCTGCCCTATAGTAACTTGAGTATATATATATACATTATCGCCCGCTACAGGGAAAGTCGATGCCGCCCCCCCGTTGAGTATATTAGACCAAGTAGCGGGAACATTCCACAAACCGTCGATTCTGGAATAAAAATCATCCGCCGGCAAAAAAAAGTTTATAAAAAAAACAGAAAAACAGCATAAAAACAGAGTTTTACAGTTTAAATACACAATAAATAAATATAATAAAAAAGGTTAGATTTTCAAATAAAAGCTAAAGCCTGGCGGCGCGGCCTTGTTTTACACGGAGGCGCTTTTTATTCGTATAGGACGCCTTCGCTTAGAGTTAGGCGGCGGGAAGCGCGGGCGGCCACCGTTTGGTCGTGGGTCGCCACAATTAAGGTTTTGCCGAGTTTTCCGGCTTCGTTGTACAGCACGTCCGCAACAGCGGCTGTATGCTCCGAATCCAGATTGCCTGTGGGTTCGTCCGCAAGAATCAGTTTTGGGTCGTTGATAAGGGCGCGAGCCAGGGCCACCCTTTGGCGCTCGCCGCCGGAAAGTTCCGAAGGCAGGTGGTTTTTACGGTGCGACATTTTAACGTCGTCGAGCAGGCTTTTTGCTTTTTCCAGCGCGTCTTTTTTACGGACGCCGGACATAAAAGCGGGAAGCATTACATTTTCCAGCGCGGTAAAATCTTTTAAAAGGTGATGGAATTGAAAAACAAAGCCCACGCACGAACCCCGGTAGGCGGAAAGGCCGGTTTCGTTAAGGCCCGTGATTTCGCGCCCGCCGGCTATTATACAGCCGGAATCGGGCGTATCCAGGCCGCCCAGTATGTTTAACAGGGTGCTTTTTCCGCACCCGCTCTGCCCGCACACCGCCAGGGACGCCCCGTCTTCCACGGTAAAGTTAACGCCGCGCAATATGTGCAACGTCTCGCCTGAGCTTACATAGTTTTTTACCAAATCCCGCGCTTCAACCATGACACACTTTAATACCTGTAAAAGGGTTCCGTCCAGCCGTAAGCTTATCGTTGCGTGGAAGCCCGCTAAATACCGCCCGCTCCGGCGCAAACCAAGCGCCCGGCGATTCGTTTCCTTCTTTCCGCCGCCCGCTTTTACGCATTAGACTTGTTCAACAACCCGGTTGGTTGTCTCACAAGTTTTGCAAAATGCTACACATTTTGCGTTTTTTAAGCGGTTGTTGTTCGGAAACTGAGGTTTCCGAACAACTCTATTGTTTGAAAACTTGAGGTTTTCAAACAACTTCCATTATAATAACCCGTTATGAATTACGTTTTTGATTACCTTAACTGGCGCGGCGACTTGTCTTTTAACCACGCCCCCTTTAATCCTGTGGATAATGTTATTTTTTCTATAATATCTTATTACCCGTTTGAGGGCATTGTAGACGGATTCAACGGCTCTTCGGACGGCCTGCTTTTGTACAGCGCGCTGGACGAGCTTATAGAAGACGTCAAAACAGATATAAAAAAATTAAATATGTATCATTTTTTTAAAGAAGCCCAATACGATTTAATGACGGCCCTGCGAAAAAGCGAACGCTATAAAAACGTTAAACTTGCGGCTTTCGTCAATCATATAGACAAAGACGCGGGGATTCAGTTTTCCGCCGCAACCTTTCTGCCGGAAGAAAACCGCCCCGCGTACATAGCGTTTCGCGGAACGGATGATACTCTTATAGGCTGGAAAGAAGACTTTAACATGATATTTACGGACGCGATTCCCGCGCAACTTGCGGCTGTGGACTATATTCAAAAAGCCGCAACGCTTTTTGAAGGCGAATTTTACGCGGGCGGGCATTCAAAAGGCGGGAACCTGGCTGTGTACGCGGGGACGTTTTGCGATTCCGCAATTAAACAGCGTATTATAAAAATATACAGCAATGACGGCCCCGGATTTAGCAAAAAAATAGTGGAGAGCGCGGAATACAATCAAATTGCGCAAAAAGTGGTTTCGTATATACCGCAAGATTCAATTATAGGGCTTTTGTTCGAAAGCCGCGCATATTGCGTTATAAAAAGCGATGGCGAAGGTTTTATGTCGCATAACCCTTTTTTATGGGAAGTTATGCGCAACGACCTTTGCAAAGTAGACGCGATTACCACGCAAAGCCGTTTTGTAAACAAAACGCTTATGGACTGGCTTGAATTGATGGATTGCAACCAGCGGAAAGAATTTATCAGCACGTTGTTTGACTTGCTTTCCTCCACAAACGCGAAGTCTATTCCAGACCTTACCGCAGATTGGCTTAAAACCATACATTCACTGGTGGGTTCGCTTAACAACATGGATAAAGAAACTCACATTATGCTTAGAAAAACATTCAACGCCCTGTTTGAAGCGGCTAAAGACAACCTGGTTAAAGGCATAGAAAAAAGATATTTTAAAAAGAAAGAGCCGGAGCCGGAGATTGGGTAAACCGGCCCTGGCCTGGTTGAGAACACGCATTGGACTTGTTCGCCAGCCTGCGGGGTTTAAGCTTTGCTACCGTCTTGCGGTTTTTCAGGCTGAAGCCTTGCAAAACCGCTGTTTTAGCGGAAGCCGGCTGAACCAGGCCGGGCTTGGTTCAGTTTGTAGAAACCTTAAGGTTTTTAAACAGCTCTATTGTAAAAGTTTATGGAGGCGCATTTTGAGCTCGCAAATAAAATTAATTGCTTCGGATATGGATCACACCCTGCTTACTGAAGCCGGAGAGCTTCCGCCAAATTTTAATGATTATGTTATAAAATTACAAAAATTTGGCGTTCATTTTGTAATAGCGAGCGGCAGGCCGTTGTGTACGCTGTATAAAATGTTTTCCGCAATTAAACGTAAAATAATTTTTATAGCCGATAACGGCGGCGTTATAAGCTATAAAGGGAAAGTAATTTTTAAAAGCCTCTTAAACCCGCAAGACTATCAATCCATGATACGGTTTACAAAAGAACACACCGATGGGATTCCGGTTCTTTGCGGCCTGGAAA
The DNA here is from genome assembly GCA_031281945.1 of Spirochaetaceae bacterium. Classification (GTDB taxonomy): domain Bacteria; phylum Spirochaetota; class Spirochaetia; order Treponematales; family Breznakiellaceae; genus JAIROZ01. Next base: position 5,000 of record JAITER010000005.1, on the reverse strand, counting down.
CCGGCTACATGGAAAAAAAACATAAATCGTATAAAAATTATTTAAACAAATTTTATTCAAAAATCCACTTTGTGGAAGATTTTGAAAAACTAAACGTCCAGGCGTGTAAATTCACCGTTTATTTTCCAAACAAAAACAGCGGGGAAGAATACGAAAAAACATTTAAGCCCCAATACAACGGCGTTTTTTCCGTTACCGTAGGCGATACAATATGGATTGATATAATGAACAACGGGATAGACAAAGGCGGCGCCATGCGGTTTTTGGGCGATTATCTGCATTTAACGGCGGATCAAATGATGGCTTTTGGCGATACATACAATGACATAGAAATGTTGCAAAGCGTAAAACACAGCTACGTTGTAAAAAACGCTTCGCAGGATATGCGGCGCTACGCAAACTTTGAAGCCGATTCCAACGAAAATTTCGGAGTTATAAAAATTTTAGATAAACTTATAAAAGAACTGGAGACGCCCGCCGTGTAACCGCCAACCGCCGCCCGCGTTAAAAAAATCCGCGTTTTTTTAACGCGCAAACATTAATACCGCTCCAAAATGGAAAGCAACCGGTCTTTGTTTATGGAGCGCAAAAACGAGGCGAGCCTGGGCCCTTGGTCTTTGCCTATTAAAGCCTGATAAGCGGCGCGAAAAAGCGCTTTGGGTTCTATTTTGTATTTCGCCGCCGCGTCGTAAATGGCCTGCGCGGTTTCTTTTTCGCCGTTATAGGCCTCTATTCCCGCTATCACATCGTCTCTAAGCCCGCGCAAAGCGGCGGTTTCGGCTTCCGTCAATTCGGCTTTTTCACCCGCCTCCCTAAGCTGGAACCGGAATTCAGGCGGGGCGTAGTCCGTTATCCAGTTTGAGGCGCAGACGGCGCGCGCGCGCAACCGTTCCTGCTGTTCGCCGGAGACGCCGGTAAACAGGGAAACCGTTTTTTCCACATCCATGCCGTTTATCTGTAAAAGGTTGCAAAGATGACGGAAAGGAATTTGCGGCGGCGGCCCGGAGGGAAGTTCTCCGGGTTGCGACAGCTCATAAATGCGACGTTCTTTTTGGAACAAGGATTCATTTTTAACCGCTTCCAGCTTCCAGGCTATACGCTCAGTTTTGTCGTAATCTTCATAAATTTTAAGGACGTCAAGGTCGAAAGATATTGTGAATTCGGTGTTGGGGCGGGTTCCGGCGAAAATATACCGGACTAGTTCCGGCGTGTACACTCTTAAAAGGGTCTTTAGGTCTATAACGTTGCCGGAAGAGCTGGCCATTTTGCCGCTGGTTCCTTTTATTCCAATAAAATCGTAACGGAAGGTAACCGGCGCCTCGTTGTTGTAAATTTCTTTTGTAATAACGCGGCTTGTGTCGAATGAACCGCCCTGGCTGTGGTGGTCTTTACCGGCGGGCTCAAAATCGACGCCCTCGTAAGCCCAGCGCATGGGCCAGTCTATTCGCCAGCCCAGTTTAACTTCACTCGCCCGCCTTAAATCCACGGTTTTTTCGCAGCCGCAATTTTTACATTTGTAAGAAACATTCCAGGAACCGTCCCAGGGAAGGATTAAGACGCCGTCGTCCCTGTTACATCCCCCGCAAAAAATGCTTATAGGCTGCCAATCATCCTGCGTTTTGTGATCTTCGTCCCGGAATTTATCCAAAACAGCCCTGATTTTTTCGCTGTTTTCCAGCGCGGTTTTTATGCCTTCCGCATAAATTGAGCCGCGGTACCGGCTTGTCTGGTACAGGTATTCCGGGAAAATTCCTACGGACGGCAGTATGTTTTCAACATCGGCTTCGTGGTGGCGGGCGTACGAATCATCACGGCCCCACGGGTCTGGAACCATCGTTATTGGAAAACGCAAATACTTTTTAAGATCTTCCTGCCGGGGCATATTAGCCGGAACCTTGCGAAACACATCGTAATCATCCCAGGAATAGATGAAACGCACATTTTTACCTAATTTTTTAAGCGCCCTTACAACCAGATCCACGCTGATTATCTCGCGGAAATTGCCTATATGCACCACGCCCGAAGGCGTAATGCCGGAGGCGCAGACGTAAACGTCTTTTTCGCCCTTTTCGCGTATAATTTTCGCCGCCGTTTCGTCCGCCCAATGCGCCGTTTTACCATTCATAACGTTCAGTTTACCCCAAAAAAAATTTGATGTTAAGAAAGCGCGTCCGCGCCGCTATGAACGCGCTTTTAAAAACGGCGCGAAATTCGCCCGCGCAGCCGGTTGCGCACAATCCCCGACCCGCGCAATTCCAGCCCTGCGCAGTCTAGACGCCAGGGGGGGGGGGGGGGTATGCTTTATATTACGTCTTTTTTCACAAACGCGGCGCAAGCGGTTTTAGAAAAAAGCAATAAAGCCCGTGCGGGCTGTTGCGCGGCGGTTTTATCCCTTTAATTAAGCATTTTCAGCGGCGCTCCCTAAATTTTATAAATTTGCTTTAGCGTATGTTAAAGCTAATAATTTTACGGTAAGGAGTTGTTGTGTTTATGAAGAAGATTGCGATTATGTTAATTGCGGCTGTAGTTTTGCACGGCGCGGTTTTTGCGCAGGAAGAGGCGGCGGAAGAGCCGGTTGCAAAAAAAGAAACCATTCACAAGCAGGGCGATATGCTTTTGAGTATTGACTTTGGGCTTCACGGGGCCTATTCAGGAACCCCTTTTGAACTAAAAAAGGGAAGCCTTTTATTTGCCGCGGAAGCGGGCGCTGGTTTTGATTACTATGCTTTAGACTTTCTTTCCGTTAGTTCCGGCCTTTTCGTTCACGAATCCCTATCGCTTTATCTAAAGAACGATATCTTAGAATCAAGCAATATTGATTTAGGAGATATTCTAAAGACGCCTTTTTGTCTTTCAATTCCAATTCGCGCCCATGTAAATATACCGGGAGCCGAATTCTTGTATGTGGGCTTGGGCTTACAATTTAACATTCCTTTATTCAGCATTCTGGAAGCAAGCGTTGATGAAAAAGAGTTGTCGGACGCGGGCTTGGACACAAAAGGCTCCATGTTTTTGAATATGCCCATAGACCTGGGTTTTGATTTTATTAAAAAAGGAGCGTCCAAAGGCGCTCGCTTAACCTTTAGAATAGTCCCGACATTCTTTAAAAACTACACAACTGTAGGATTCGGCTTTAACGTGGCGACCGCTTACAAGCTCAACTAAAAACGGCTGTTTGCGGATTTTTCCGCAAACAGCCTCCAAATACAGCGCCTTATCACCAAAACGCCTGTGTTGGCCGGAAGCAGCCTGGCGCCGCCGCCGCCTGAGCGAAAGCGGGCGCGGCAATGAAAAAGCCCGCCGTTGTTGGCACGCGGCGCCGAAAACTTTGGGGGGGTCTGGGTGGCCGCGCCCCCCCCGCGGGGGCTTGGGGGCGGCGCCCCCAGCCGTATTAAAAGCGCGAGCCGTTATCGGGCCCCACGCTGGGCCGCCTGATACGGCGGGACGCGCTCAATGTTTCGTGCGCCGGGGTTGGGGGCGGGGGAACTGGGAGCGGAACCCCCAAGCCGTTGCGCCGCCTTTTACGGCGAAAGGCGCCGTTAAGCCGCGCAAGCGATTGGAGCGGGAATTTGGCCGCTTTAGCGGCCAAATTTTAGCGGAAAGCGCGGTTTTTTGCCGTGAAACGGCAAAAAATGCGCCCAACATGAAAAAGAAGGCGCAATTTTGGGTGAAATTTTTTAGTCTAGAGTTTATGCGCGACCGCAAACTGATTTTAAAAACGCTTGTTTATCCGGAGCTTCAAAAAACGCCGAACCTACAACAAGGACGTCCGCCCCATTTTCGCGCACAAGCCGGCTGTTTTTTTCTTTTACGCCGCCGTCTACGGAAATTAAAAAGTCTTTTCGCCCGTCTTGTAATGAAGCGCGCATCTCTTTTAACGTTTGGATTTTATTTAGGCATTCGGGTATGAGTTTTTGCCCGCCAAACCCGGGATTTACAGTCATAACAAGAACTAAATCGGCTAGAGGCAAAAGATATTCAAGCGCTGAAGGAGGCGTAGCCGGAGTTATGCAAATCCCGGCGCACGCTCCCAGGCTTTTAACGGCTTGCAAGAGCCTGTGGCTGTGAACGGAAGCTTCGGCGTGAACCGTTATAGAAGACGCTCCGGCCAAAGCAAAGGCTTCTATTTGGTTTTCCGGGTTTTCAATCATAAGATGGACGTCCAGGGGAAGGCGGGTGCGCTTGTGTATGTCCGCGACCATTTTCGCCCCAAAACTTATATTAGGCACAAACCCGCCGTCCATGACGTCCAGATGAATCCAGTCCGCCCCCGCTTCTTCCGCGGTTTTTACCGCAAAGCCTATATCTGTAAAATCCGCGTTCAAAATTGAGACCGCCGAAATAATTTTAGCCATACGTTGCATTATACAGCAGTTAATTTGCGTCTGGAAAGTGAAGTTAAGCCCGGCGCGTATTTTCGCCTTTACGCCAAGCCGTTTTTAAGTGAAAAGCCGCGTTTAAAAGGGTAAAGCCGCGTTTCGTTTCGCTAAATTTTTATAGCGTTCCAAAAAAACGAAAAAGCGCTTGATAAAACAGGAGTTTTTCTATAGTCTTAACCCCTCTAGTATGCTTTTTGCATAAATTAATTTTTAGGAGTTTTAGATGAGTGTTAGAGCTACCGATTCCTTGATTGCCGACATTGTAACAGTTTCCGGCATATCAAACAGCCCAAAAATGGTTGTTTTGTCTGTGGATCCAGACAAAAAAACTGTAACTACGGTTTGGTTCAATGATCAGCATTCCGCGCAACAGGCTGTTTTCCCCGCGTCGGCGTTGGATAGGGTTGAAGACAAATCGGCGGTGAAGGCTAAAAAATAGTTTAGTCTTTCCGTAAAATAAAAAAGCCCGCCGAAACATTTACGGCGGGCTTTTTTATTTTACGGGGTGTGCGGGCGGCCTGGCGGGTGTGCGGGCGGCCTGGCGGGTGTGCGGGCGGCCTGGCGGGTGTGCGGGCGGCCTGGCGGGTGTGCGGGCGGCCTGGCGGGTGTGCGGGCGGCCTG
>JAITER010000078.1 GCA_031281945.1 Spirochaetaceae bacterium | reverse complement strand
GAACGGGAACCACCGGCGCCGTCGCAAAAAAATTGAAACGTAATTTTATCGGCATTGAAAAAGATGCGGAATATGTCTCTCTCGCAAAAAAAAGAATTGACGTTATAAAAGTGTTTTTTCCAGAAGCCGATTGGCTGGAGGAAGAAAAAGAGAAAAAAAGCAAAGCGCCTTTTGAGGCTTTATTGAAGGAAGAAATAATAAGAGCCGGCGAACCGCTTTACACCCGTAAAACATATAGCGCCACCGCATTTGTATTGGAGGATGGAAAGTTGGAATACAAGAATCAAAAAGGTTCTATTCATAAAATCGGCGCAATGATACAACAAACTTCTTCCTGCAACGGCTGGAAATTTTGGTATATTATGCGCGATGATAAATTCATTTTAATTGATGATTTGAGAAATGAATATATAAAGAAAAAGCATGGACTATAATATTTTTTGTGAAATTCTTAACAAACAAATTTTTGATAGCTCAAAACATGATTTGATAAAGAAAATATCAAATTATCCTGATAGATATGCCGGTCTGTTTAGACCAACAAAACCAAAAGCCAAGATTCTGCAAAACTTTTTGCAATCAAATGAAATCCGTTTTGGTGATGCTCTCGAAATCCCTATTTAAGAAGTATTTTGAACAACTTGGATTTATCAACCTTGAGAAAAAGATCGGGGACGGTAAGGAGTATTTGGATTTAGACCAAATCTTTAGAAATGGGGCATTTATTTATTTCATTGAACAAAAAGTGCGTGATGACCATGATTCGACCAAAAAACGCGGACAAATAAGTAATTTTGAGAAAAAAATTAACGCGTTGCTTAGAATATATAAGGAGACAGAATTAAAGTGTTATACATATTTTATCGATCCCGGACTTACAAAAAATAAGAGATTTTATACGCAGGAACTCGATAAAATTCATTCAGACTATAATGTATATACGAAATTATGTTATGGAAAAGAACTTTGGGATGAAATTAAGCATCCTGAAGTATGGAGTGAATTGTTACATTATCTTGAACGCTGGAAAAAGGATATTCCTGATATGCCGTCAATAAATTTTGATGATGAAGCAAAGAATACTTTTGAAGAAATAAAAGATATTGACGTTTCAATATTTAGGAAAATGCTCAATAACAAAGAAATTTGCAAAGAAATATTGCCGATTTTGTTTCCTGAAAACAAAGTTTTACAATTACTGTATAAATATTTTCTGCAAGAATCGAATAAAAGAAGCATCTATAAAACATTAGCGGTTAAAATTAACGAAATCATTGCATAAAAGGGCAAAGCGCTTCGACCAACAGGCCGGTTTACATTCCGCCGCTTCGCTCCTCGGGGTTCCGTTCGCCTAGGTCAGTCAGCCTGCGGCCTCCTTCCCGCGGCGAATGGGGATGAGAAAAATATACGGCTATCCCGGTGTTTTCAGAAAGTTGCTTGTGTTCGCTGTTTTCTTTCCCCTTATCAAACGTTATGGATTTTCTAAGCGGCGGTTCAAGTCTTTTGAACCGCCGCTCCACCCTCTGGCGCAACGTCCGGGCGTCCATGCTCTCAAGCAAATCCATCTGGACAAACCGGCTCTTGCGTTCCACAGTTGCCAGTCCCGCCGTCTTATGGTCTTCGCCTATGATAAGATCCCCCTCCCAGCGGCCGGGCGCCGCACGGGCGTTTGTTTCCGCTTTAAGTCATGCGGCAACTTCTTCCGGAGACCATCTGTGTTCCAGTTGGGGTTTGACCGTATTCCATGCTTCATCGGTCGTTTTAAGGCGCGGGCGTTGATTCCTTATCGCTTCAAGGCGTCTGACTTCGGCGGCTATAAGGTTATACATCCCCGCGTCCACGCCCCTTTTCAGTTCACGGGTGATGCTGGACGGCTCTCGGTTCAGCGCCGCCGCTATGGCAGAGGGCTTAAGCCTTTCAACATACAACAGTCTGAAAATATACATCCGCTCTACCAGGGTCATCCTTTGATAACTCATCTTCCCTCCTAACTCATTGGACTTGTTCGCTCGCCCCGGTTGGTTGTCGCCCAAGTCTTGCAAAATGCTGCGCATTTTGCGTTTTTTAAGCGGAAGTTGTTCGGAAACTTGAAGTTTTCGAACAACTCTATTGGATAAATACCGATAAAAACAACTTAAACGTATAAATTCTTTGATAAAAGATATAGATCGAAACCCGCGGGAAGGAATAGGGAAACCAGAACCATTGAAAGCAAGTTTAAATTGATATTGGTCAAGACGAATAGGCTTGGAACATCGGATTATATATGCAATAGAAGCAGAAAAAATAGTATATATTTCATTCAGATTTTATTATGAAGATAAATAGAAAAATATTTCATGAAAAAATATAAGGCATAAGTTAAAAACTCCAAAACTGCATATAACGTTCCGGTTGTTTATGACGTTTTTACAGCCCGAATAATGACTTTGCGTAGCATCGCTTCCCGCGGGAAGCGCGGCCAGGGCTGCAAAAACGCGGGTGTAGTGAGCCGTGAGAGTGCAACATAGCGATGAAGCATAAACAATCCTGTTATGTGCAGTTTTTGCTCCACTTATTTTTTAGTTTATATATTCCATAAATTCTATTACGCCCTTCTTCTATAAAATAATCAATTTGTATTAATTCCAATTCTTCATCAATATTTCTTATTTGCTCCTCATTGGTAAAATACATTATATGTCCTTCTTTAATTTCAAAAGAATTTTCTCCTATATTTTTTCCCCTCCCATATAATATATCTTTATTAGAAATACATGAAATTATTATTATCCCATTATTTTTACAATTCTTTATGCAGTTTTTTATTATTATTTTTTGTTCGATTCTTGGAAACAATTGCATTATATCACAACAATAAACAGCGTCGTATCTTTTGTCTAGTTCTATATTTAAATCCAATATCGAACCTTTTATAAAGTTAATTTTTGGATCAAATGTTTTCCCGATTTTTACTGCTTCCTCGGAAATTTCTATTCCATCTACATGATAACCTTTTTCGGTAAAATATTTTCCATTCCTTCCATAACCTATACCCATTATCAAAATATCCTTTACTTTATTTTTCTGTAAATATTTTTCACATAATACTGTAAATTCACTTGGTTTAGTTCCCCAAATAAACTGTTCATTAATATATCTTTCATTCCAAAAATTGTCCATATAAATATTATACATTATATTTTATTTTATTGCAATACTTTTCTTTAACTTTTTCAGCAAAAATTGCACATAACATGTATATTTGCGTAACACCGCCAGTAGGCGCGCGCCTGATTGAAATGGCGGTTGCCAGGCGCGTTGCCGGCTTTCAGGCATGATGTGCGCCGGCGTACAAATACAGGCCGCCTAGCGGTCTTGCAGCCAGCTTGTTTCTAATTTGCTATTCCCACTCACCGTTTTCTATTTCTGCAATCTGGTTTACGCGGCGCAGGTGGCGGCCGCCTTCAAATTCCGCTTCAAGCCAGGAAAAAACTATTTTTTTAGCGAGTTCAACGCCGGTTATGCGGCCTCCCAGGGCTATCATATTCGCGTTATTGTGGCGTTTTGTAAGAGAGGCCGTGGCGCAATCGCCGCAAAGCGTACAGCGAATTCCTTTTACTTTGTTCGCCGCAAGCGAAATTCCGGCGCCGGTTCCGCAAATTACAATTCCAGCGCCGCACTCCCCTCCCGCTACGGCTTTCGCCGCCGCGTAACCGTAACGGGCGTAATCGCAAGTTTCATCACTTTCGCATCCAAAGTCCAAAACCTCAAAATTTAAACTTTGTAAATAAGATTTTATTTCCGTTTTAAGAAAAAAACCTCCGTGGTCGCTCGCCAGGGCGATTTTTCGCGTTTTATCCATGCAAACTCCTTTTTCGCAATCATACATTATCAGCCGTTTAAGGTCTAATTCCCGCCGTTTCGTGTACGTGTTAAAATAACTTATGCGCCGCCGCTTTTTCGCCGTTCAGCGCCTTTTGCTGTTTTGTTTTTTTTATTTCGCATCATCAGCCGCGCAAAACGCCGCCGCGCAAAGCTCGCAAGACGTTTTTTTAGACGCCCGTTCTTTAGAGGCCTGGCGAAAAGAAAAAACAATTTCTTACCTTATGGATAAAAAAATCATTTTTGAAGAAAGGGAGCTTTTGACAAACTCAGGCTCCTTCGGGACGAATCTGCGTATTCCGCTTATAGAGAATGAAATCGAAAAAAAAACTCGTTTTATTTTGGCCGTCCCTTTTGTCAGCGTCTTTGAAGCCGAAAAACTAAGCGAAAAAGAGGGCGATGATTTTCCTCAAAACAACCTTCCTTTCTCTTTCCAGTGCGCTTTCGATTTTATAGAAAATATTTTATCGGGCGGGAACAGAACTTTTTTTGAAAAAACCGGCGCGTCTGTGGAAGTCTTTTTTTTAGCGGATGAATGGACCGCTTTTAGGGTGGCGGACGAGGCCGGTTACGCGGCGTGGGAAGATATGTTTGACGGCGAAGATGAAACCTGCGTGGTGTATCTGGACGCGCGCCAGGCGCCTAAAGCCGCCGGAGTTTTTTTGGGGAGCTCCCGCGCCAGGGCGGATTTTTCTTACGCCAAGTCTTTTTCCGCCGCCGCTAAAAAAAGCGCTTTTCCGCTTAAAAAAAGTAAAAAATTCGTTTTTTCAAGGGACGCCTCTTTTAATGACGTTTGCGGTGAAAACACCGTCTTGTTTTTAACCGGCGGCGGCGCTCCGTTTTTTAAATTTAACGCGCAAACGCTCTCCGCCGCCGCGTTTGCGGACGTGTTGAAAGAATACGCCGTTTCCGTCATACAACTTTTAAATGAACGTTCCATAGATGAAAAAAACTTAAGCGCACCGCCGCCGGAACCGTCAAACGCGCAAACGTCCGCGAAAAGCAACGGCGAAAAAAATTACGCTGTTTTTAGTTTTTACGGGTCTTTATTTTTTATACGGGAAAAAAAGGCGGTTCCAGCCGCTCTTATTTTTACAAGCGCGGCGTTTTTTTTATTGTTCGTTTTACGGGAAAAAAGAAATAAATTTTTTTTTACAACTTTAACCGTTTTTTTATTTAATTTGCTTTTGTTTATACTATTCGCGCCGCCGGCCATGGAAAACGCGGAAGAAAGTGAGGGCGTAAAAAAAGCCGCGTTGCGCAACCGGACTTTTTTACGCGGCGAGGCGCCGCCCCAGGCGCCGGAGGAAAACAGCGGCTCATTAGACGAGCGTATTTCTGTAAAAATGGAAACGCGCCCTTTTTTGGACAGGGTTCTTGTAACATTGGACGTGAACTGCGTCCGTGAAATTGAGCGCGCAAGGTTGTTTTTTTATACGGATAAATTTCTGCCTTTCATTTACGAATCCCCCTGTCCCACGCGAGCTGGAGACAAGGGGACTGAGTTTATTTTGGGAAACTATCCGCCGCGCGCTTTTAAGCTGGAACTCGCCTTGCCGCTGTGGGCACAAGGCGAAATAAGGCTTGAGTCGGTGTGGGCGGACGGTGAAGTCAACGTTTTTGCATCATCGCTCTAACAAGGACCGGCAAACCATAAAGTTTAATAAATCCTTTTGAATCGGCGTGATTGTAGATTTCTCCGGTTGTAAAACTGGCTATTTCGGCGTTGTATAGCGAGTACGGAGAGGAAGCGCCCGCGCTCCTTATGGAGCCTTTATACAGTTTAAGACGCGCCTTGCCGCAAACGGTTTGTTGGGTGGAGTCCGTAAAAGCGCTTAACGCCTCGCGCAAGGGCGTAAACCAAAGGCCGCCGTAAATTAGCTCTGCCATTTTGGCGCCCACCGTTTGTTTAAAAGCGTAGGTTTGCCTGTCCAGGCACAAATGTTCCAGCTCGCCGTGCGCGTAGTACAGAATTGAGCCGCCGGGGGTTTCGTAGACGCCCCTGCTTTTCATGCCCACTATACGGTTTTCCACAATATCGCAAAGGCCTATCCCGTGCTTTCCGCCAATTTTGTTCAACTTTTGAATAAGGCTTACACCGTCCATTTTTTCGCCGTTTAAAGCCGTAGGAACGCCTTTTTCAAACTCTATTTCCACATACTCGCCTTCCTCTGGCGCGTCTTCCGGCCTCGTCGTCATTTTTAGCATATCTTTAAAATGCGGCTCGTTGGCCGCGTCTTCCAGTTCCAAACCTTCATGCGAAATATGCCAAAGATTATCGTCCCTGCTGTACGAATCCTTTTTGGAAGGCGCATCTATTCCCCGTTTTACAAGGTAATCAATCTCCTCCTCGCGGCTTTTTAAATCCCAGGTTCGCCAGGGGGCTATAATTTCCAAATCCGGCGCAAACGCCATAATTCCAAGGTCAAAACGCACCTGGTCGTTGCCTTTGCCGGTGGCTCCGTGCGCTATAGCCAGCGCCCCTTCTTTACGGGCGTATTCAACCAGAATTTGCGCGATAAGCGGCCTGGCCGTGGCGGTTCCCAACAGGTATTTGTCTTCGTACACAGCGCCCGCTTTAAGCGCCGGCCAAATAAATTCCTCCACATACCGTTTTTTAACGTCAACCACATAACAGGCCGCCGCCCCGGTGCGCAACGCCCTGTTTTTTATCGCCTCCCAATCCGCTTCCTGCCCCAGATCAATGGCTACGGCCACCGTTTCATAGTCGTAGTTTTCTTTAAGCCAGGGAATAATCACCGTCGTGTCCAGGCCGCCTGAATAAGCCAGTACAACTTTTTTTTTCATAGATCCTCCTGCAAATATTGGACTTGTTCGCCAACCCTGTCGGGCGCCGCCCAAGTCTTGCAAAACGCGGAGCGTTTTGCGGTTGTTTAGCGGTTGCCGGCCAAGCCGCACTTGGCTTACGGAAACTGAAGTTTCCGCGGACAACTCTATTAATTAGCGTCCGTCCACAAAGCCGGTTGCTTTGTGGACGGACCTTGCATTTTCGCAACATTTGGGCTGTGCGAAAATGCGGTTTTTAAGGAAGTCTGTCCATAATGCGTCTACATTATGGACAGACGCTAATCAAAAGAAGGCGCGACGTTTAAAATTTTAAGCTTTGCGTATTTTGGCGCCGCCCTTCTTCGTTATGCTATATCGCTCATCAATACAAGCCTGTCCAAAGAAAAAATACGCCTAACATCCGTATGTGAATAAGAATTTACGGCGTATTTTTCCACAATATTAGAGTTGTTTGAAAACCTCAAGTTTTCAAACAACTTCCATTAAAAACGTGGTTTTGCAAGGCTTTAGCCTGAAAAACCACAAGACTTGTGAGACAAGCAACCGGGTTGTTGAACAAGTCTATTGATAATTGGCGCTTCGGAAAAGGAGTGGGGGTAGCGGAAGATTTGCTCCGGGGCATAGAGGCGTGGCTTCCGCAATATAATCAAGGCCGGAGCAAAGCTGGAGCGAGGGGGAGCAGCGACAAAAAATGCCGGTACTAAAACAAAAAACAGCCGCATGCGGGCACCACGGCGCTTCCCCTTCTCTATTATTGACCGAAAAAAACATTGCGGGCTGTCGTGCGGAATACTATGATTGATTACCGGAAATCACCCCTTTCTATCTTTGCCTCGTTTTACAAGCCGCACGTGAAGCTCTTTGCGCTTGATTTGTTTTGCGCGTCGATGATCGCGGGGATTGACCTCGCTTTTCCCGTCCTTACCAAGTACAGCCTCGACCATCTTTTGCCGGATAACAAGCGCCTGTTTTTTGCCGTGCTCATCGCCGGGCTTGCGGGCCTGTTTTTGCTGCGGATGCTCTTTTCGTATTTTGTCACTTACTGGGGGCATACGGTCGGGGTGTATATTGAGTCCGATATACGGCGGGAGGTTTTTTCCCATCTGCAAACGTTGTCGTTTTCTTTTTACGACAGGGAACGCACCGGCGCGTTGATGGGACGGGTGACGACCGACCTCTTTGATATTACCGAGCTGGCGCACCACGGGCCGGAAGACCTCTTCATCGCGGTCACGACGATCGTAGGCGCGTTTATTATTCTGGTTACGTTCAGATGGGAGATGGCGGTCGTGCTGCTCGTGTTTTTTCCGATTCTGGTCGCGCATACCCTGCTCTGCCGGCGGAACCTCATGCGCGCCTCGAAAGAGGTGAAGCGTAAAACCGCCGACATCCTTTCCGCCCTTGAATCGAGCATATCAGGCGTACGGGTCGCGCTTTCGTTTACCAACGAAGTTTACGAGATGGAAAAATTTTCCGCGGGTAACGAGAACTATAAAAGCGCGCGTCAGACGTACTATAAGTCAATGGCGAATTTTCACAGCAAACTTGAATTTATGATCAATATGCTGAGCCTCGTGGTGCTGGCGGCGGGCGGTTTTCTCATCATGCGCGGGAGTATGCCGGTCTCCGATTTGATCGTGTGCAATATGTTTGCCGCCGCGTTTTTACAGCCGATCCGCCGTCTGCAAAATTTTGTCGAGAGTTTTACCGTGGGTTTCGCGGGCTTTTCCCGTTTTGTCGAGATCATGCGCACGAAGAGCGATATTACCGACCGGGAAGGGGCG
>JAITER010000050.1 GCA_031281945.1 Spirochaetaceae bacterium | reverse complement strand
TTATGGCCGCAAAACGCACAACGGAACGTTCCGGACAAACTCTAAATAGAGCGCCCTCACCGCCCGGCGAAGGGCCCGGCGGGGAAAACGAACTTCATCCTTGACATATAAAGCGCGGGGCGGAATACTCATAATAATATGAATCCGCTTGCCGCTGAATTAAACAAAACTCTTGAAGGGACGGTTGCGTACAGGCTGTTGTCGGATTTCGGCAGGCGCATATATTTTCCAAAAGGAATTATAGCGCAATCGTCCGAGGCCAAAGAAAAAGCTTTTTTCGCAAACGCGACAATAGGAATGGCTTGCAAAGACGGCGTTCCTCTTAGGCTTTCAGAAGTAGGCCGCAATTTCCCACTGTTAAACGAAGCTGAATCGGTAGGTTACGCGCCGACAGCCGGAGTGGAGGAACTGCGGCTGTTATGGAAAGAGCAAATTATAAAAAAAAATCCGCAAATTAAAGGCGCCTCAATTTCTATGCCGGTAATAGCGCCTGGAATAACCGCCGGCATATCTTACACGGCGGACGTTTTTATGGACGCAGGGGCGCAGGTTATGGCCGGCCATCCCTGGTGGGACAATTACAGCCTTATTTTTGAGGAGCGCCGGGGCGCTGTTTTAAAAAAGCTTTCTTTTTTCAACTCTTCTTCTTCGTCTTTAGACCTAAAAACAATAGAAAAAGAGTTGCGAAAAGAAGCCCAAAACGGCTTTTTGCGCGTTATTTTAAACTTTCCAAACAATCCTTCCGGTTATTCGCCCACAGTTTCCGAGGCGGCCCGCCTTGTGGAAATTATAGGTTCGATAGCGGAGGCCGGGACGGACGTGCTGGTTCTTTGCGACGACGCCTATTTCGGCCTTTTTTACGAGGAAGAAACGAGCAAAGAATCAATTTTCGGCTCGCTGTGCGCTCTTAACGAAAGGGTTCTGGCGGTTAAGATAGACGGCCCCACAAAAGAAGACTATGTTTGGGGCCTGCGCCTGGCCGCTGTAACATTCGGGTGTAAAGGCATGAAAGAAGACGCTTACGAAGCGTTAATAAAAAAAATGATGGGGGCCGTCAGGTCTTCGGTTTCATGCGCTAGCTCCGCCTCCCAGTTCGCGTATTTAAAAGCCTGTAAAAACGGCTCCAAAGAAGAAAAAACGCGCTATTTCAAAATGCTTAAAGAACGCTACCTCGCGGTGAAAGAATTTATCGCAGGACGCGAAAGCCCCGGCGCGTTACGGGCTATGCCTTTCAATTCCGGCTATTTTATGAGTTTTCAAACTATAGGGGTTTGCGCGGAGGAGTTGCGAAAAGCTCTGCTAAAAAAACACGGAATAGGAACTATAGCTATAAACGGCGATTGCTTGCGGGTGGCTTTCGCAAGTTTAAATAAAGAACAAATTTACGATGTATATTCGGCGCTGTACGATACGGCGCGCGAATTCACAAAAAACCCGTTTTAAATTGACGGAGAATCTATGACGGACAAAACGACGGCTTTATTCGCTGATTTTTACGAGTTTACAATGGCTCAGGGGTACTGGAAAACCGGAATTAACCGAAAGTCGGTATTCGAGATGTTTTTCCGTAAAAACCCGTTTTTAGGGGGGTTTTCGATATTCGCCGGCTTGCAAACTTTGATAGACGCTCTTAAAACATTTTCCTTTAGCCATGACGATTTAGAATATTTAAGATCCCTTGATTTTTTTGAAGAAGCTTTTATTGATTTTCTTAAAGACTTTCATTTTTCCGGCGACGTTTACGCGCAGGAAGAAGGAAGCGTAGTTTTTCCGCAAGAGCCTATTTTACGCGTGGAAGGAGGCCTTATAGAATGCCAGCTTATAGAAGGGCTGGTTCTTAACACTATAAACTTTCAAAGTTTAGTCGCTACAAAGACGGCGCGAGTGTTCCTTGCTTCGGGCAAAGGGCAAATCATGGAATTCGGGCTTAGGCGGGCGCAAGGGCCGGACGGGGCGTTAAGCGCTTCAAGGGCGGCCGTAATTGGAGGGGCGGCGGGCGTCTCCAATGTAGAGGCGGGCAAAAGGTTCGGCGTTAAGCTTATGGGAACCATGGCCCATTCATGGGTTATGGCGTTTCCGGGCGAAGAAGAGGCTTTTCGCGCTTACGCCGCGCTATATCCGCGCCATCCGGTTTTTCTTATAGACACTTACGACACGCTGAAAAGCGGGATTGTAAACGCCATAAAAGTGGGGAAAGAGCTTGCGAAAAACGGCGGCTCTTTTGGAGTGCGCCTGGATTCCGGGGACGTTCAATATCTTTCGTGCGAAGTTCGCAAAAGGCTGGACGCGGAAGGCTTTAAAAACGCCACCATAGCGGTTTCCAACGACCTGGACGAAGAAATTATAAGCGCTCTTGTAGACGAAAACGCGCCGGTAAACAGCTGGGGAGTCGGCACAAAGATGGTTACAGGGCGTCCGGACGCGGCTTTTACCGGAGTTTACAAACTTGCGGCGTTTGAAGACGCCAACGGCATGATGCTGCCTTCCATAAAATTTTCGGACAACCCGGAAAAAACGACGATTCCCGGAATTAAACAGGTGTGGCGCATATACGACAAAAACGGCATGGCCCAGGCGGACGTAAACACGATGGAAGAAATGCAGGGCGGCGAAAAAATAGAAAGCGGCAAACATTATACTTTTTACCACACTTCGGCGGATTACAGGCATTTTCATCATTTTGTAGAAAAAGAGCCGGTTCCGCTTTTAAAAAAATGCGTGGAAGGCGGGGCGCAAATTTCAAAAGAAAAGCCTGTTTCCGCGTTGCGCGAGCGTTGTTTATCGGAGCTTGATTCTTTGGATCCTTCTTACAAACGAATCCTCAACCCGCACATCTATAAAGTTTCAATAAGCGAAAAATTAAGAACATTAAAACTGAATTTAATAAAAAAATATTTGGGAGATTAAAAAGGGCCGTATGAACGAAAACGATTTTAACGCCGAAATGGAACGTGTAAAAATTATGGTCTCCCGTTACAGGGAAGCTATGGCTCTTCGCATTGTAGGCCAGGAAGAATTGATAGACGGCCTTTTAACCGCGCTTATAGCCGGCGGCCATATACTAATAGAAGGTTCGCCGGGGCTCGCGAAAACTTTATCTGTAAAATGTCTGGCCGCTATAACAGGGTTGGAATTTAAACGCATACAGTTTACGCCGGATCTTCTTCCGGCGGATATTACAGGCACGCTGGTTTGGGAAGCGGCGCAAAATAGTTTTTCCGTACGCAAAGGGCCTATATTCGCCAACATAATTCTGGCGGACGAAATTAACCGCGCTCCGGCCAAAGTTCAATCCGCCCTGCTGGAAGCGATGGAAGAATACCAGGTTACTATAGGGGACGGCGCCTGGAAGCTGCCCAATCCTTTTTTTGTCCTGGCGACTCAAAACCCAATTGAACATGAAGGCACGTACCCGCTTCCCGAAGCCCAGTTGGACAGGTTTTTATTAAAACTACAGCTTTCCTACCCTTCCGGCGAGGAGGAAATGAAGATACTCTCGTTAAATTCCGCGATTTCCACAGAAAACAAGCAACGGGGTTCAGTTATGCCGCCCGCTTTTCTTACAAGCGGAATCATCGAAAGGCTTAGGGTTTTGGCGGACGCCGTGCATATAGACAAAGAAATATCTGAATATATAGTGCAAATATCCGCCGCCACCCGCCCCGTCACCGCAAGCCTTATTAACGCCCGCCACCATTCCGTAAAAACGGAAGCGGTCGCGGGAAAAGCCGCCAAGGAAAGCATATACCGCTACATAGGCTACGGCGCCTCTCCCAGAGCCTCCATAGCCTTGCACCACTGCGCCAAAATACAGGCCCTGATTTCAGGCTCATCTTTCGTCCGCCCGGACGATGTAAAAAAAGCCGCCCTGCCCGTCCTGCGCCACCGCATCATCCTCTCCTACGAAGCTGTGGCCGACAACCTGGACGCCGACGCCGTCATTTCGCGAATCCTCTCCTTCGTCCCCGTCCCCTAAAACCGGCCCCGCAAACGCGTTTCCGGCAAACCGCTGGCGCATAGCGCCATTACGCGCAGTCTCCCGCCGCCGGCCTATCGTTAGGAAAATTCTTGGGAACGTGTAATTATTTCTGTTTTTTTCAGCCGAAGGGCGTTTTATGCTAAATGCCCCGCAAGCCCGCCCGCCGCGCCTGGGGTTGTTGAGCCTAAGTATATTCAGTTTTTGGCGGTTCTAAGGTTTACGGTTTTCCAAACGTCATTGGTTTCCTGCCCAAGGCGCCAAAAACCAACGTATTTTACTCCGGCCTTTTGGTACATATCCATACGGGTTCCTATGGAGTAGGCGTCTTCAAAGTATACTGTAACATTTACAACAACATTGTATTTAAACTTTGGAACGCCGTTTTCACGCTCAATTTCGGGGCTGCCGTTTTCTTTGTGTATATTTTCTACGGTTGAATGAACCAAAGCCCGCGACACGGCCTTGTCGCCCCAACTGCGCCCGTAAAAAGGCAGCCCCATTATCAATTTTTTGGGGCCTATCGTTTTAAGGCTGTATTCGGCCACTGATTTGCACCAGTTCATTGAAGCGACCGGCCCCGGCCTGCTCCCCGACCAATGCTCGTCGTAAGCCATAACAAAAACCCTGTCGCTTACAGCCGATATTTTTTCGTAATTGTACGTTTGGTTTGCGCTTGTGCGGGCGGGAACGCAAACGGAAAGCATACGCCCCCCCAGTCTTTTGCGAATTTCTTTTAAGAAACTTAAAAAGTTGTCCGCGTCTTTAACCGGCACGCTTTCCATGTCTATATTCAACCCGTAAAACGGCTCCGCGGCTTTTAAAAGCTCGTTTATAAAACGCTCGCGGGCGCGGCTTTCCGGTTCTAAAATAAAATGGGTTAACCCGGCGCTTTCACATATAATTGACATATGAACCCTGCCTGAAAATTTCGGCAGGTTTTTTATCTGGGGGGCGTCCGCCACATCCCCGTATCTGTCCACCGCCGCGCCAAAATAAACGACGTCGCTCAGCGGCAACCCCTGCTTTAGGCTTTTTTCGTTTCCAGCGACGACATAACCCCACACTTCGTCAAAATCCGATTGCGGTAAAACCCCGGAAAAAGGCGGCGTTTCCACGCTCGCGTAAGTTTCAATTTCGTGCAAAACCGGGGTTTGAACTGGCCGCGAGCGGCAGGAGGCGAAGGCGCATAAAACAAATTGCGCGCAAAAAATCAGACAGGCGTTAAAAAAAAGATCGTTTAGATTTTTGACTTTAAACATAATCCCCGCAACGTAAAACACGCTATAAATAAACTATTTTTGAATGCGTTAAAATTTCCGCCCCGTTTTGGGTGAACAAAACGTCATTTTCGTAACGGCAGCCGCCGTCTTCGTTTGAGTAAAGGCCGGGCTCCACAGTAAACGTCATTCCCGGCGCCAGGGGGGATTCTTTTTCGGCGCGGGCGCTTAAAAAAGGCTCCTCATGCACTTCCAGCCCTATCCCATGGCCTAAACCGTGCGGCATAAAACGTTCATGTTTTTTAAAAAACTCTTCGGCGAACAAAGCGGCGCCGCGAGAGCTCAAAACGCCTTCTTCCAAAAGAAAACGGTCTGGAATTGGAATTTCTTTGTTCAACAAGGCTATTACAAGCGAAAAAGCTTCTTTTACAAGCGCTATCTGATCCGCCGGCCCTTTCGAAAGCGGGCCGCGGGCGAACGTCATGGTGACGTCCGTGGCGTAGCCTTTAAACCGCACCCCAAAATCCAGTATGGAAAGCCCTTTGTCCGCGAAAGGGCCGGCGGTGTACGGCGGAAAAGCGTGTATCCCAAAACTGCGCCCGCCGCCAGCCGCCAGCGTATCAAAACTAGCCCCCTCGCATCCGGCGGCGCGGGATTCCGCTTCTATAAACAAAGCCGCGTCGGCCTCCGTTTTAATGGAGCCGTCAATCACGCCCTTTTCAACGGCGTTTATAATACGGTCGGTTATAACGGCGGCGTCTTTTAATATGGCGATTTCCCCGGCGTCTTTTATAGCGCGGCGTTTTTTGATAAAAGCGTCCGCTCCGCCGCAACGCACAGAGAAACCGAAAAGTTTTTCAACGTATAAAAGGTATTTTAGATGAGTGGTCTGCGCGGGAATTTCTATTACGCCTCCGGCTTTTAATCCAAAATAATGCGCCGCCTGAACGCAAGCTTCCACCGGATCAAGGCGGAAATTCGTGTACGGAATAATCTCATCCGCCTGTGCGCAACGGGCGGCCAAATGTTCATCCCACGGCGTTAAAAGCGTCTTCCCGTTAGCGCCTATAAAAAGTTGCGCGTCCTGCGGGTGGCCGCAATAGTAGCGTATGGATGGATTTCGCGCCGCCTCTCCATCGCTTAACACAAC
This sequence comes from Spirochaetaceae bacterium, assembly GCA_031281945.1. GTDB lineage: Bacteria > Spirochaetota > Spirochaetia > Treponematales > Breznakiellaceae > JAIROZ01. The sequence goes on along the minus strand of JAITER010000050.1, from coordinate 9,770 downwards.
CATATCAACCCCGCCGCTCTCCATCCAAAGGCGTAAATCGTTTATGCGTTCTTTAAATCCCATTTTTTTATTGTACTTAAAAATTACCGATATTTATAGTAAGGGGCTTTCCCAAAACTTGACGCGCCGCTTTAATCACGCGGCGTCCGGTTTTGAGCGCGGCGGCCCGCAACGGACGCCGTTTACAAAAGCCCGCGACATTAAAAATACCGGGAGGGAATTATGACGCAGGAAGAGCTTTACGAAAAATGCGCCGGCGTTTTAAAAGCGCAGCTCGAAACGCTTCGCCGTATAAGCCTAATTCAGCAAAAAATAAAAGACGCGGCGTTGAACAAAAAATGGGTCGATTTTGAAGGCGGCTGCCGCTCGGCGGACGAATGTTCAAAAAGACTGTCGGATTTGGAGAAAGAGCGCTTTTTCTTAATGGAAGGGGCGAAAACCGGAAATTTAAAATCGCGTGAAAAATTCAATTTTTACAGTTTTACAAATGATTTTCCCAAAGAAAAAAGGGCCGGTTTAAACGATTTGAGGCGGGCCGTAAAACACGAAGCGTCCAGGGTGCGTTTTACCAACGACGCGCTAAACCGCTATCTAAACTCTCAAATTAGCCTTGTAAGCGGAGTTTTAGAGGCCGCGTTCCCGGACCGGCGCGGCGTTATATACGGCAGAAAAGGCAAGACGCGCAACAGCGATATGCGCAGTATAGTGTTAAACCGGTCGTTCTAAAAAAGCCGCCGTTCACGTTAAAATCCGCGGGCGGCGGCTTGCGGAAGTTTTGACGGCGCGCGTCTTTGCCAGGCCGGGGAGGTCGGCGCGGTTAAGCCGATTTACGCAAACGCGCTTTTCGCCGGCAAAACGCGGCTTTGGCTTACAAAGCTTATTTTAGGGCTTAATAAAGGGTGTTAATACCGCAGGGCAAGCCCTGCACCCGCCGCCTGGCGGCTTCTGCGGCAAGCCGCGGGGTGTTAAACCATAGGCTCTTAGAGCCTCCGTTTCCTCACTCGCTCAATCATGCCCGTGCAAGCACGGTCGCGATTTCGCTCCGTTCGTCAATAAAAGATGGTTTGCGTCCGTTATTTATTAAAACTTCTCAATATTTCGAAAAAATTACATTTAGACGTAATTGACGCTTTTTTACTGTTTTTGATATAATATTTTGATTATCATGCCAAATTTTACCAAAAACATGACAAACCATGTTTTTAGCTCACATTCCAACGAAAAAAACGGGAGACATTAATGCGGGACATTCAAGATTTTGACAGTATCATGATACGGCTTGCTTCGCCGGAAATGATAAAAAACTGGTCTTACGGCGAGGTGAAAAAGCCGGAAACAATAAATTACAGGACGCTTAGGCCGGAGAAAGACGGTCTTTTTTGTGAAAAAATATTCGGAACCACAAAAGAATGGGAATGCTATTGCGGAAAATTCAAATCTATTCGTTATAAAGGCGTTATTTGCGACCGTTGCGGCGTGGAAGTTACGCATTTTAAAGTGCGGCGCGAGCGCATGGGCCACATTGAACTGGCGGCGCCTGTGGCTCATATATGGTACTACCGTTCTGTGCCGAGCCGCGCCGGCCTTCTTTTGGACATTCCGATGAACCAGCTTAGGTCGGTGCTGTACTACGAAAAATATATAGTTTTAGATCCGGGCGACACTGATCTTAAAAAAATGCAGCTTCTTACAGAAGAAGCCTACAACGAAGCTGAAGACCGCTACGGCGGCAGTTTTACGGCGGGCATGGGGGCGGAAGCTATACGCACACTTTTGGACGATATGGATCTTGACGAAATGGCCGAAGAACTGCGCGAAAAAATGAAAGAAAAAGGCGTAAAAAGCGATAAACGCCTGCTAAAACGCATTGACATCGTAGAAAATTTCCGCCACTCACATAACAAGCCTTCGTGGATGATACTTGATGTAATTCCTGTTATACCGCCGGAATTGCGCCCCATGGTTCAGCTTGACGGCGGGCGTTTCGCCACAAGCGACCTTAACGATCTGTACCGCCGCGTAATCAACAGGAACAACCGTTTAAAACGATTGCTCGCTTTAAACGCGCCCGACATAATTATTCGCAACGAAAAACGTATGTTGCAGGAAGCTGTGGACGCCCTGTTCGACAACTCCAAAAAAAAGCGCGTGGTGAAGGGCGCTTCCAACAGGCCGCTTAAATCAATAAGCGATATGCTTAAAGGCAAGCAAGGCCGTTTCCGGCAAAATCTTTTGGGCAAGCGCGTGGACTATTCCGGCCGTTCCGTAATTACGGTGGGCCCGGAACTGCGCATGTGGCAATGCGGGCTTCCCACAAAAATGGCGCTGGAACTTTTCAAGCCTTTTATAATGAAAAAGCTCGTTGATAAAGACATAGTTTTCAATATAAAAAAGGCTAAAATGCACGTAGAACAGGAAAAACCGGAGGTTTTTCAGGTTTTAGACGAAGTTGTGCGCGAACATCCCATACTTATAAACAGGGCCCCCACGCTTCACAGGCTTGGCATACAGGCTTTTGAGCCGGTTTTAGTTGACGGCAAAGCGATAAAATTAAACCCTCTCGTTTGCCACGCTTTTAACGCCGACTTTGACGGCGACCAGATGGCCGTTCATGTGCCTTTAACGCAGGCGGCGCAGATGGAGTGCTGGACTCTGATGCTTTCCGCAAAAAACCTGCTAAATCCGGCCAACGGAAAAACTGTTGTATTCCCGTCCCAGGACATGGTTTTGGGCATCAACTATCTTACGCGCATAAAACCTAACGCGAAAGGAGCGGGGCGCGTTTATTCTTCCACCGAAGAAATACTTATGGCTGTTGAGGCCAAATCGCTTGAATGGGAGGCTTTAATCAAGGCCAGGCCCAGAAAAAGCCTTGTTTGGGAAAAGCTAGGCAAACAGCTCGAACCTGGAAAAAACGGTTATATCGAAACTTCCGCCGGCCGGCTTATTTTTAACGATGAGTTGCCGGAAGACATCCCGTTTATAAACTACGAATTAAAAGACAAAGAATTGCGCGCTTTAATTGAGTATGTTTTCGCCGAAAAAGGCTCCTGGACGACCGTAAATATGCTGGACGCCATAAAATCCGCCGGCTATAAATACGCCACCGTGTTTGGGGCCACCATAGGCGTGGATGATATTATAGTTCCCGCCGAAAAAGACGAAATGATAGAAAAAGCCAACAAAGAGGTGGACAACATACAAAAACAATGGCGGGACGGTCAAATTACCGCGCAAGAACGCTACGACCGCGTTATAGACGTGTGGAACAAGACCAACGAAGACCTCACCAACATAATGATGAAGACGCTGGAAGCCGAAAAGAACGGCTTTAATTCAATTTATATGATGGCGAACTCCGGAGCCCGCGGATCAAAAAACCAGATACGCCAGCTTGCGGGAATGCGCGGGCTTATGGCGAAGCCGTCGGGCGACATCATAGAACTGCCTATACGCTCAAACTTTAAAGAAGGCCTTTCCGTAATAGAATTCTTTATTTCCACAAACGGCGCCCGCAAAGGGCTCGCGGACACGGCGCTTAAAACCGCTGAAGCGGGCTATTTGACGCGCCGCCTTGTGGACATAGCCCAGGACGTAGTTGTAAACGAAGAAGACTGCGGCACCATTAACGGCATTGAATATTCAGCGATAAAAGAAGGCGAAGAAATAACAGAAAGCCTTTCCGACCGCATAATAGGCCGTTACACGCAGCAACAAGTTCGTCACCCGATTACAGGCGATATTATCATAGATATGAACCAGGAAATCACCGAGCCTATAGCCGCGGCCATAGAAGCCGCGGGCATAGAATCGGTGCGAATACGCACGGTTTTAACCTGCGAGGCTAAACACGGGGTTTGTAAATTCTGCTACGGCAGGAACCTCGCCACAAACCGGTCTGTAGACGTGGGAGAGGCTGTTGGAACCATAGCGGCCCAATCCATAGGCCAGCCTGGAACCCAGCTTACTATGCGCACATTCCACATCGGGGGGGCGGCTACGACAATAAGCGAAGACAATCGTATTTTCTTAAAATACCCCGTTTACATACGCAGTATTTCCGGCGCCCATGTAGTTCTTGGAAAAGAATCCGGGGATCGCGAAGGCCGCTGGCTTTTCACCCGCAAAGGCCAATCCATAGTCAATAAAGTGATGAAAGACTACAAAATCGAGGATAAAGATGAAATCCTCGTGGAAGACGGACGGCGCGTGAGCAAGGGAACGGCTGTTTTACGCAGGAACGGAACGGAAATCAACGCTTCGGAAAACGCCTATGTTCTAATATTGGACGAAAAACTATATCTAATAGGGCAGGATCAAAAAATTGAACTTCGCAACGGTTCGGAATTGCTTGTAAAATCTGGAGACATAGTTCCGGCGGAAAAATCTATAGCTACTTTCGACCCTTTCAGCGACCCGATTATAGCCGAAGCGGACGGCACGGTTCAGTATGAGTACATTATAGAAGGCTCCACCCTTAAAGAGGAAATTGACGAAGAAACCGGCAACGTGGAAAAACGCATAATGGAGTTCCATTTTAGCGACAAAAAAGAAGATAAAGAGAGTAAAAAAGAGGATAAAAGCCCCCGCATCAACATTATAGACGATGAAGGCAACGTAAAAGCGTTTTACCCCCTGCCTTCGGGAGCTATCGTTGAAGTTGACGACGGGGAAAAGGTTCCCGCGGGCCGCACTATAGCCAAAACTCTTAAAGAATCCACCAAAGCCCTGGATATAACATCCGGCCTTCCTCGCGTAGGCGAACTTTTCGAGGCGCGCAAGCCCAGAACTCCCGCAATTTTGGCGCAAATATCGGGTAAAGTTCACTTTAAAGGGATTATAAAAGGAAAACGCCTCATCGTTATAGAAGACGCTTTCGGAGGCGAATTCAAACACCTTATTCCCGCGACAAAACGGCTTTTAGTGCGGGACGGCGACGAAGTTGAAGCCGGGGAATACCTTTGCGACGGCGTAGCCAGTCCGCATGACATCCTGCACATACACGGAGAAAGCGCGTTGCAACGCTACCTTATGGACGAAATACAAAAAGTTTACCGTTTGCAAGGCGTTTCGATAAACGATAAACACATAGGCGTTATCATTAGACAAATGATGCGTAAAGTTGAAATAGCCGCCGTGGGAGACACTCGCTTTATATTCGGGCAACTGGTGGACAAATACAGGTTTCACGAAGAAAATGAGCGCGTTCTTTCCGAAGGCGGCCAGCCGGCTGTAGCCCGCCCCGTTTTCCAGGGAATAACGAAAGCGAGCCTTAACATAGACAGCTTCCTGTCAGCCGCGTCGTTCCAGGAAACCACCCGCGTTCTTACCAACGCGGCGATAGCCGAATCCGTGGACAGTCTGCGCGGCCTAAAAGAAAATATAATTATAGGCCATCCCATACCAGCCGGCACCGGCATGAAACGCTACCGCAACATCAAATTGTTCGACGGGAAATCACAGGATTTGGATAAATCCATGCAGGAGATACTGGACAGACGGCGGCAAGAAGAGCAAGAAGCTGGCGGTTTAAATCCTGAAGGAGGCCCGCAAGCGGTCTTTGTGCCGGAAGAAACGGAATAATAAAACCTAAACGCGCTTTATGCGCTTAGGTTTAGCATCCCAAACGACGGCGCGGGCGGATTTACCCGCGCCGTTATTTTGCCAGTAAGAGCGAATAAGAAACGTCCGGCAAAGCCGGCGCGGAAGATAATCAGACGATGCGGCCCCGGTCAAGGCGCAGAATGCGGTTGCAAAGACATTCCGCCATGCCAAGATCGTGGGTCGCGATAATCATAGATTGGTCAAGACCGGCGAGTATTGCGATAAGGCGTTCCCGTCCCGGCGGGTCGAGAAAAGTCGCCGGTTCATCAAGAAGCAGTAAATCAGGTTCCATTACAAGAACCCCGGCCAAAGTTGCGAGCCGTTTTTCCCCGCCAGACAAGCGGTGAGTCAACCGGTCTTTAAGGGCCGCTATTCCCAGGGCGTTCATTACGCCGTCCACCTTTTTTCCGACTTCTTCCTCCGGTGCGTCCTGACTACGAAGCCCGAAAGCAATGTCATCGTAAACTGTGGGCGTAAAAAGCTGATCATCTGGATTCTGCATTACAAACCCAATCCGGCGGCGGAATGCGTCAACTGTATCGCGCAAGCTTCCCCCTCCGCTCCGTAGTTCAAGCCCGTCAAAAATAACGCTTCCCTGTTCGGGTAAAAGTATTCCAACCAAGGCCGACAGCAGGGTTGATTTTCCCGCGCCGTTATTGCCGGTAAGAGCGATACGCTCCCCTTTCGCCAGCGAAAAAGAAACATCCGACAATGCCGGCGCGGAATCGCCTGCGTTGTAACGCACGCAAAGATTTTTTACTTCAAGCATGAAACAGGCTCCCAAGGAAAACAGGAAGGTTGAAAAACCGGAAAAAGACGCATAAGCCGGAAACCAAAAGCCCGTAAAGATAGTCCGGCGCTTTTAGAGGCCGGCGTGGAGCGTAGAAGATTCCGCGCGCGCCCCGGCATTTCATGGCGTTATACACCCTTGCGGCCTTGTCTATGCTGCGGATAGCCAGACGCCCCAGAAACGATCCCATGTCTTTAAACCGCACCGCCTTTTCCGCTGACCGGAGCATATACGCCGTATACATGGCGGAGGCTTCGCCCAGAAGCACGGCTATATAACGGTACATCAAGACAAGCTGTACGCAAAACGCCGCCGGAACATGAAGACGGCGAAGTTCCGCGCATATAACCTGAAAAGGCGTCGATCCTATAAGGATTAACACCGAAACAACGCAAAAAACCGCTTTAAGCATAATCACGATAAAAGAAACGGCGCCTTCGCTTATAATTACAGAACCAAAAACGAAAGCCGGTTCTTTCATAAAAAAAAGATTGGCTATCCCGCCCATAAGCGCAAAGGGCAGAACCGGAACAAGCCGTTTTACCAACGCCGGCGCCGGCACATTGGACAGCGGCGCGAGCAAGGCCGGATAGAACGCATACGGAACCAATCCGCTTAAATTCGTGGAAGGAAAAGAAGTTACGCACACAATGTACACAGCCGTAGCGAGGAGCTTCACCAGCGGATGCGCGCGTCCCAGCGGCGAGGGCCGTCCGGCGTATTCCTCCAGCGCGGTAATCCCAGCCGCAGCCCTGCGCAATTCCGTCATAGCTTAGGACGCCGTCTTTTTCCGAACGGCGCGGATAAGCAGGGCGGCGCCGACCGCAAGGGCCAAAGTGACGGCGCTTCCGGCGAGTCCCGCCACAGACGTTCCCGCCGGGCTTTCATTTTCCTTAAAAGCGTAATCGGGCATGAAGGCGGTTTTTTCAACAACGTTTCCAGCGGCTTCATACACGGGGCCTTCCCTTTCCAGTTCCGCGGTTCCAGCCGTTTTTTCCATCGCCCATTCCAGACCGTCAGGATGCGCCGAGGCAAACAGCGAAAGCAACCCGGCGACGACCAGTGTAAGCGCGGCTAAAACGACAAGAACTTTTTTGGCAGAAACAGGCGCGGGCGCGGCTTTTTCGGAAACTGCGCCGTCAAGCATCTCCGGCTGGGTTTTGTACACAAAACAAATCACGGCGGCGGTTACGGCGCCTTCCACCAGCCCTATAGCAAGGTGTATAGGTTGCATCAAGAGGACGAAGACGGTGAAGGGAAGTTCTGTAACGCCGGAAAACAGAGTTTCCAGAACCACACAAAACGCGCCGGCTTGCAGACCGGCGACAACCGCAAGTATGGAAGCTACGGTAATCGTTTTGGCGTTTAGGCTTTTTTTTACCAGGGGCTTAAAAACAAACGGATAGGCCAGCAACGCGGAACAGACGCCCATGTTGAACACATTGCATCCATAAGCCAAAAGTCCGCCGTCCGCAAAAAAAAGACATTGAATAATTAGAACAGAAGCCAGCGTTATGAGCGCGGGTTGCGGCCCCAAGAGGGCGGCGAGCAAGACTCCGCCGCCTATATGCCCGCTGGAACCTGTGCCGGGTATGGTGAAATTGATCATCTGACCGGCGAATACAAAGGCCCCCATAATTCCCATGAGCGGGATTTTTTTCTCGTCAAGCCCGGTCGTAACACTCCCGGACTGGTTATTGTTTCCAGCGATTTTTTTTACCGCCAAACCCAAAGCGGCGGCGCTTGCCGCCCACATCGCTCCGCCTACCGCCGGTGAAAGCAACGCATCAGCCATGTGCATAATAGCCTCCTATAAAAACAAATTTTGTTGTCTTTTTACAGGAGTTCATCCCCTCTAACCCAAGACGCGGGGCCCGCAAACTCAGACGCGGACGCCATCCTTCATGGATGACGAGGCCAAGCATAACGGAAAAAAAATCTCTTGTCAAAGCGGCGCCGCAAACTTTCGGTGGGTCTGGGAGGCCTAGGCCTCCCAGCGGGGGAGTTGGGGGCGGCGCCCCCAAGCCGTATTCAAGGCGCGAGCCGGCGGCGGAAGCCGCCTGGCGCCCCGCGAAAGCGGGCGCGAAATTGTAGCGGGAACGCGGTTTTTGCGTAGAGTAGCGCCGCAAAACCGCGCCTGGCGATGAAAAAGCTTGCTTGAAATAAAGCGGCGCCGCAAACTTTTGGTGGGTCTGGGAGGCCTAGGCCTCCCAGCGGGGGACTGGGGGCGGAGCCCCCAGCGGCAAGCAAGGCGCACACCGGGGCCGTCCGCCTTATCTACGGCGGGGGCCTTTATCGGGCCCCACGCTGGGCCGCCTGATGCGGCGGAACGCGCTCAATGTTTCGCGCGCACTCGCGCACAGCGGGGCCGACGCCTTCTCTGCGGCGGGGGCCTTTATCGGGCCCCACGCTGGGCCGCCTTTTACGGCGGAACGCGCTCAATGTTTCGCGCGCACTCACCTCCCAGCGGGGCCGACGCCTTCTCTACGGCGGGGGCCTTTATCGCGCCCCACGCTGGGCCGCTTGATACGGCGAAACGCGCTCAATGTTTCGCGCACACTCACCTCCCAGCGGGGCCGGCCGCTTTCTCTGTGGCGGGGGCCTTTATCGGGCCCCACGCTGGGCCGCCTGATGCGGCGGAACGCGCTCAATGTTTCGCGCGCACTCGCGCACAGCGGGGCCGTCCGCCTTCTTTGCGGCGGGGGCCTTTATCGGGCCCCACGCTGGGCCGCCTTTTGCGGCGGAACGCGCTCAATGTTTCGCGCGCGCTCGCGCACAGCGGGGCCGGAGCCCCCAGCGGCAACTAAGCCGTTGCGCCGCCTTTTCACCGTGAAAGGCGCCATTAAGCCGCGCAAGCGATTGGAGCGGGAATTAGGCGCTAAGGGCTCGCCCCTTAGCGCCTAATTTTAGCGGAAAGCGCGGTTTTCGCCGCTTTGCGGCGAAAATGCGCCCAGATTTCAATAATAAAACACGGGCCGCTTTTTTCGCCGCTCTACGGCTTATTTAGAATGAACTCTACGCGCCTGTTTTTCCAGTTGTTAGCGGCGTCTCTGGGGGAAACTCCAGGAATTAGGCGGGAGGCGCCCACGCCTTTGGCGCTTAAACGCGAAGCGCTTATTCCCTGCCGGACAAGTTGTTGTTTTACAAAAACAGCGCGCGCGGTGGAAAGATCCAAAAGCTCCGCTTCCTCGCCGGCTGTTCCCAAAACCGGATTAAGGAATAAAATTATCATGAGGCTCGAATGATATAAAAAATGGTTTATAGGCCATCTCTCTTTCAACAGGCAATTTATATCTTTAAACTGAAAATTGAAATGTTTCTTTAGAGACGGTCATATCTTGGCATGGCATTATATATATTTGATATTTGAACTCAT
>JAITER010000023.1 GCA_031281945.1 Spirochaetaceae bacterium | reverse complement strand
CCTGGAGGGCCTCGTCTTCAGAATCCGCCTGACCTCCGGTCAGATGACCTTTGGCCAGATACCAGGTTTGGGTAAGCTCATCAAACTGGTAGGCCCGGTGGAAAAGCGCCAGTTCTTCCGCGTTCAGGACCGGGGCCAGGTCCGCCTCAAATTTTTCCATCCCTACCGATTCAGGGGCGGCCTTGATGTCGATGACCGTGGAGATCTGAACGTTCATCCGCCCCGTTTCCGCGAGGAGCTGCCGGTAACGCTCCATATCTTGGGGGAGGATATTTTTTTTCAGGGTCAAGCGTTCCTCCCCGGGCCGCGGAGGGGCTTCCGGCTTGGACGCGAAGGGACCTGCGCTTTTTACCTGCGCTTTTTCGTAGAGCCCCCGCACAAAGTCCCGTTCCCCAGGCGGCAGACTGGGAAGAATATCCCGCTCAAGCTCATCCGCTGTGGGCCGCTGGGGTATCCCGACCTTGAGCTTATCCGCAGTTACCGCCCCCAGCGCTATCTCGAAGGCGCCGCTTCTGATAAAACGGCCGGACTCGATATACTCCGGGTAATGGAGGAGCCGCGCCTCCGCCGCCGGGTCGCAACCGATGAACATCATGGGCGCCGAAGCCTCAGCCGAATAGAGGGTCCCGGTAAACACAAAACGCGGCGCGCTGTCATAGCCCGCCCTGTCCAGGGCCCCGGCGCTCCGCTCCCAGCCGCCGAAACTCTCGTACATGGGGAGATCGTCCTTTTTGCCGTAATAGGCCTTTGTCTGGAGCTTCGCCGCGCCGATCTCGAAGTTGGCGATATTCCGCAGGGAATCGATGTTCATCCCCAATAGCCAGCCGTCCATGACAACATAAACCGCCACGCTGATACTTACCGCGGCGATAGTGAGTACGGTCTTTACCTTATGCCGCGCCAAGTTCCGCAACGCCAGCCGCTTCAACTCAATTATGCCTTCTATTGTCATAAATAACTCCTTTAATTAAAAAAGAAGAAATAACCACGAACCGCACGAACAGACACGAACTTTTATCCCGATTGTCTTCTTTACTTCCCGGATTCTCCCTTTTCTTCGGGGAATCAGGAAAAAGATGAGACCAAGATGACCCTGTTCGTGTTGGTTCGTGTGGTTCGTGGTAAAAATCTTCATTTATTTTCATCCGACTCGATCTGCCCGTCCCGGATGCGGATGATCCGGCGGGCGTGGTCCATCACCATCTGGTCGTGGGTGGAGAAGATGAAGGTGGTTCCCTCGCTTTGGTTGAGCCGCGTCATAAGCTCCAGAATTTCACGGCCGATTTTGGAGTCCAGGTTCGCCGTGGGTTCGTCCGCCAGGATCAGGGCCGGCCGCTTTACCAGTGCCCGGGCAATGGCCACCCGCTGCTGCTGGCCGCCGGACATTTCCTTGGGCCGCCGCTTCTCCATGCCCAGAAGCCCCACCTGGGCCAGGACCTGGGCGACCCGGTCGCGGATTTCCTGCTTACCCGCCCCCAGGAGGGTTAAGGGAAAGCCGATGTTTTCCTCCGCCGACAAGACGGGAATCAGGTTATAGGCCTGAAAGATAAAGCCGATGTTGTGCCGCCGCAAAAGGGCCAGCTGCCGTTTGGAAAGCCCCGCCACATTCCGCCCGCCCACGCTGATGCTGCCCGCCGTGAGGGTATCCAGGCATCCCGCCAGATGGAGGAAGGTAGACTTGCCGCTCCCCGAGGGCCCGGCAATGGCGGCAAAGTCCCCGCCCCGGAATTCCAGGTTCACCCCCCGCAGGGCGTGGACCGTCTGCCCGTTTAATCCGTAATCCTTTACCAGATTTTCCGCCTTTACCACCGTCATATTGTTCCTCCTAAAAGTTATGATAAGCTAACTATTATATAACTACAACCCCGCAAACAGTCTAGCAGTTTGTTGCGCTTCGCGCATAAAACCTCCAAAAATCGCCGATTAGGCGATTTTTTACCTTGCAAACTGCCAAGGCAGCCCCTAAATCGTGGTTTTTATGTCTTTTTCAAGTGAAAAAGACATAAAAACCTACAAGTGCAACAGGCTGCTAGTCTGCTCATCCATCACTATTGTACTATTTATCTAGTACAATAGTAAATGAACTAGTACAATATGTCAAGTGAAATTTAAAAAAAAGTGCGAAAATATGCAAATTTTATGACGGGTAAAAATCAACCAACCCCGGCCCCAGAGTATAATAGAATAATGGTGTACGGACAAACGGCGCATACAGGCGGAACGTTATGCGACATATGCTTGGCTTTTCAATATATGACCTTTAATCCATCTTTTTTATATAATTCCATATTTTTATCTACGCTCATTAATATAAAATTATTCCTCATTGCTTCCCATAGTAAAAACCTGTCAAACGGATCCCTATGATACATTGGTAATTTATAATTTGTTATTAAATCAATATTATTAATATCTTTGCACAAATAATAACTGTTATTTAATTCCCCAAAAAATTCATCAGGGGTTCCGCCATTTAAAAATAATTTCTTCAACCCATACTTTATGGATATTTCCCATAAATTCATCGGACTATAATAAATATCATTATCTTTATTCAATAATATTGATTTTATTTCTTTTGATAATTTATGGGTTTTTAAAAACGACCACAATAAAATATGTGTATCAACCAAGTAATTCATAAATTTACCAACTCTTCATCAGTCATTGAACTTGTTCGCTCGCCCCGGTTGGTTGTCGCCCAAGTCTTGCAAAATGCTGCGCATTTCGCGTTTTTTAAGCGGAAGTTGGCTGAACCAAGCCTAGGCTTGGTTCAGCTTGCGTAACCTCAAGTTTCCGAACAACTCTATTGAGAAATTAGACGAAAATTTTACAGACATCTTGCCTTCTAGAGTACCCAACTGCCTTTTTTGGTTCTTTTTCCATTTTTCATATGGAATTATTACAGCAATTGTCTTTTTTTTCCTGCCACATGCAATAGCAACCTCATTTCCAGCTTCAGCATCCTTTAAAATTGAGGAAAAATGAGTTTTGGTTTCCGCTGATTGTAATGTTTTCATATTCCAATTACAGGCATATTAGGTCAAATTGGTCAAGTAAATTCTTCTTTTTTTTCAAGAATTTTGCCAAACATATTTCGCCTAATCTGAATTTATACGCCTGTAAAAAACGCCCTCTTGACGCAAGACTCTAAAAATCGCAATAATTATTGCGATAAATTTCTTGGGAGGGAAATATGTTGACACTCAAACCAGAACTGCAACAGGCGGTTCACGTAAGCATGAAAATTACAGACCCGCGCCACATTCCGAATGCGGGAACCGTTGGGTTTAGCGGCGGTTACGGACACGGCGGCATAACCCGGAATTTTTCTGATAAAAATTCAGTTTCTTTAATCGGGCATGGAAATCAAATAGTTTCAACCGGCGAAAAGACCGGCGCGGGCGCCGTTTTGCGCGACGGGGCGGCGGGCGGCCTTAGTTTTTCGGATGAAATGCTTAAGGCGATAGACAAGGTTTCCGCTATGGAGAACCGCGCCTCGCAGTTGTCGGTTCAGGCTATAACCGATCCCGCTTCCGTGGACGCTCACGATCTTACCATAGCCGAAGCGGAGGCCGCGATGTCGCTTAACATAGCGCGCACCATACTTAGCCGCCTTACCCAGGCGTGGAAAGACGTTATTAATACAAGATAAGGTTTTCGCGGGCGGGAACGTTTTTAGGCGCGGTAAAACGTATAGGGGGAGGGGTGTATGGATTTTCAAAAAATGACGGGGCAATTAAAGGCCTTGTGGAAAAGATGGACGCTTGTTCAAAAGCTGATTGTGGGCGGCATTTTTGCCGGCGCCATAATAGCGGTGGTTGCGCTTTTAAGCGTTTCTTCCACGCCGGGCTATGTTCCGGTAATAGACGCGCCTATAACCAGCGAGGATGCGCTTTCCGCCATCATCGCCAGGATTAACGAGGAGGGCGTAAAAGTTCATGTTGATTCTAACGGCGTAGTCATGGTGATGGACGAAAAAACAGCCAAAAAAATGCGCGGCATACTTATACGCGAAGACTTAGTTCCCAAGGGCGTCGACCCGTGGGCTCTTTTTGACCGCGACAGATGGACTATAACCGATTGGGAGCGCAACGTAAACTTGCGCCGGGCTATTACAGCGAGCGTAACCGAGCATATAAAAGCCCTGGACGACGTGGACAACGCAAACGTTACGATAACCCAGCCGGAGCGCACTCTTTTTACGGCGGATCAAAATCCGGTGACGGCGAGCGTTGTAATCACTCCAAAAATAAACAGCGACATAACCAGCAACCGCAAAAAAATTGAAGGCATACAGAAGCTTATAAAATTCGCTGTGGAAGGGTTAAAAGACGAAAACATTGTAATAACGGATCAAAACGGCGTTGTTTTAAACGATTTTGAAGGCATGAAAGATTTCGACAGGCTGGCCCGTATAGAAAAAGAAATAAAAATAGTGCGCGATGTTGAGGCCAAGTACCGCGCCGACATACTTCGCGCGCTTCAAAACAACTTTTCCGCGGACCGCGTGCGTGATTTGAACCTAAAAATTGACATGGATATGTCCGAAATAACTTCGGAAAAAAACAAGATAACCCCAATCGCCTTAAAGGAGCGCACTCCCGGCCTGGCCTACGACGACAGCCAGTTCGCCCCTTCGCTTACTGTTTCCGAAACCACCTCCAAGACGGCCTGGGAGGGTACTGGTTTTAATCCTGAAGGGCCGGCCGGGGTGGAGGGTCAAACTCCGCCGGCGTACAAAGATATGTCCAACCTGTACGGAAAGGTTACGCAGGAAACCCGCACTCATAACGAAGAATTCAACAAAGAGATTACCAGCGAGATTCGCAGCCCCACTATAGACCGCATAACTGTTTCGGTTAACATAGACGGGGTTTGGAAGAATAAAATAGACGAGAAAGGCAATATTGCGCTTACTGTGGACGGCAGGGCCGAGCGTGAGTACATACCGCTTTCGCCGGAAGATCTGGCTAAAGCGCAGGCTCTTGTGGAAGGGGCTATAGGTTACAGCGCTTCCCGCGGCGACTCTGTTAGGGTTCAGAATATAGCCATAGACCGTACGGCCCAGTTCGCCGAAGAAGACGAGGCTTTACGGCGCAAACGCCAGGTGCAAATAACGATAATCGCTTCTTTGGCGGGTTTAGCCCTGCTTTTGATTGGATTTGTTGTATTTCAAATTGTGGCCCGCGCCCGCGAGCAGGCTCGCCGCCGGCGCGAGGAAGAGCTTGCGCGCCAGCATCAGCTTATGCGCGAGGCCGCTATTTTGGAAGCAGAAAAAGAGGGGGAGGCCATATCTATGTCCGTCGAAGATCAGGCGAGGATGGAGCTGGCCGAAAAGGCCGTCGCTCTCGCCCGCGAACATCCAAAAGACGTTTCGCAGTTGATTCGAACATGGTTGATTGAAGAATAATGCAAAACAAAGACGATGCGGCTAATCAATTGGGCGTTAAGCCGGTTGGGGAGCTGCTTTTAAAATTTTCGATACCGGCGGTGAGCGGTATGCTTGTAAACGCCCTTTACAACGCTGTAGACAGGGTGTTTGTGGGGCGCGGCGTAAACGAAGACGCGCTTGGCGGGCTTTCTTTGATAATGCCGTTGATTACTATTTCAATGGCTTTCGCCATGCTTTTTGGCGTAGGCTCCGCCAACATGATTTCCATGCGGCTGGGCCAGCGGAAAAAGGCTGAGGCGGAAAATGCGTTAAACCACGGTTTTTGGCTGCTTTTAGCGTCGTCAGTTTTTATTTCTGTGTTTGAATACATATTTTTGGACGACCTTTTGCCGCTTTTGGGCGCGCGGGAAGGCAGCCGCGTTATTGAGAGCGCCCGCGATTATTTTAAAATAATTATATACGGGCAGCCTTTCTTTTTGGTTGGTTTCGGGCTTTCACATTCTACGCGGGCGCAGGGTTTTCCGGTAATCAGCATGATAGGGATGTTTTTGGGCGCCGTCCTTAACACGTTGCTGGATCCGCTGTTTATTTTTGCGTTCGGCTGGGGCGTCAAGGGCGCCGCGCTTGCGACTATAATTTCGCAGGCGGCTTCCGCCATTTGGATGCTTTATTTTAATTTGGGAAACCGCGCCGTTATCAATCTGCGTCCATTCAAAGTTTCTTTTTCCAAAGAAATAGTGTTTTCCATTCTTGGGTTCGGCTCGTCCCAATTTCTGTTGCAATTCATGATGTCCGCCGTGCAGTTGTTGCTTAACACGAGCATGGGCTGGTACGGCGCAAAAACTTTGGGCGCGGCCAACGGCGGGGATTCGGCGCTCTCAGGCATGAATATAATAGGCACGTTTACGATGTTGTTTTTTATGCCTGTTTTTGGGATAAATCAGGGCGCCCAGCCGATTTTGGGTTACAACTACGGGGCAGGTAAGTTTAACCGCGTGCGCAAAGCCTATTTGTATGCGGCTGCGGTTTCAACCTGCATTTGCGCCGTTGGTTTTATATGGGCGCAATTTTTTCCGCAAACTGTAGTGCGAATTTTTGCGCCGGACGGGAGCGAAACGCTGTATCAGGTTACTGTAACCGGTATGCGCATAGCCTCTCTTGTTTTGCCGCTTAACGGTTTTCAGATAGTTTCTACGAATATGTTCGTGGTAACGGGCCGGCCAAAAATTTCGATACTTTTATCTTTGATGCGCCAATGTATTGTTATAATTCCAGCGATTTTAATATTTGGGCGGATTTGGGGCTTATATGGCGTAGTCGCCGCCATACCTTTTGCGGACGCGATTACCTTTACGGTTACTTTTATTTTAATAATACGCGAACTTAAAAAATTAAAAGACTGAAGCTAATTTTTAAGAGCCGTCATATTTTTTGAATTTTGGCGCATTTTTGCTGCGCAAAAACCGGGCTATCCGCTAAAATTAAACGCAACGGCGTAAAACGCCGCCGCGTTTAATTCCCGCTCCTATCCCTTGCGCATCTGGTGATAAGGCGCTGTATCCGGCTAATCCAGGGCGCGGCTGGGGGCTCCGCCCCCCCCCCCCGCTTGGGAGGCCAGGGCCTCCCAGACCCACCAAAAGTTTGCGGCGGCGCTTGCTAAAACAGGCGTCTGGCGATAAGGCGCGCAAGGGTGGGTGAGCGGAGGCTTGCGCGCGCCGGGCTTGTTTTTCGGTGAACATCGCGCCGCCGCGCAACCATGTTTTGGGCGGGGATGTGCGGATAAAACGCGAAGGTGGATAAATATATGAAAAAACAAACAAAAAATGGGCGTGCGGTTGGAATCGCGGGCTTTACCATTTGCGCGTTGCTTATCGCGGGCGGAATTTTCGCGGCAAACAGATCCCATGTAAATAAAGAACGCCGCGAGCTTGCTAAACGGGTGGCCGAATACGGGCCGCGAAAAGGCGTGCCGCGCGAGATAGAAGATCTGCAAAAGGCCATAGCCGCCTACGAAGACCTGCAAAAACAGCACATAAAAGACGCGGCGCAAACCGGTGTGTACTGGAAGATTCTGGCCGCGAGGTTTCAGGACAAAGGCATGTACATAGAAGCGTTAAAAGCGCTGGAAGAAGGAATTAAATACAGCCCAGCGGATGAAACTTTGCATTATCTTTGCGGCTTAAACGCTTCCTATAGCGCAAAATCTATGCACGATTACAGACCGGAAGGCGCCTCCGGGCCGCTGGCTTCATCTTATTTCGCGACTGCGGAAGCCGCCTATCTTAGAGCCGTGGAATTACAGCCTGAGTATACGCAGGCGCGTTATGCGCTGGCTGTCCTTTATATTTTTGAATTAAACAAACCGCAAGACGCCGTACAGCAACTTTTGCGTTACATGGAAAACCGTTCCGGAGACGAAGACTCATTTTTTATGCTGGGACGCGCCTATTATATGACGGGCGATTTAAACGAAGCCGTAAAGTGGTACGGACGCGGCGTGGACGCGGCTAAAGACGACGCAAAGAAAAAAGAAGGGCTCGCCAACAAAGAATACATAGAAAGCCTTATCGGGAATTATTAGGCGCGTTTTGTTTAAAAAAAGCCGTTTCAAAACCCTGTTAAGTTTTGAAACGGCTTAATTTTAATTAAAAAACCGTAACTACTTCGCCGTCCGCGTATTCTTTGTTGATGAAATCTTTTACCTTTTGCGATTGTAAAGCTTCAACAAGAGCCGTAATTTTATCCGAGGTTTCATTGCCGGATTTTACAGCCACAATGTTTACATAAGGCGAAGAAGCCCCCTCGACGACAAGCGCTTCTTTCTTGGTTAAACCGGCGTCTATCGCGTAGTTCCCGTTAATTACGGCCAACTCCAAATCCTCAACGGCGCGGGGCAACTGGGCGGCTTCCAATTCAAAAAATTTAAGATTTCTTACATTTTCTTCTATATCTTGAACCGTGGCGGTTAGGCCTGCGCCGTTTTTAAGTTTTATAAGTCCGGCGGATTGCAACAAAAGGAGGGCGCGGCCTTCGTTTGTCGGATCGTTAGGAACGCCTACGGCGGCGCCTTCCTGTAGTTTGTCCAGCGAATCGATTTTTTTGGAATAAACACCCATGGGTTCAATATGAATTCCCGCGACGCTCACCAAATTGAAATTGCGCTCCTGGTTAAACGAATCCATATAGGGAAGGTGCTGGAAAAAATTGGCGTCCAAATCTCCGTTTTCAAGCGCTATATTAGGCTGAACGTAATCTGTAAATTCTACGACTTCAAGCGCAACCCCCTTTTCCGCCAAATCTGCTTTTACCAAATTAAGCAGAACCGCGTGAGGAACCGGCGTAGCCCCGACTTTAACAACCTGTTTTTCTTTTTTACCCGCGCAACCCATTACGGCGAAAGCCGCCGCCAGTAAAATAACTTTCTTTGCAAAATTCCAATACGCTTTTTTCACAAAAGCCTCCTTTTCAAAACTTGGCGGCCGTATAAAGCTTTATACCGCCGCTAAAATCCGGATGTTGAATTTGTTTAACAACCCCAGCGCGCCGTAAAACAGGCCCGCGAATAATATTTTGCCAGGATTTTCGCGGGCGCCGTCTTTTAAAATAAGGCGTTGTGTTAATAATATAAGAAAACAGCCCAAAAAATCAACGGACCGGCGCCAAAAAGCAGCGATTCTAAAATTGCGGTTGCGCTCTGGCGGCGGGCCGGAGCGCAACATAAAGTTTTCGGTTTTTCCGCCGTGAATCTTTATAGAGAACCTTTCTTTTATCTGATTATTGTTGTATATTATACATAAAATTTACGTTGGATTTATTTGTTGTAACTCCAAATGAAAGGGCGTGTTTCATTGAAGACACGGAAGCGCGTTTGATTTTAGTCTAACGAAAGGGGTTTTTTGATGAGAAAACTATTTCTTTTTATTACCGTAACACTTATTTTTTCTATTTGCTTTGCCGCTTGCACGTCTCCCACAAGCCCAAAAACGCGCGGCGGCGGCGGCGACGACGGCGGCGGGACTGACGGGCCGACGATAGAGCCCGAAGAAGATGAGCCTTACGAAGGTGTAATGCTAAGGGTTGGACTAAAATGCGGCGAGGAGCTAAAAGAGGTGGAAACGCCTGAAGGCGTCGCTATAATAGGCAAATTTGGGTTTGGAGGCGCGTCTGATTCTACGGTTTGGGTTAAGGAGGAATGCAACGAGTCGGGCGTCGCCCCCGGGGACGTAGAGTTGATTCCTTATACGAGCGGGTCTGTTTTTGTGCCGTGGACGAATTTACCCGGAGAATACAACGAAATAGTTCTTATTTCAAACTCAAATCAATTTACAAGCATCACAAATTCTGGCGGCGGAATTGACGGAACTAAAAATAAAATTTTTATTCTTACAGAGGATTTAGATGTTTCCGGGAATTGGAACAACCAGGCGGTAGGCAATGATAGTGCAAAATTTCAGGGCTGGTTTCACGGCGGCGGGCGTACAATTAAAAAACTTACGCTTTCCCCTGAACGTGTGGCGGCTCTTTTTGGCGTTGTACAAAACGCGCGCATAGAAAACCTGCGCGTTACGGCGTCGAACGCGCAAGACCTCAAATCATCAGGCGATACTTATATAAGCCCTGTTGTGGGCAAAGTTGTCGGTTCCAGTATCGGCGACGCGGGAACCGTAATTAGGCGTATAGCCGTAAGCATGGACGAAAGTAAAAACAGCGTGATTTCCATAGGCGAACCTCAAAATGACAAGAAAGTTTTCTTTGGGGGGATTGTTGCGAGTATAACCAGTAGCTCCCCCACCAGAGTGGAAGAATGCGCCGTTTATTTGCGTGTCGACGCGAACACCGCTTTGTCGGAATCTACTGGAATAGACGCCCGTATTTCTGTGGGCGGTATAGTAGGCGACATAGAATCTGATGCGCAGGTAACCATCATAAACAATTATTCTATTGGAACGGCGTCTATATATGGAAACGCCCAGGCGAACAGCGCCGGAAACGCGAACAACTACCCTAAATTCGCCGGGGGAATAGTGGGCTTTATAGGAAAAACCACGACGAGTCAGAATGCGCCAAGTGTTGTGGCGTATAATTACACGCAGTTTGATATAGATATAGACGGCGGCGTAAAAGTAAATCCCTCTCAAAACGCCAATATTTTCCGCGGCGCGGGCGGTATAGTTGGGGCGAAAACCCAAAGCAAAGAAGGCACCAATGAATATGTGAATGTTTATAAAAATTATGTTATGACTAAAACTATATCCTGCAACAGCAAATGGATTAGGCGTGTTATTGCGAACAAGACGCCGAATAGTCCCAATGGGACTATTGTTTGCCAAGATGAGGGGGGCGAATCCTTTAACAATGTTTATTCTGGAATAAAATTAAAAGACGCGGAAAGTAAAATGGAAAGCAATGAATATATCGGTGACAAGGCCGAGCCCATTTTGGACGGGAATAGCGACGTCAGAGACGATATGTTTTTGAGCAAGCAAAGCTATGAACTTGCGGACTGGGATTTTGTTGATGTATGGGCTATGGGCTCGGACGCCACAAGATACAGCATGGCTTCTTTGATTGGCATAAAAACAGCGGACACCAAGATACACTACGGCGGCTACCCGTATCCCGTATTAAAATGGACGGGCGTATTGATACCTTATTCTCTGGATTTTGAGCCTATCGCTTACTTAAAGTTTGATGCGGAGGGTTACGATCCGGAAGGTTACGATATGGACGGCTATCATAGGGAGACGGGGCTAAACCGTGAGGGCTATGACAAATGGGGCGTATACGGCGGGATTGCTGACGGCTCGGAGTACTACAGCTATGAGCCGTACGAAACTCCCGGCGCTTACCAAGATCTTCAGGAACTTCAGCTAAATTACACGGCTCCAGTTCCGGGATTTAGTTGGAGCCCGGCGGATTACTACAGTGGGGGCGTCACTTCTGTCATGGAAATGGGCGACTGGAGCAAGAAGGATCAGCCAGACCTAATTATAGTGCCAATACCTAAATCTCACGGTCAGATTGGAGAGGGGGATGCGAGCCCTTCGCCTCCGGCAAAAGGGGATCCGTTGCCGTGGGTGGACAGAGAGCCTGCTGATGGATACGATGATGTGCTTGGATTGGATAAGAATGGTTTTAGCAAGGACGGCGGACTAAACCTTTACGGGTACGAAAAGAACGGCCGCCATAGCGGCGGTTACGACAACACTGGAACTTACAACGGCGTGTTCTATGAGACAGGTCTTGATATTTACGGACTGCCCTGCCCGTGGATAGACGAGGATAACGACGGTTATAATGACATTACTGGTCTAAACAATGAGTTGCAGCTTAAACCCGGGGAGGAATAGCAACTAAAGTGCGCCGGCGAATACGGTTTTAACCCCGTGTTCGCCGGGCTTTGTTTCAGCGCTTTTTACAGAGCTTTTGATTTTACCGTTTTCCATAAAAGAAATAATTGCAGGATATTAAAAAGGCGCCGCCGGCGGTTTGAATTAGGATTCGATGCGGCTTATAGCCAAGTGCACGTTTACGTTATCCGCGTCCATTTGCAGGGCGTTTTCCAGGGATGTTCTTACTTTGTCTTTTTGACCCAAAAAATTGTAACAGCGGGCCATGTGCAACCAGATAAGCGCGGCCCGTTTTTTTTCACTGGTTTTAGAAGAAGTCCCGGCGTTTAAAAGCCGCAGGGCGTCTTCGTAATTTTCCAGCGCCGTTTTAGCGGAACCTTGTTTTTCCTGTATAAGGGCTAAATTGGCGCTTACGGCCCAGGCCCCGTAACGCAACCCGTTTTCGCCCCTGACGCCGGGCGTTAAAAAAGCGCTTTTGTTTTCCTTTTTTAGTTTTGCTAAAATTTCTTCAGCCTTATCCAATTCGCCGGCGTGTATTAAATTTATAGCTTCGTTTATAAAAACCGCCGGTACGTTTACGGCGTTTTTTACGGCGGCGTTTTTTAGCAAAGAAGCTTCGCCGTACTCTTTTTGGCGCTCAAAATACCAGGCGGCCCATTCATAAACTGTATAATTTGATGGATGGCGGTTTAATAAAAGCCAGGTTTCGCCGATATTTTTTTTTATAGTGTTGTTGACGGTTTCGCGTCTTACAATCTCCCAATCTATCAACACATTTGTTCGTTTGTTTTCGTCCGCTTCCAGCAGGGCTTTGCCGCGGGCGCCGGGTAAAAGCCGCGTATATAAAACAAAAGCCGGCGTGGTTATTTCTTTGCCGGAAATCGCGTCTTCTTCCGCCGTAAATATGGCTTCAAAATCTTTAACGCTATTTTCTGAAGGTGAAGGCGCCGGGCTTTCCTCCCCGCCGGAAGTCTGCAGCGATGTTATGTTATAAATGGCGCGAAGACGTTCTTCTGGTTGCGCCTGTTTGCTGGAACGCAGTATACGCCAGAAATTAAGGGCGCTTTCGTGTTTTCCGGCCAGGTAGAGGGCGCAAGCGGCCATTTCTATACCGTAAGTGTTTTGCAGGCGCAAAAAAAATTCCGAGGCCGCCGTCATGCCGCCAAAGTCGTAGTAATAATCGGCCAAAAAGTTGACGGTTCTTTTCCCGCTTTCTTTTTCTGTATTTAACATCGTTATAAACTGTCCGGCTTCATCGCGGGTTTCTTCTTTAAGCAAAGAGATTAAAGCCGAGTCTACAATAAGGGTTTCGCGCAAACGTTCTTCTTCGGGCGTCTCCGGTTTTATGTTTCGGGCTGTTGTGGAGAAAACGTCCAATCCTTTTTCGCGTTGCAGCGCGTCTTCAAGGCTTCCTATGGAGCCGTTCAAAGAAAGAAAATAAAAAACAAGCGGCAGGTATACATTTTGTAAAAGCGGCCCGGAATCCAAAAGCGAAGCGCAAAGCGATTTTATTTTTTCCTTTTCGTCTTTTTCTAAAAAAAGCCCGCGCGAATTTTTACTTCCAAAGGTTGAGGGGCGGGCGGCGTTCCAAAAAACGGCTTCCGCGGCTATGGCGCACACCGCGGAGGAATACGGAAAATCTTCGGCGGCGCGGTAGGCCGCGTCCCGGTACCCTGTTAAAAAATCTTCCCGCGCTTCCGCGGCGTCTTTAACAAAACCGTTTTTGGATAGCGCGGCCAGAGCCCGCCGCCTTTTTAGCAATGAAAGCCTGGATTCGGCCCCCACTGAATTTTTTTCCAGCGCGTCCAGCATGGTTTCCAGAACGCCGCTTTTTATTCTAGCGTTTCCGTTTATGTACCTGTCGTAAAGCGCGTCAAAATCGTTTAGTTTTTTGTTCCAATTGGAAGTTTCGTTCTTTTTTTTCCCGCCGAAAGGGTCTTTGTTTAACGAATGATTAACAAATAAAAGACCGGATAAAAAAATTAAGCAAAGCGCGGCTCCCAAAAAACACGCTGTTTTTATGATGCTTTTTATTTTTTTTATACGTTCTTCTTCGCGCCCGCTTGACATGGCGGGATTATACCATACAAACCAGCCGGAACAAAAGCTCTTTTCCGCCGCCGGGTTAAAAAACAGGGCTTTAATGCGCTTGTTCGCCAATCCGGTTGGTCGTCTGCCAGCCTGCGCGGGGGCTGGGGGAGGAGCTTTGCCGCCGTCTTGCGGTTTTCCGGCTAAACTTTGCAAACCCGCGGTTTTAGCGCAAGCCCGCCAAGCCAACGCCATGCCTGGGGCCGGCTTGCGGAAATTTGAGGCTTCCGGACGCCTCTGTTACGTTATAAACATACCCTAGTTAATTGAGATGTAAAAATGTTAGAATCGCTTAATGCTTCTTAAAAGTACCAATCCGCAAGACGCCGCTTATGTTTCGTTTAAAGACGCGACGCTTAAATGTCTGCCCAAAACGGGCGGGTTGTATGTTCCGGCCTCCATGCCGGACGTCCGCCATATTATTTACGCGATGGACGAGCGGACGTTTTATCCCGATTTACTCGCGCCGCTTACAGCAAGTTTGCTGGAATCGGAGATGGACTCGGCGGCGGCGCGGAGGGTGTCGGACAACTGCGCGTCCATACAGCCGGAATTGCAAGTGCTGGACGAGCGTTTTTCAATTTTGCATTTATGCCGGGGGCCTACAGGTTCGTTTAAGGATTTTGGGATAACATTTTTAAGCGCCGTTTTGGAAGAGATAGCCCCAAAGGACGAACATCTTGTGGTGGCGTCTTCTGTTGTCGGCTCTTTGGGAACCAGTTTGGCCCATGCTTTTGGTATGCGCAAGAACATAAGTTGCGTGCTTTTGTACCCGCAAGGTGATTTTTACGGGTTAAGCCCGCAGATGTTGCAGAGGCCGGGCGGGGGCGGAAATATAATCCCCATAAGGTTGAAAAATTCTTCGCCTGACGATTGCGCGGCGCTTTTAACGGATCTTATTTCCGACGAGCAATGGACGGGGCGTTATCCAACCACAAGCGCCAACGCGATAAACCCGTCAATATTTTTGCCGCAATCTTTTTATTATGTTTATGCTTTTATTAAATTAAAAAAACTGCTTACAGGCGAGTTGTTTTTTTCCGTGCCGTCCGGTCATTTCGGCAACTTAATATCGGGTTTATACGCCTGGAAATTCGGGTTGCCTGTAAACGGATTTATTGCCGCGATGAACGTGAACAACGCGCTGGACGACCTGTGGAAGGAGCCTCAAACCCAAAAGAGGATTCCGGCGCGCACCATATCGCCGGCTTTGGACGTAAGCTATCCTGGAAACCACCGCCAATTGATTTCGTTATACAACGAAGTCCCGTCTGTTATGCGCAATATGGTTTTCCCGAAAGTCGAAACGGACGCGGAGACGGAAGATGCTATTGATTACGCCTGGAGAAGGTATAATATTTTGATAGACCCGCATACAGCGGTGGCTTTTTCCGCGGCGTTAAAATTTTCAAGCGGCAAAAACTTTGACGGGCATATAGTAATTCTTTCTACGGGCGCGGCGGCCAAGGCGCCGTCTTTAATCCGGCGCGTAACCGGACGGGAAATATACGTTCCGGCGCATTTGGCGGAATTGCAAAAAAAATCCGAGCCGCTTGCGGAAATACCCTGCGAGCTTGATTTTCTGGAAAGCGCCATAGCAAGCTGTTTTTAGAAAAAGCCCGCCGCTTGCTTCATTTGACGGAACGCGCCTGGGCTGGATTGCGGGCGGAATAGCTCTTGCCCGGAAACTTTAGTTTAAGGGCGTTTTAAAAGCCCGTTTATGTTTTTTAATTGGGTTTACAAAAAAAGCCCTGCTTTGTTTTTTGTAAGCTCTCGCGTTTTGGGAGGAAAGCGGGACTTTAAGCGGAAGCAGCCGTCAAGAAACAACATGATCATTTTGCCGTGTTGTTTCCTTGCCGCGTAAGCGATACCAATAAAGCGGCGGCGTTTTATTGTTTGACGGTTCTTTGCGTTTAAATCGAAAGTTTCGCGCCGGCTGTGTTGTACAAAAAATTGGCGCAAAAAAAAATATTTTTGGAGTTGTCCGTACTGGCCGTTCTTGCGGTTGTAAGCGCGGCCCTCGCGAATCCGGTTTTAAAAGAATTGGATTCGACCGCGAGGGAGGCGCGGGACGCCTGGATAAAAAAAGCGCAGGAACTGTGCGGTAAAAAAATTAGTTACAAAAGCGCCGGTTTTTCAATTTTTGGCGAAATAGAAGTACGGGAGCTAAAAATTTCAGGCGGCGCGGAAGACGCTGAACTGAACGGTTATAGCGCGGCGGCTGAAGATAAAGGCGTTTTTTTCCCCGATATAAACGTAAAAAGGGTGAGAATCCCATATTCGGTTGCGCGGCTTTTTACGGGCGGGGCTCTTTACTCAATTAAAAAAGCGGTTGTGGAAAATCCGGAAATAGTTTTGGATTTTAGCGGCGCGGATGTTAAAACGCCCCAAAAAAATGAAGATGACGGCGCGGATTTTATTTACGGCAAAATTTACGGCGCCATAGCGGAGCTTTTTCCACAGGATTTCAAAGTCCAAATAAATGAAGGTTCGGTTTTGGTGAAAACCGCCGGTTCTTCCATTTCCGTAAAAAAAATACGCCTTAAAATCGCAAAAAATAAGTATATCACTGTAAAAGGCTCCGCCGCCTCCGCTGCTGATTTTTACGCCGGAAAAAACAAGGTTTTTCCGGCGAGTTCCGCCGCCGTCTGCGAAGGCTCTTTTTCGCCTGACGAAGGGGCTCTTAAACTCACCGTAAAAAATTTTAAAAGCTCAAACCTGCTCTTAAAAAAATTAACTTTTTTGGCGAGCGTAAACGGCGGCGGGGCCGTGATTCAAAAAATAAACGACCGCCTGCCTTTCGATTTATCCGCGTTTTATGATTTTACGGACGGCTCGCTTTCCGCCGTTTTTTCCGCGGAAAATTTTACGCCGTCTTCCGTCGCTTCATTTTCCGGCGAATTGAAAAAAAAGTATGGCTGGGCGTTAAAGACTAGCGTAAACGGCCGGATTGAAGCCGGTTTGTCCGCCGGAGGAGACGCGCGGCGCGGCCTTTCGTACACGGCGCAACTGGACGGCGCTTTTTCCCCCGATTCCCCGCTTGGAAACAGCCGCTACGAAGCGGCGGCGTCCGGCACGTGGGAGCAGGCGGTTGTAAAAAAAGCCGCGTTGATTACAGACGCCGGCTCCATTCAATATACGGGCGGGATAGGATTCTTTCCAATAGCGCCTAACGGGTCGCTTTCGGTTCAAAATTTTAGGACGAATCCCCGTACGTCTTCCGCGATAAACGCCATTTTTATGCTTTCTTCGTACAATAAAAACATAAACGTGTTCGCGGAAACATTTGATTTGGGAGAGGCGCGTTTGCGGGGCTTTAACTTAGACCTTTTCTACGGCGCGGGAGGTTACACCTGGAATGTAAGCGCTCTTAGGTTTCAGGAATATGCGGATTCCGTGCGCGTGTCGAACATAGACGCCAACGGCGCGATAGATTTAAGCGGAAAAAGCCTGGAAGCTAGCGTTTCGTTTGATACAATCTCGTTTTCGGACGTTCTCGCGGTTTTGGATCTGGGCTTTGACGTTCACGGCGCGCACAAAAACAAATTCGCCTCGAATATATATTTTACCACGGAAATATTTTTTAACACCGATTTTAAACATTTTTCGTACAGTATACCCCACCTTATTGTCGCTTTTCAGGATAAAAACGGAAATTCCGGCGGGGCTTTCGCGGTTTCTTCAATTTCCGGTTCGGACCAATTTTTTGAAATAAACAGCAGCCGGCTGGTTTGGAGCGGCGGTTCTTTGGATATGCTCGCCCGCGCTGATTTTGCGGATAAAAACAACGTTGCTTTTACAGTTGATTTTACACTGCCAAACGCCTCGTATTATTTAAGCGGCGAGATTTTGGATAAAACTGATTTGCGCGTAACAGGATCATACGGATTTGAAGCGACCGCTTTTTTTGCAAAATCCGGAGCGTCCGGATTTATAAAAATGGAGTATATGCCGCTTCCGTACGGCGATTCTGTTTCCGCCCTTAGTTTTGATACGGATTTTCGTTTTGCGGGCGTTTCGATGTGGGCTGTGAATATAAACCGGCTGGAACTTATAGGCTCTCAAAATGCGGGGCGCGCCGGAGGCCAGGGCGGCCTTTTTAGGCTTTCCGCTAACGCGAATCAAGACGGCGCCATTGTTTCGGATGTGTATTTTAGCGGGGAAAACGGCGCTTTGTACGGCGAAGGTTCTTTTTCGTGGGATTTCCTTTCCAACCCGCCAGCCTTAAACGGGCGTTTCGCGCTTAACAACAGCGGCCTTTCGGAACGCTTTGTATTAGATTGCCGTTACGAGAACGGGGCTTTGGCTTTACGCGCCGACGCCCTCAATTTTAGGCCGGCCTGGTTTCACCCAAACCTGTCGGCGGCGGTCGTTACTTGCTCCGTATCTTTAAATTACGATGAAAAAGGCGTAAAACGCCCGGTTTCACCCCCGGCTGGACGTGTACATGAAAACGCGCCGGGCGGATTGGAGGCGGCTGGCGGATTGGCGGCGTCTGGCGGACGGGCGGCGGCTGGCGGGTTTGCGGCGGCTGGCGGACTGGTGGGGGCTGGCGGGATGGCGGCGGCTGGCGGACGGGCGGCGTCTGGCGGATTTGCGGCGTCTGGCGGACTGGTGGGGGCTGGCGGGATGCCGGCGGTTGGCGGGATGCCGGCGGTTGGCGGACTGGCGGCGGCTGGCGGAATGACGGCATCTGGCGGACTGGCGCGGGCTGGCGGACTGGCGGCGGTTGTCGAACCGGCGGCGGCTGGCGGACTGGCGGCGACTGGCGGACGGGCGGCGGCTGGCGGACTGGCGCGGGCTGGCGAATCGGCGGCGGCTGGCGGATTGGCGGCGGCTGGCGGGATGCCGGCGGTTGGCGAACCGGCGGGGGCTGGCGGGATGCCGGCGGTTGGCGAACCGGCGGGGGCTGGCGGATTGGCGGCGGCTGGCGGACTGGCGCGGGCTGGCGGACTGGCGGCGGCTGGCGGATTGGCGGCGGTTGGCGAACCCGCATTGGCTGGCGGACTGGCGGCGTCTGGCGGGGCGGCGGCGGTTGGCGGACGGGCGGCGGCTGGCGGGATGCCGGCGGTTGGCGAACCGGCGGCGTCTGGCGGATTGGCGGTGTCTGGTGAACCGGCGGCGACTGGCGGACGGGCGGCGGTTGACGGAATTACAGCGGCGGGCTGGCGGGCGGCATCTGGCGAACCGGCGGCGTCTGGCGGTATGCCGGCGGCTGGCGGGATGACGGCGGTTGGCGGAATGATGGCGGCTGGCGAACCCGCATTGGCTGGCGGACTTGCGGCGTCTGGCGGACTGGCGGCGACTGGCGGACGGGCGGCGGCTGGCGGATTGGCGGCGGCTGGCGGATTGGCGGCGGTTGGCGAACCCGCATTGGCTGGCGGACTGGCGGCGTCTGGCGGGTTTGCGGCGGCTGGCGAACCGGCGGCGGCTGGCGGACTGGCGGCGGCTGGCGGGGCGGAGGAAGCCGCTTTTACGGACGGGATGGAGGCGGGAGTTGAATATAAATGGAACGTAACTTTTGACGTTTATTCTCTTGCTATGAATATAGGCGGTCAAACATTAAATGTCAGCGGGCATGGAAAAGCAAACGATTTTCTTTTTAACGCGGAAAATACAAAAATTAATTTTGCCGGTATATCGGCGGTTTTGCCTTACATTACGGCGGACTTTCAAAAAAAGGAATTAAAGGCCGAAGTAAAGGCCGGCGGCTCGATTAACGGGCGTCCGCTTAACATAGACGGGAATCTCGGCTTTAACTTTGGGGAAGGCTCCGGCTGGAGGGAGGCGTCAAAAATTGTTGACAAAATAAAAGGAACCGTTACATTTAATGAATTTACATACGATACAATCAGCGTAAAAGAACCGTTTGCTTTCACCCTTAACAAATCAGGCGGCGTCTTCGCCGCGGAAGGCGGGCCTGAAAACATGCTTCAATCGCGAATGGACGATGAAGGCAATATATTTATTTCGCTTTCAAAGCCTTTCGCCGTGCGCGGGGTTGTTTTAGGCTCGATAAAAAATAAAATCATCGACATAGAAAGTTCTGGATTATATATAGATATGGGAAAGATATGGGAATGCGTGCCGCTGGAAATTATAGACTTTACAGACGGAATCGTAAGCGCGGACGTCCACATATACGGCGATATAAACGACCCGTCTTTTTTTGGAAAAGCTTACGGCAACAACATATCCTTCCGCCTGCCTTCTTACATAAGCGAAGAAGCCGGCCCCGCGCCGGTTACGCTTACATTTAACGGCGCCGAAATGATTTTAGAGCCGGTTTTGGTGGAGGCCGGCTCCGGAAAAGCCTCTGTAAACGGGATTTTTCTTTTCGACCGCTGGCTTCCGCGAACCTTTAACCTAAGTCTGGAGTCGCCTAAAGAGGCGCCTTTGCCTTTCGCCATGGACGTGGCCGGTATAAGCGCGAAAGGCTTTGTTTCCGGGAATTTGGGGATAATTTTGGAAGAAAATTCAGTTTCCATAAAAGGCGCCTTGCTTGGAGACGAGGCGGAGATAACGCTTGATTCGGCGCGATTCGGCTCCGGCCAAAAAGAAAAGGCGAAAGAAGAAGAAGAAGGCGTCGAGGTTATAACCAGCCTCATCATACAGATGGGGAACAAAGTGCAGTTTCTTTGGCCTAACAGCGACCTTCCCATTTTGCAGGCTTCGGCGGCTTCAGGCGATGTAATAGCGGTTTCAAGCAATTCGCTCGCGGACGCTTTTTCCATAAAAGGCGGCGTAACTTTACGCAGCGGCGAAATGTATTATTTTCAGCGCAATTTTTATCTGCGTTCCGGGAGTTTAACGTTTAATGAAACCGAGGCGCAGTTTGATCCAAGACTTTCGGTAAGGGCCGAAATGCGGGATCGCACGGCGGACGGCCCGGTTACTATATCCATGATTATAGACAATCAAAGTTTGGTTTCATTTTCGCCGCGCCTTGAATCGAATCCCGCGCTTTCACAGGTTGAAATACTTTCCATTATGGGCGAAAATTTTTCAGGAAGCGCAAACGAAGACAATCAAATTAAAATGGCGTTTGTGTCTTCAACCGTAGATATGCTTTCGCAATTCGCGCTGGTGCGCCGGTTTGAAAATTTTATACGGGATAAAGTTTTACACGTCGATATGTTTTCCGCCCGCACGCAGGCGCTTCAAAACATCTTGTTTTTAAGCCAAAGCAACGAAGACGCCGAAGAAACCCAAATTAGAGCCGGAAACTTTTTTGACAACACTTCAATTTTTATAGGCAAGTATTTTGGAAGCGATATGTTCGGCCAATTGATGCTTAATATGCGTTATGACGAAAACCGCAACACTTTTCAGGGGCTCACCCTTGAGCCGGAATTTCAAATTGAACTAAACAGCCCGCTTTTTGTAATACAATGGCAGATGACGCTGGATCATTTGGAAGACCTGTGGACGACTCCGCAGGCGATAAAAGATTTGTGGATACCCAACAACTCAATTTCAATCGTAAAACACTGGACTCTTCCGTAAACGCCGTTCATAATAAAAGCATGAAGTATTTAATCGCCTCGGATATACACGGCTCCGCCTCGGCTGCGGAAAAAATTTTATCGCTTTATAAAAAATTAAATCCTGATTTTCTGGTTTTACTGGGAGATTTATTGTATCACGGCCCGCGCAACCCGCTTCCCGGCGGACACGGCCCCCAGCAAGCAAGCGACTATCTTAACTTTTGTAAAGACTCGATTATCGCGGTAAGAGGCAATTGCGACGCCGAAATAGACCAGATGCTTCTGGAATTTCCATGCATGAACGACTACGCGCTTTTAGCGGATGGACCGCGAACCTTTTTTCTCACCCACGGCCATCTTTACAACGAAGCAAGCCTGCCTTTCTCGTTAAACGCCGGTTCTATTTATCTTTCCGGCCATACGCATGTTTGGCGGCTGGAAGAAAAAAAAGGAATAATTTACTGCAATCCCGGCTCCGCGGCGTTGCCCAAAGGCCCTTCCCCGGTCGCCGGTTACGCATTTTACGACGGCGAAAAGATAGGCGTTTATTCTTTGGAAGGCGGGAAGGTTTTGGCGGAAATGAAGCTTTAGCGCCGCCCGCTTAGACGCGAAGATACAGCCGTTCCAGCGTACCCTGCACGTTTGTTATCGAAAACGGGACGCCGGCGGCGGTTTGTATCATGCCGTTGAATTTGCCAAGCGGGGTGAAGTAATTGGACTTTGTTAAAATAAGATTGAATGACGCTTCTACGCGCTCTTGCGGTGTGAAAGTAAGGTCGACCATGCCTTCAAAATCTTGTATCACCCATTCAGCCATTACAGGGCCGGTTTGGGTTATTTTTACGGGCGGCAGCAGCGTAAGCTCGCCGTCCAGCCAAAAACCGTTTTCGTTGTCCTGGCCGGCTCCCTCCGCCTGATTTTCGCCGAGTGAAAACCCGAAACGGCGCCCTTCGCTATCAAACCCGGAAGCGTTGCACCAAACGGCGCGCATACGGTACGGGTAAAATCCTTTGTAATCCCTAAAAACGCCCGTGGTTTTTGAGCGGTGCAAAGCCTGGTACGAATTTTCGCCGAAACGTATTTTGCCGCGCACTGGGCTTAAAGTTTTGCAGGTGTACATGCTGCGGTTTTCCGAAAACAAAAGGTGGGCGCAAAAAGGCGTCCACCTTTTAGAAGACAAGTCGAATTCCAAATTCGCGGTAAAGGCCGGACGTTTTCTGGAAGGGTCTATTTTAATATCCAGTTTTATGATTTCCGCGTCCAGCCAGCAGTGTATGTGAAAATAAAAACCCCAGCTACGGCTTTCCACAAATGTATTGTAAAGTTTTACAGGCATACGCCATGGGTGGAACGGCAGCATTTTTACATAGCGCATTTTTTCGCCTGAAATTTTATCAAAAAAGAAAACTTCCGCAAAACTATAATATTTTATGTCCGCAAAGAAAGCCTCAAAATAAATATTTTCGTTTTGAACGATGAAAGATTCCCATTCTTTAATTCTAAACGCTCTAAGAGCCGCCGGAACCGGCATATTAAACGGTTTTTGTATGCTTAGTAAATCTACTTTTTCAAATAGATTTGTCCAGGTTCCCTGCACGGGTTTTCCGTTTTCTATAGGAAATCTAAGCGGGCTTTGAATGTCGCGTTTATACATCGTCAAATTATCGGCTTTTAAAGTTTAAGAATAAAGCCCCTAATTCCCGCTGGAGGCGGCGCGCAAAGCCGCAATCCGCATCCTTCCGCATGGCCGCCCGCGTAAAAAAGGGCCGGGCGTTTTAAAATCAGAGTATTGACGTATTTTTATCGCTTCAATATTATTTTACCGTTTAAGATTTAAAATTATTTTAAAAATAGAGTTGTTTAAGAAACATCCAGAGAAGGCTTTGGCGCTCGGATTTTTAGGTTAAAATTAGGGATTTAAAACCTAAGCCGGTTTAATCCTTGGTTTTATGACATGGTTTTCAGATGCGTTTCTGTAAAACGTTATTTTTCAAATAACTATACCATAATAAGCGAGGAAACTATGGAACAAGAACAAGAACAGGGAACTCTTCCGGTTGTTTTAGCGATAGACGATTTACCGATGAATTTGCGTATTATACGTGTTTTTTTGGAAAAAGGTTTTATGGTTATTCCTGTAAAATCCGGCGTCGAAGGGCTTCAGGTGTTAAAAACAAAAACAATAGACCTTATTTTGCTTGATATAGAAATGCCGGGAATGTCCGGTTTTGAATTTATGCAGGAATTAAAAAAAATTCCTTCAAAAAAGGATGTTCCGGTAATTTGCGTCACTGGTCTTGATCCGACGCCGGAATTTATCATCCAGGTTATGAACTCAGGCGCTAAAGATTTTGTTACAAAGCCTTTTGAGCCGGAAATTCTTAAAAGCAAGATATATAAAGCTTTAAATATACGCGGGTATGTTACGCGCTAAAATAAAATTATGTTTTTTTTAACCGCCGTGCCAACAGAATCTTTTTGGAAAAATCCTTTATTGTTATCCTCTATTTCCAGCTTTTTTTTTGCGCAGTTTATAAAAGCCGTTATTGTGCTTACTTCAGGGCGCGGTTCGCGTTTAAAAGCGGCTTTTGAAGCGTTATTTTGGCGCACTGGCGGTATGCCGTCCAGTCATGCGTCTTTGGTTTCCGCGCTTGCGACGGCGACCGCGATAGAAGAGGGCGTTACGTCAAATATTTTTATCATTACGCTGTTTTTGGCGTTAATCGTAATGAGAGACGCTATGGGCGTGCGCCGGTCTTCCGGCGTGCAGGCGAAAACGCTCAATATACTGGGATTTAAAATCGCGGAAAAAAGCGATTACGAATATCACCCCATAAAAGAGATACAGGGGCACACGCCGCTGGAAGTTGTTGTAGGCAGTTTTCTTGGAATATTGATCGCCGCGGCGTATGCGTATTTGTAGCTTATTTAACAATCAAAAATACCATTCACCTTTATATTTTCAAACTTTGGCGGTGTTTTTCTCCTCCATTTTTTTAAGTTTTATAATTTTTAACATTGTAAAAAGCGTAAAACACCCGCAAGACTCAGCCGGCGGCGGGTGGTATGTTGCGGTTGTTTTGGAGCAAGGGGCGGACGTCAAGGCGGCGCTTAAAGCGCTGGAAGAACGCCGTATAAAAAAAGTCGAGGCGGAAGAAAACCAAAAAGTTTTTTTAAATGATTTTTCGCGGTTGCTGGAAATAACGCCGTCTGAATTTTTGGAGCGCGTTATAGAAAAAGACCCCCGTAACGACGGTTTCGCCCGCCGTATGCATGATTTTTTTACTTCCGGCGGGGAAACCCGGTTGTTTATACCCAAAAGCGGCCTGCCTTTTTCCGGCGGCGCCGAAACGATAGAAGACAAACTAAAAGACGCTCTTTCCGGTTTCCCCGTTCTGGCTGTTTATTTCCCTTTTTCTTACGCCGCAAACCAGGAAGGCGCGGATGTTTTAAAAGCGTCTTTTTTTTTAGCGGCCTGGCTTCTTGTGGTGTTTTTATTCGTTAAACAAGCGTATAAAAAATCGGTGCGCGGCGTAAAGAATTTTTTGCGTGTTTTCCCGCTGGCGCTTATTTTGCCTTGCGCTTTTATAAATTACGGTGGTTTCGCTTTAGCCGCTCTTTTGCTTTCTTTCCGCGCTCTTTTTTCCGGCCATATTTTAAATGCGGTTATATCTTTACGGCGCGGCGCGGCTTTAAAAAAATCAAAAGAAGTGATTATTCAAAGCGTGGTTTTCGCTTTTGTTTTTATTTTGACGTCCGTTTTTTTTAAAAATTTTATTTTCGCGCTGGAATTGCTTTTTTTGTTTTTCGCCGGGGAAGTAATTTCAATATTGTTTTACGCTTCCTCTCCAGGAAAGCCGCGCCGCGCCCGTTTTTTCGCCATGCCGTTAAAGGCTAAATACGAATTAAAATACAAAGCGCCGTTTTCCGTTCTAATTTTTCTTGTATTCGCGGTTGCGGCGCAATGCTTTTCGTACACGGGCCTTTTCCCGCGCGCAATCGTAAAAAACTCAGGCTCCGTTGCGGAAGCTCAGGCGGGGCCGTTCGAAAAAGCGCCGCTTTCGATGGAAGGGCTGGACGAAGAAGCGTATCAAAAGCACTATCTTTTTCAAAAAAATTTTTCGTACAGGCGCATATTTAACGACGCGGCGCAGGAGGCGGAAGACCCGCTTTACGCCAATTACTCTCTGGGCGAAGACGGCCTTATAAACGGGATTTCCAGCGCGGTTGCGCCGGAAGGCTTGCCCGCCGGAGGGTTGCCATATTCTTTTTTAGAGCTTTTTAATTGGACTCAAAAAAAAGAAAAACTCCCGCCCGCGCTTTTAACGCCTTCTTCCGGCGCTTCTGTGAGTGTTTTACATTCCATGCTCTCCGGCTTTCTTGTTCTTTTTCCTTTTATTTTTTTTACCGCGCAAAGAAAACTAAAGACGCTTTTTTTGTACAAAAAACAAATAAAAAACAGTTTACGGAAACCGCGAAGCGCCGCCGTCTGGCCGTGAAGCGGGATGCTGAACGCGCTGTTTTTGCGGCTGGAAGCCCCTGCGGTTTTGAGCCCGTATATGGCGGTTTTAAGGCGTTGACTTTTTTGTATGTTTAGGTTGTAATTGTATTCATCATTCGCGGCTGTCGTATAACGGCTATTACCCCAGCCTTCCAAGCTGGAGACGAGGGTTCGACTCCCTTCAGCCGCTTTTAAAAAAAGCGCCCCTGTTAGATTTTCATTTATCCAACGGTCTGGAATTAAAATTATTGTTTTATTGCGGGTGCGCCAATCAAATAAATTATAAAAATGCGTTATTCTATAAAAAACGGCGTCTTTTTGGCGTTTTTCCTTTTAGCTATTTCGAATTTTTCCCTGGCCGTTTCTTTTAAAGATTTTGTAAATGCGGAAACGGTTGCGGAGCTTGAAAAGTCCGGCGTTGTTTTCGCTAACGGTTACGATGACGGCGCGAAACCCGCTATAGCCCCAAATTATCCGCCTTTACGAAAAGCTCTTGCGGAAAAACTCGTCAATCTAAAGCCGAATGTTTGCGCCGAAGCCCTTAGCCTGTATAAAAAGCCGGAGGGGGCTTCCAAAAGCGCATGGACGGAGAAAGAGCGCGCGGCGGTTTACAACGAAACGCTTGCTTTAAGTTCATTGCGCGGTTTGCGGTATTTTTCCAGAAGGCGGGGCCGTATGCACACTCTTTACGAAAGTTCCGCGGTTGTGGAGGGCCCGTCGTATAAAGCCCCGCTTCCTGACCCTGAATTTTCCACGCCGCCTGCTGATTTTTCGGTGTTCGTCCGTCAAAAAGACACTAAATTTGGCGACAACGTTTATCTTTTTAATTACAAAACAGAATCAAACGCTATTTTCTTTTCTCAAACAAACATCACGATCATGCGCATAGCGTTTATTCCTGTTATAAGCAAAGGAAATATGTGTTCTTATTCCGTTGTTTTAGATGCGGGGGATTCTCTTCTTGTTTATGCGGTTTCTTTAGTTCAAGCCGCCTCTTTGCCGTCTATGTTTGTTGAACAAGCCAATGCTTCTGTAAACAACCGCACTGCGGCGCTTTTGGAGTGGCTTTCTTCTCGTCTAAAAAAAGCTTTTTCTTAGCCGCGCCGCCGCGAACTTTTGGTGGGTCTGGGAGGCCGAGGCCTCCCAGCGGGGGGGGGGGGGGGCGGAGCCCCCAGCCGCAACCAAAACGGAAAGCCGGCGCCTGTTGGCCGAATGCGGCGCCGCCGCTGGAAGCGCAAGCCGTTACCGGCCCCCCGCCGCGCTGTTGCGAACTTTTGGTGGGTCTGGGAGGCCTAGGCCTCCCAGCGGGGCCGGTTGCCTTTTCTACGGCGTGGGCCATTATCTGGCCCCACGCTGTGCCGCCTGGGTTGGCTGGCCGCGCTCAATGTTTCGCGCGCGCTCACGCCCAGGGGGGGGGGCGGAGCCCCCAGCCGCAACCAAAACGGAAAGCCGGCGCCTGTTGGCCGAATGCGGCGCCGCCGCTGGAAGCGCAAGCGATTGAGAATTTGTCCGCTAAAGCGGCCAAATTTGAGCGGAAAGCGCGGTTTTTTGCCGTGAAACGGCAAAAAATGCGCCCAACATGAAAAAGAAGGCGCAAATTTGGGTGAAATTTTTTAGTCTAAAGAGTTTATGCGCGGTTGCAAACTGATTTTAAAAACGCTTGTTTATCCGGAGCTTCAAAAAACGCCGAACCTACAACAAGGGCGTCCGCCCATTTTTCGCGTGCGAGCCGGCTGTTTTTTCTTTTACGCCGCCGCCTTGGAAAAGCCGCCGTAAGCGGCGGTTGCGGGGTCAAACTGCGCGGTGTTGGCGCAATTTATTGTTTGCGGTAAATTTTTCGTGTTGCAGTGTAAAAACGCCTTGAAAGTTGCCGGCCTTTACTGTACATTAGCCGTAGCGGTTTAAAAGAGTTGCGGTAGGACTTTGTATCGCGGCTAACGGGATGTAGCCTAGAGGCTAAGGCGCTTGCTTTGGGAGCAAGAAATCGCGCGTTCGAATCGCGCCGTCCCGAGATGGGTTTTATACGCAATTCAGTTCCAAATTTGGAGCGATTTAAATTTTTCGCGTCTTCGTTAAAAAAGATAATAGAAAGAACCCCCGCCTCGCCTGGCTGGGAGCTTGTTTGGCTCGTCATTATAAACAGGGAAGCGGGCGGTTTTACAATAAAAAAGCGCTGGAAATCTCACGAAAATCAAATGCCGTTCCTTGTTAAAGAAGCCGAAAAAAATCCATTGCGCGAAAAAAAAACTGTTCCGGCCCAGTTAAATGGGCCTTTGGCTGATTACGGGGCTGTTTTTACGGAAGACGGGCGGCGCGCCGGGGAGATTACGCATGAATTTATTAAAGAAGCGCGGGAAAACGGCGTTTTTTATCTTATAATTGTGGCTGGAGGGGACGGCGCAAGCCGCGACGTTCTTTTGGAAGTAAACAAGGCGCCGGATTTTTTTAGGAATCAAAGCGCGATTTTAAGGCTGCCCATGGGAACTGGAAACGACGGCGCAGACGGGGTTTCATTAACTGAATCTCTTTTGCGCATTATTAAAAAAACAAATCTTGCTTTTAACCCTGCGTTGTCCCTTAAAACGCCCGAAGGCCGCGATTTTTTTGCTTTTAACATTTTATCTTTTGGTTTGGACGCTTTTGTAACGCACATGACCAACAAAATGAAAAGCCTTCTGCCTTACGATTCATATAAATTATGGGTGGATATGGCGGCTTTGTTTTACGATAAAATATATAAAGTAGGGTATACGGTTTTAGATGCGTACAACGAAGCTGGAGCCGCTGTTTATCATACAAAAGAGAAAATACTTTTTGCGGCTATGGGGGCCGGCGGCGGGCGTTCTTATGGTTCTGGGGTTCGCATACTGCCTGATGAACGCAATGTTTGCGTATTAAAACAGGCCCCGTTATTGCGCAAAATTGAGTTGAAAAGCCTGTGTAAAACAGGAAAACATATAAATGAAAAAGAAGCCGTTTTATTTAACGCTTGTGAGTTGCGTTTTTTTTGCGACAACCCTGTTTTAGCCCAAATGGACGGCGAGACCGTCTTGTTGCGCCCTTCATCTTCGCCTGCCGTAATTAAACTTTTTCCGGGACGCATTCCGGTTTTTTCATCGCCGCTCTAATCATCCGCGTCAAAAAAGATGCTTGTTTTTTATCGTTCCTTGCGCTAAAAATATGCGCGGGATTTTTGGCCGTATAAGAAACGGGGTAGTTTTACATTTAAGGAATTGTATATGAAAAAAAGAATACACGAAAAAAGAGGCGCCGGAATTTTGCTTGCTGTAAGCAGTTTGCCTTCGCGTTACGGCATAGGAAATTTTGGCGAAGCCGCGTACAGGTGGATAGATTTTTTGTGTGAGAGCGGTCAAAGATACTGGCAGGTTCTTCCTCTAACCCCGACCGGGTGGGGCGACAGCCCGTACCAAAGTTTTTCGGCGTTCGCTTTAAACCCGTACTTTATTGATTTGGAAGCGCTTACAAAAGAAGGCCTTCTTCCCGAAGATGAATACAAAAAAAGGTACTGGGGCATGGATCCGAACAGCGTGGACTACGAGGCTGTATACAAAAACAAGGCGGCCTGTCTTAAAGCGGCGTTTGCGTCGTTTAAAACGGACGGCGAGCATTTTATTCAGTTTTGCGGGCGAAGCGCGTATTGGATAAAAGACTACGCGCTTTTTATGGCGATAAAAGAAACCCACGGCGGAAAAAGTTTTTTGAATTGGCCCAGGGGGTTGATAAACCGGGAAAGAGCGCGCTTAAACCAGTTTATAAAAGATTATAAAGATTTAATTCTGTATTATTTTTTTGAGCAATATATAGCCCGCGTTCAGTTTGACGCCTTAAAAAGTTATGCTTCATCTAAAGGCGTTTTTATAATAGGCGATATGCCCATATATGTATCGCAGGATAGTTGCGACCTTTGGGTTCATACAAAACTGTTTATAACCGATAAAAGCAAGCGGCCTACAGTTGTAGCCGGTTGCCCGCCGGATCCTTTCGCGGAGAACGGCCAGTTATGGGGCAATCCGCTTTATCGCTGGAAGATTATGGCGGAAGACGGTTTTCTTTGGTGGCGCCGCCGCTTGACATGGAATCTTGATTTATACGATATATTGCGCATAGACCACTTTAGAGGCTTTGAAAGTTTTTATTCCATAGGCTCTAAAAGGACTGACGCCAAAAGAGGCAGATGGATGAAAGGGCCGGGCGTGGATTTTATAAAAATGATGCATGAAAATTTTCCAAAGGCCAATATTATCGCGGAGGATTTGGGCTATCAAACTCCGGCTCTTAGGCGGTTGCTTGCATACTCAGGATATCCCGGAATAAAAGTGTTGCAGTTCGCCTTCGATTCGAGGGAGCCTAGTTGTTATATGCCGTATAACTACAACAGCAACAGCGTTGTGTACACCGGAACCCACGACAACTTTACTTCCGCTTCCTGGCCGTGGAACACTAATGCGGAAGATGTGAATCTGGCGAGGGAGTTTTTGTCCGTGAACGGGGACGGGGAGTGGGCGCGTTCATTTGTAAAAGCGGCCCTTGCCTCCGTATCCAACACCGCGATTATTCCAATGCAGGATTATTTGGGCCTGGGCGCCGAAGCCCGCATGAACACCCCCTCGACGGCGGGCGGCAACTGGAAATGGCGTATAACGGAAAGCGCGCTTACCCCGGAAACAGCCGCCGAAATAAGGCGTCTCGCCAAAATGACAGGGAGGCTCCCATAAAAATCTAAAATCCGCCGGGCGTCCGGCGGATTTTACGGGCGGGACGTCCGGCTCTTCGAATGGCGCCTGTTATTTTAAATTTTTTGATGCATGAAAAATAAAGCTATAAGTTTTTTTTCAAAACAAAAAAACTTTGTCATTTTACTGCTTGCGTTGCAGCTTTCTTTTATAGCCGCGCTTATAGCGGCTTCTTCGATTTTTTTAATTTATATAGACGGCGTTTTAACTTTATTAAGCGTTATAGTGTCCGTGCATATTTTAAACAAAAACAACAAACCCGCGTATAAAATAACATGGATATTTTTAATTCTTACATTTCCTCTTTTTGGCGGATTGTTTTACATGATATTTTATTTGCAGTCAGATCCAAAAAAATACAGGATTTCCATAAAAAAAATTCTAAAAAAAAGCAGGCCGTTTTTCTTTATTCCGCCGAATGCTTTAAAAGATTTAAAAGAAGACCCGTATTTTATACACGCGCGTTTTTTGCAGGAACGCAAGGGCTTTCCTGTTTACACGCATACGGAAACCGTGTATTTCCCGCTTGGTGAGCTTTTTTACAAACGGCTTTTGGAGGAGCTGGAAAAAGCGGAGCGTTATATTTTTCTTGAATTCTTTATTATTTCTTCCGGGGTGATGCTGGACGGAATTATGAAAATTCTCGCCAAAAAAACGCGCGCGGGCGTAGACGTGCGCATTATATACGATGATTTAGGCTGTTTAAACAAATTGCCGCCGGATTTTTTGCAAACGGCGAAAAATTTAAACATAAAACTCCAGGTGTTCAACCCTTTTAGGCCCGTTCTTTCTTCTCTGCAAAATTACCGCGACCACCGCAAAATAGTTTCTATAGACGGCAGAACCGCGTTTACCGGCGGCGTCAACATAGGCGATGAATATATCAACGTATACGAAAAATATGGGCGCTGGAAAGACGCGGGCGTTATGATAAAAGGCTGCGCCGCCTGGAGTTTGACGCTTATATTTATAGGGATGTGGAACAGCAAATTTACGGAAGGCGAAGACGAGGAAGAATATATAAATTTTTATCCATGGAAAGAAAAAGAGTGTTCAATTAAAGGAAGCGGATATGTACAGCCGTATTCCAGCAACCCTATAGACAAAGAATATGTATCGGAACAGGTGTATTTAAGGATTATAAACAACGCGAAAGATTATGTTTACATAAACACGCCGTACCTTATTCCCGACGAATCCGTGTGTTCCCAGCTTGCGTCTCAGGCCAGAGCCGGTACGGATGTGCGCATAATAACCCCGTCCATGCCCGACAAGCCGCTTGTTCACATGGTTACAAGAGCGTATTACAGGCGCCTTTTGGAGGCCGGCGTGCGCATCTATGAATATTCAAAAGGATTTAATCACGCGAAAACTTTTGTTTCGGATGACGTTTGCGCTTCAATAGGAACGGCGAATTTGGATTACCGCAGTTTGTGCCTTCATTTTGAATGCGGGGTTTGGATTTATAAAACGCCGGCGGTTATGGACGTAAAAAAAGATTTTTTGCAAACCCTTTCGCAAAGCCGCGAAATTACTTTAAAGGACTGTGAGCGCAGCGCTTTTCGCCGCATTTTAGACGACGTTCTTTGTATCCTGGCTCCAATTTTATAACCGCCGCACAGGGAGGCGCCGCTTGGCGTCAAGTGAACCGGCGCTTTTCGCAGGCGGCGCCTCAACCCCTAAAAACCACCGGCTCTTTTGCCCTTGGAATCACCTCGCCTATTATGGCGGCGCCTTCGTCCCCGGCTTTTTTTACGGCTTCAAGCAACGGCTCCGCTTCTTTCGCGGAAACCGCCATTAAAAGCCCGCCGCTTGTTTGAGGGTCGAACATCAATTCTTGCAACGCGAAAGGAACCTCCGTTAAGTTTATGATTCCTTCCATTCGCTTGCGGTTGCGCTGCCCCGCCGCGGTCAGCAGGAAAGCGGAAGCGTAATCCGCCGCTTGCGGGATAAAAGGCGCCGCCTGCGGGTTTAGCGCGATTGAAACTTTACAGCCGTCTGAGTTTTGAGCCGGCTTCCGGCCTGTTTGCGGCGCCGTTTTTAAACCGGACGCCATCTCCAGGGCGTGAACCAACAGGCCGAAACCGGTTACGTCCGTGCAGGCGCTTATGTCAAAGTCTTTTGACGCTTCAAAGGCGTACCGGTTCAACCTTTCCATGGAAGTTACAGCCTGTTTTACCGCCGCATCCGAGGCCTCTCCCACCCGCGCCGCCGCCATTACGACGCCCGCGCCAAGCGGCTTGGTTAGGATAAGCTTGTCGCCTGGCCGGGGCGTGTTATTTCTGCGTATGCGGGCGGTTTGCGCCATGCCGGTGACGGCGAGGCCGTATTTTGGCTCTTTGCCGTATATTGAGTGGCCTCCGCCCAGCGCGGCTCCGGCCTCGTCTATTTTTTCCGCCCCGCCGTAAAGTATTTCCGCCAAAATTTTTTTGTCCATATTTTGCGGGAAACAAACCAGGTTCAGCGCCAAAAAAGGTTCGCCGCCCATAGCCCAGACGTCGCTTAGAGCGTTAGCCGCCGCTATACGGCCAAAAGTTTTGGGGTCGTCCACCATAGGCGGAAAAAAATCCACCGTAAATATAAGCGAGCGCTCGCCGTCAATTTTGTAAACCGCGGCGTCGTCGCATCCTTCAAAACCCACAAGCAGGTTTTCTCCGCCGCCAGAGGGAAGGGCGCAAAGCAATGACGCGAGGGCCGCGCTTTCTATTTTCGCCCCGCAACCGCCGCTCGCGCACGCGGAAAGCAACGAATTCCCGCCGTTTTTTTCAAAATAACTCATAAATTCCGCTCCTCATTTTAGGTTTGCGCGTATATACGCCGCCTTTGATTTTCTGATAATTATAATGTTTATATATCGCGCCCGTGTATTGGGCTTGTTTCAATAAGCGGCTGGTTGTTTGCTCGCCCTGCGGCGCATTAGCCTTGCAAAACGTTTCGTATTTTGCTGTTTTTTAGCGCTTGTTGACGCCGGCTTAAAGTTTTTGAACAAGCTATTCCCGCATTGCGCGGCCCGCTCTGGCGGCGGCGGAGCGGGAATAGCGTTAAAACCCTCCGGATTTAAGTCTAAAGCGCGTTTTTATTCAGGTTTATTTTTTCATAAACTGTTCCGGCGGGGCTTTCTTTCATAAGGTATATTTCTTTTATATTAAAGCCGCACAGCAGCCGCAAAGATTCCGCCGCTTTTTCCGCGTCTTGGGGCGAAAGTCTTAAACAAAACCCGCAGCCTTTTTGCGCGGCCTCTGGGGCCGGCATAATTCTTACCAAAAAACCGTTTTCGCAGAGAGTTTTTTCCGCCAAAATAGCCCGCGAAACGCTTTCAAAACAGATTATAGCTTCGTCTTTCATTGTTTATCCCTATTGTTTCCGCGCAAATTACGTTTTTTGAAGCGTAGCGCAAAAAAGCGCTTTCAAAAACACCCGCCGTTTTAGCGGCGCGGGTTGTTTTGTGAGACTCTTCCGCCCGTCCGCCGCCTGTGTTAAACCGGGCGGGGGCTCAAATATTTTAAAAACGTATTTATGTTTAGCAAAATTATGTATGTACAAAAGCATTTTTTTTTAGTATTATATTAATAATTGTGGTTGTTTTTCGTTTTCAAAATTACAAACCGGAATTTTGGGCGGGAAATAAAGCTGTAAAATACGCATCCTTAACGAGGCGCATCGTTAAATTATTTACTTGTTAAATAATAAAACCCTTTTAGAATTCCGGTTTTTGAGGGGGTTTCGCGGGGTGTATGTCAAGAAACATGATTGTTTGATTGTGTTTTTCTTGTTGCGTAAACGGCGGCCATAAAACGGGAACGCTTTATTGTTTGGCTGTTCCTAAGAGCACGGTTTGTTGGGAGACGGAGTATGACTAAATTTTTACATTTTTCGGTGTTTGTTATAACGCTTATTATCGTTGCGTCTTGCGCAAACCCTGTAACGTCCAAGCCTACTACTGGCAAGGAAGCGGAGACTGACCCGTCTACGGCTTTAAGCGATTTGAAAATTTACGATGACATTAGCGCCGCCGGCGGTTTTCCGTTGCCTTTGGAAAAAGATGTGAATTCAAAAAACAATGCAACCGTAGCCAATATAGGAGCCTCTAAAATATTTATAGAAGCGGTTCCGGCCGCCCCCGCGGGAGCCTCTATTTCTGTTAAAGTAGGCATAGTAAGCGGTTTCGAGCTGGGTCTTACAGCTCCCGGCATTCCTTTTGCAACCCCTATTTTAATAGAGTTGAAGGTAACCGCGTCGGGTTCCGAAGAAAGCTCCACATACAAAATAACCGTGGCCAAAAATCCGGAGGAGCTTGCGGCTCCGGACAGGGAGCTTTCAAACGATCCTTTGGGCGGGGTTAACGGCTCGCTTTTATACTATAACGGCGTGAATTCGCCCCTGCTTGAAGACGGAACTCCGAACGAAGAATACG
Source organism: Spirochaetaceae bacterium (assembly GCA_031281945.1). GTDB lineage: Bacteria > Spirochaetota > Spirochaetia > Treponematales > Breznakiellaceae > JAIROZ01. The sequence goes on along the minus strand of JAITER010000023.1, from coordinate 7,463 downwards.
GTTACAAAACTTTAACGGCGGTTTTACAAAAGATAAAATCGTATGGCGTCGGGACGGAGGCCGCCCCCGATGTAGTTTACCTTGGAGGCGACATTGATATGGATGTTTCGGCGTCCATTGTGGAAGGTATGCATGTAAAGCTGGTTTCGCCTCCGCTTAAAAAATATACAATAAAGCGTAAAAAAGAGGATGGTTTTTTAAATTATATGTTTATGGTGGGCGCGGGCTCAAGTCTTACTTTCGAGGCTATGGACGGAGGCGGCGGCGCAACGGAGGCCGCTGATGATGATAAAGTCGGCTCCAGGCTGATTTTGGACGGCGGCGCTATATGGACCGGCATGGGGACTACTCCCGTATCTGGAACAAACATTTCCGGCGCGACTAACGCTTTTCCGCTTGTTTTTATAGACGGCGGAACTTTTAACATGAATAAATGGGTTGTTTTGCAAAACAACGACTTCGGCACAACCGGCGGGGAAAGCGGTATAGCGGTGAACATTACAAACCAAGGCGTTTTTAATATGTATGGCGGCGAGATCATACAAAATAGAGGAAAATACGGGACGGTGCGCGTAAACGACGGGGGCGCGGCGTATATATACGACGGTCTTTTTCAATCTAATTACGCCGCATCTGGCGGCAACGGCGGCGTCTTTCATGTAAACGACGCTTATATGGTGAATAAGCTTTATATATACGGCGGCGCTTTTATAGGCAATAAGAGCGACGGTATAGGCGGCGTAGCCTACGCTCACAGCAATTGCGATTTGCGTATAGGGCCAAAAAGCATTTGGGACTCGGTGGATGACGGTTCGAATCCCGACGTGTCTTCAGCGCTTGATGCGATCGAAGTAGAAGACTGGAATAACGTGCAGGTTTCGGCGGAGGAATCTGTAGGGCTTACCGCCGGCCAGGTGAACAGGCTTTACGCGAAAAAAGCTAAAGCGGCGGACGTCATACTGTTTAAGGACAACGCGTCGGTCAATCATGGCGGGGCGATTTGTTACGATCTGCATAATTTTGACGGACCAAAGGTGTTTTGCAACATTATTTTAGAGAATAACACGGCGCAGAAGTATTACGGCGGCGGCTTGTATTATTATGACGACAGAGGGGCCGACGGCGGCGGGGTGCATATACAGAACGTTCTTGCTAAAGGCAATTCGATTGTCAACGGCAACCACGGCGGCGGCGTTTATCTAGACGCGCCGGATGTTGCAACCGTAAAAAAATCCATTTTCTCCGGCAATAAAACTAACGGGTATGGCGGCGGCCTTTGCCTCGTGCTCAAAAGCGGTTCGGAATTTCCTTCTATAATAGAAAACTGCGAATTTACCGGTAACAGCAGCGACTGCGGCGGCGGTCTTGATGTTGAATTTAGAACCAGCTCTTCCCCGCTTCTTGACGTCAAAGAATCTAATTTTAAACAAAACAAGGCCAATTGGGGCGGCGGGATTTATATTAGGGGCATTGGAACTTACAATTTTATCGGCACGGAAACGAATCCGATTAGAGTAGAAGAAAACGTAGGCTACAACGGCGGCGGCGGCATAAACACATACGCGGCTTGCAAGCTTAATGCGGACTGGTTGATTGTAAGTGGCAACAGGCAAACTACCGCCAGCACTGATTTAACGCGCGGCGGCGGCGGCTTTCGTATAGAAGCGGCCAGTGAAAACCATTTTGCCAACACAACTGTTTCCGGGAATATAGCCAAGTCCGGCAAGGGCGGCGGCGGCTTTCTTATATTCAACGGCGGCAATGTGAATTTTGAATCCGGTATAATAGGCGGCCCGCCGCTTCCGAATGGCGAATTCAATCTTGCGACGGCCAATTATGCGTATGAGTTGGGCGCCGGCGTTGCTTTACACAGGACTAGCGCCACTAGCGGCATCCCAGAATTTACTTTAGGTGCGGGAGCCTCGGTAGAGGGCAACGGCATGGTTTTGGAAGATGGCAAGCAACTTACCACCCAGTGGGGCGGCGGGCTGGGCTCTTACAGTACGGGAAAATACACGTTGTTTGGAGCTGTAAAAAATAACAAGGCCAGCCTCGGCGGCGGCGGCATTCATATTAACGCGGGCGCTTTTGTAAATACGTTTAATTTAACATTGGAAAGCGGGTCGGAGGTGAGCGGCAACAGTGTTGTAGGCCGCGATTATGACAATAAGCTTAACACTCAGCATCAATACGCCGGCGGCGGTCTTAACCTGTATAACGGCAACAAAAATGCGGATTTTTTATGCGTCATAAAAAATGGCGCTATTATAAGCGGCAATTCGGCCCGCAGGGGCGGCGGAATTTTGGCTATGAATATACGGAAAAAAACTGACAGTAATAATAATGTTACAGCCGGCCTGGTTATGGAAGGCGGCGAGATTTCCGGCAACAAGGCCGAGATAATTATGGGCGCAGGCGGGCCGGGAGAGACCGGGGAAACCCAGGGCGGCGGCGTTTTGCTTAGCGCTCAGGATTCAGATTTTACAACATACTTCCTTATGAAGGGCGGGGTGATTAAAGAGAATGAGGCGATAAGCAAAGCAGCTTATGGCGGCGGCGTTCATCTTAACCAAAATAGCACCTTCGACATGGTAGGCGGGACTATTGAAAATAACAAATCCGAGTATGGCGGCGGCGGCGTGTCGATTTTGAGCAATAGCGCCGCATTCAATCTTAATGGCGCGGACGCTTTGTTAAAAGAAAACGTGGCGCATTACGGCGGCGGCGTTTATGTGAGCAGGATAACCGTCTCATATACGAATGTTCTTTTCAATTACACGTTTGGGCGTTTCCAAGCCAACCAAGCTGTGGCCGCCGGCGGCTTTCTTCCAATTCCGGCTGGGGCGTCGTATCCCGCCGGCTTCACGGCGGACCCCGCCGGCCATGCGTTTAGGGGACAGTCCGGCGTAATGTCCGGTGCTCCGGACGGCGCGGGCGGCTTAGCAACAGCAGTAAGCGGTTGGCAAGTTTTTACACACGACAGTGAGGATCTTGTGGCTCCCCCCTACCCCGCGGCGCCGTAGGAATACGGCCGGTGTATGATTATAGTTATAAAGCCAAACGCTCCGGAAAACGACTTTAACGCCCTTAAAGAACGGCTTAAAGCGGAAGGTTTTCGGCTTAACGTTTCCCGGGGCGAAGAAACTTTAGTTTTAGGGCTTATCGGCGACGCTTCCAAAATAAACGAGGAGCAGCTCAAAGCCAATCCCATCGTAGAAAATGTTTTGCGGGTTAGCGCCCCTTACAAACTTGCAAACCGCGCCTTTCATCCGCAAAACACCATAATTCGTGTAAAAGACGCCGTTTTAGGCCGGCTAACCCCGGCCTCCGCCGGCGCGGAAAACGGCGCCGGAAAGAGCCAGCTTTGCGTTATGGCCGGCCCATGCTCCGTAGAAAGCTTGGAGCAGATAATATCTGTGGCCAAGGCCGTCAAAAAAAGCGGGGCGCGCGCTTTACGCGGCGGCGCTTTTAAGCCGCGCACCAGCCCTTACAGCTTTCAGGGCATGGGCGCGAAAGGCCTGGAACTGCTTAAAGCCGCCCGCAAAGAAACCGGCCTTCCCATAGTTACCGAACTTATGTCCGTGCGCGAAATTGATTTGTTTCAGGATATAGACATAATCCAAATAGGCGCGCGGAATATGCAGAATTTCGACCTGCTTAAAGAAGTTGGAGGCATGGTTAAACCGGTTTTGCTAAAACGCGGGCTTTCTTCCACAATTAAAGAATTGCTCATGTCTGTAGAATACCTAATGTCCGCGGGCGCCATGGAAATCATAATTTGCGAGCGCGGAGTGCGCACCTTCGATTCCTACACCCGCAACTGTTTGGACGTATCCGCCATACCATACCTGCAAAAAGAAACCCATTTGCCCGTAGTCGTAGACCCAAGCCACGCCTGCGGCGCCGCCTGGATGACGCCCGCTCTTTCAAAAGCCGCGGTGGCCGCCGGCGCGGACGGCCTGCTTATAGAAGTTCACAACAACCCGGCTTGCGCGCTTTGCGACGGCGAGCAGTCTCTCACCCCCGAAGATTTTTCGGCTCTTATGGATTCCCTGGCCGTGTACGCCGCCGCCGAAGGACGGCGCCTGTAATGCGCAACAAAACTTACGGAGTCGTAGGACTTGGCCTTATAGGCGGCTCTTTCGCCCTGGCGTTGCGCGAAAACGCGATTGCGGCTCCTTCACGCATACTCGCGCTGGATGTGAATAAAGCCGCGCTGGAACAAGCCGAAGAATCGGGCGCCATAGGCAAAGGCTACTCTCCAGGAAGCGAAGCGCAAATGCTGTCTCTTTGCGATTTAGTGTTCATCTGCTTGTACCCCGGCCAAACAATAGATTTTTTAAAATCGCAAAAAGATAATTTTAAAAAAGGCTCTATAGTAGTTGACGTATCCGGCGTAAAAACCGCGCTGGAAGAAAACAGGCGCTCATTTTCACCCCACCCCCGCTTCGACTTTATAAGCGTTCACCCCATGGCCGGAGGCGAAAAAGAGGGCTTTTTGCACGCCAAGGCGTCCGTTTTTAAAGGCCGCAACTGCCTTTTAATACCTTCACCCGAAAACAAACCGCAAAATATCGCTTTTATCAAAGACCTTATGCGGCAGACGGGTTTCGCCCGCGTAATCGAAACAAGCGCCGCCGTTCACGACGGCAAAATAGCGTTTACAAGCCAGCTCTGCCATGTCATAGCGGCGGCGCTTGTGGACGGCGCGGAAGATGAACGCATAACGGAATTCGGCGGCGGCAGTTTTGAGGATCTCACCAGAATCGCGATGATAAACGCGCCGCTATGGACGGAACTTTTTTTATCTAACAAAACTTATCTTGTAAAAAGCATAGAAACCTTCGAAAAATCCCTTTCCTCAATCAAAAAAATGCTTGTTGAGGATCAACGGGAAGCCCTTGTAAAAAAGCTCTCCGGCGTGCGGGAAAAAAGAATCGCGATGTCGCGCTCAATTTACCCTGAATCGCGCAGTTCCGTGTGAGCGCGCAAGCATCCGCCCCGCCATTCTTTACGCCGCCGTAAATCACTCCCCCTCGCTATAAAAACGCTTTGCGAATAGGCCCATGCCCCCCCCCCCCCCACATCTCCAGCATCTTTCACCTGATTTCGTGTAAAAATCTTCCGCTTGTAAACCGTTAAAAGCTTTATCTTTTAAGACGATTGTTTTTTTAATTTATTTATTGCTAAAGTAGCATTGATAATTTCGTTTTATTATAAAACGTAAAAATATATGCGAGGCGTTTGCGTCTCAAATTTTTTAAGGAGTTGCTATGAATAAAGCGTTTATATTTTTTTTAGCGGCTGCGCTTACGGGCGGCGCGGCCTGGGCGCAAGAGGATGCGCCGGCGGGCGAGAGGGCGGCTGGTAAAGGCTTTAAGGTTTCCGGCGAATTAAAAACCGGCGTTAACTTCCGGGTTACAGACGAAAAAACCGCTGACGGTTTAACCCATGACCCTTCAATCAGGTTATGGCACGATGACGCTGTTGACGCTGGCGCCGTGCGCTTCGATCTTAGCGGTGAATATGCAGGCGACAACTACGGCGCCAAACTGCGCCTTCGCGCACACGCGATAGACGCGAATTTACTTGGCGACGCCGGCGACAAAAAAGGCTGGGAGGCGATTAACCAGGCTCTTTCGATACAGCAGGCTTATTTGTGGGGCGATTTTTTTGGCGGCGCAGTCCGCGCTGTTATAGGTTCCATCGACGATTCCGCCTGGGGCGCGGAAGGCGACGAAGGCTTCAGCTTCGATTCTAACTCCAAAGGCGGGCTTCGTTTGGAGGTTAAAGCTATAAAAGGTCTTAATTTTGGGGTTTTCTTTAACGCGGTTAACGATGATCCTAACGCCGCTTACGATTTAAGCGAGGATAATAAAAGCAAAAGCATTGACGACTTTGTTTTTGCGAGCCAGTTTCTTAAAGAAACGGCTTTTGGCGCCAAATACGAAGGCGATTTTTTCAACGCCTCTCTCGGCTTCCGTCTTGATTCCAACGCCGACCAGTTAAGCGTTCTTCAAAGGCACGGCCGGGCCTCTAAAGACGTAGAATTTTCCGGCCCCCTCTGGGCTGATGATGATGAATATGACGCCGCCGCCAAAGGCGCTGGCTTTTATATCGGCGCTAAATTGAAAGCCGTTCCCAACTTTATCGCTGTTGTGGAAGCCCGGATTGCTAATCTTGGCGGTTACGAAGACTACGGGTGGGCCTGGATTAACGAAACCGTAGGTTGCGATATAGGCGGCCTGAAACTAAGCCTTGTTATGCACCAGTTTTTGTGGAGCGAAAAAAACATACCTGCGGCCAAACATGACGATCCGGAAAAAGCGGTTCCCGCTGAATTTACATTTAAGCCCGGCGCCTTTTACGCTCTTACGGGCGAATTTGGAGTAGGCCTGGAGGCGCCTGTTGATTTATGGGGCGGCGTTTTAACCCAGTTCCGCGTAAAACCCAAGGCCGTTTATGCGCTCAACGCCAACGCTTCCATAGAGGTGTGGTACGAATACACTTTGTTAAAACATGGGGAATGGGAAACCGGAAAATCTAAAACTAATAATATTCACAATGTGCAAATAAATTTTGACTGGGCGTTCTAATAAAAAGCCGTCTACGGACGCAAGCCGGCGGCGGAAGCCGCCTGGCGCCGCGCGAAAGCGGGCGCGGAATTGGAGCAGAGGCGGCGGTTTTTGCGGAGCGTAGCGGCGTGCGAAAGCGCATCTGGCAATGAAAAGCGGCGCTTGAAACAAAGCGGGGCCGCAAACTTACGGTGGGTCTGGGAGGCCTGGGCCTCCCAGCGGGGGGCTGGGGGGCTGAGCCCCCAGCCCCAGGCGGCGCGAGCTGGCGGCGGGGAAGCGGGCGCGGAATTGGAGCAGAGGCGGGCGCGCGTTTTTCAGCGGTGGGGGCTTTCTGCCAACCCAGGCGGCGGCTGGGGTTGTGGAACCCGGGGGGGCCCCCCCCCCCCGGGCCCCGCGGGGCGCCCCCCCGGCCACCCAGCCCCACCAAAAGTTAGCGCGGCTGGCGTTTTGGATGCGGCTGGGGGCGCGAGCTGGCGGCGGAAGCCGCCTGGCGGCGTGCGAAAGCGGGCGCGGAATTGGAGCGGGAGCGGAGGCGCGTTTTTCAGCGGTGGGGGCTTTCTGCCAATCCAGGCGGCGGTTCGCGTTTTGGATGCGGCTGGGGGCGCGAGCTGGCGGCGGAAGCCGCCGGGCGCCGTGCGAAGGCGGGTGCGGAATTGGAGCGGGAGCGGCGGTTTTTGCGGAGCGTAGCGCCGCGAAACCGCATCTGGCAATGAAAAGCGGTGCTTGAAACAAAGCGCCGCAAACTTACGGTGGGTCTGGGAGGCCGGGAGGCCTCCCAGCGGGGGACTGGGGGCGGAGCCCCCAGCGGCATCCAAAACGCAAGCCGCCGCCAGGCGAGGCAGACAGCCCCCCCCCCAGAAAAAAGCGCGCCCGCCACAGCGCCAAATC
>JAITER010000090.1 GCA_031281945.1 Spirochaetaceae bacterium | reverse complement strand
GCGTACGCGGACTGCGCCGCCCGCGCGCTTTACGTCTCGGCGGGCGCCCTTAATTTCGAAGGCGCCGTAACGGCGGGCGGAAACTTTAACGGGGAAACTCTGGTGTCAGGCGGAACGCTTAAAACGGCGGCGGCTTTCTCCTCCTCCGGCGTTCTGCTGGTTTCTGGCGTGGGAAAAGCCGAAATAGACGGAAGTCCCGGACAGATTTTCGTGGAAGGCGCTGATGTGCGCATTCCGGCCAACGCTTCGGTTTTTACGAATCTCGTTTCCGTAAACGGCGGGACTTTCGCCGTCCAAGCGGGCGGCGCGTTGACCGCAGGCTCGACGGCTCTTTTGGCCGGAGACTTTTCGCTCGCCGGAACCCTCAGCGGGGCTTTTTCGGCCTCTGCGGGGACGGCGGATTTGGCCGCCGGCGCGGTTTTAACGGGAGACGCGGTTTTAACGGGAGATGCGGTTTTAACGGCGGCGTCCGGCTCGCGAATAACCGGCCTTCTTGATTACGGCTCAAGCGCTTCCTCGGCGGCGAGCGGCCGGGCCGGGAGCCTCTCGGTAAAAGCCGGGCAGTTGAGCTTCCAGGGCTCCGTCGATGCGAGCGCCGCCGTCTTAGGCGGGACGGCGAAAATAGCCGGAACGCTGGGCGCACTCGCTATACAGGACGGAACCGTCGAAACCGCCAGCCAAACGTCAATCACGGCCCCCGCCGTCTCCCTAACAGGCGGCTCCCTCGCTGTAAAACACACCCTCCAGGCCTCAATCGACGCCTCAGGCGGCGGCGCCCTTGCCGCCCTTACGGTGGAGGCGCAAATCACTGGTAAAGTGGATGTTAAGCAAAATGCGGCTATAACCGTAAAAACCGGCGCTAAAATAGACGGCGGCGTAAATTTTGACGACCTTTTAAAAAATGTGAAGGTTTCCGGGACTCTTAATCAACAAAGCTCTGTGGCGAAAATTACATATCCTAAATACAAAGTTGGCAGTGTTGTTCTTAGCGGCTCTAGCGGCGATGTTTCATCAAATTATTCAAAATTCACCGTGGGCGATGATACCGTGGACGATAATCCCTGGACGGTGCTTTCAGACGGGAAAATGGATTCTACTCCCAGCGTATTTGATTATACCGGCGAAAAGCAAACTTTTCCCGTAAAACAGAATTACACCTATTACATAGAATGTTACGGCGCCAAAGGCGGACTGTCGGGGGAGGATTCAACTAAAGACAGGGCTGAAGGCGGCAAGGCGAGCGGCACGCTTAAAATAACAACAGGCATCGCAACCTTATATATACACGTTGGGCAACGGGGCAATGACTCCTACAAGGCCCCTACCGACTCCACCACCACTGTTTACCGCCCGATGGGCGGAGCCGCGACATACGGCGGCGGCGGAAAAGGCGGCGATGGAGGCCTTAATGGCAGCACAACCTATTCCGGCGGCGGCTCCGGCGGCGGAGCGAGCTTCATTAGTTTGTCGGACGGGGCTTGGGATGATTGGGCGGTTGCTAAAGACCGCATTATGGTGGCGGGCGGCGGCGGCGGCGATGCGGGGAGACACAGTTACGGCAGTGCGGGCGGCGGCCTGTCTAGCGATACGACTACGACTAGGACGACCGATAGTTGCAAAACGGTGAAAGGTTCCTCTCAGAGTGAGGGGTATAGTTTTGGCGGATATGGTCAGAATGGACACGACGGAATTAATGCTAGCAATTCCGCCGAAGGGAATGGCGGCGGCGGCGGCGGTTATTGGACTGGCTTTTCGCCGGCCTCCAAACCCGACCCGCCGGACTCCCAAAGCGACACATACCAGAATTGCGGCGGTTCCGGCGGTTCCGGTTATGTGTCCGGGTTTTCCGGTTGCAAATCAGTAAGTTCCGGCAGTACGGGCTTCAACAATGTTGCAATGACGAATACGGAGCATCATTTTTCTACCGTGTCTTTTACGGCCCCGAATCTTGCGCTTACAACCGGCGGCAACAGCGCTTGCGAGAACGGTCGTGTAACCATAAAGTTGATGGAAACCGAGTAGATCCCGCAATAGCAACCCCAAAACGGTAAAGAGCGGCGTTTTTGTTATGCGAAAACGCCGTTTTTATTTTGCGCGCTGGAAAGTATACAAAAACCATGTTAAAAAACCGAAAATGTTATAATGGATATAAACATTGACGGTAAAGACGCACAAATTACTCTTGATACGGAGAAAACGCTCGCCGATGTACTCGCCGGACTTGAAGAATATCTTGAAAACGCGGGCTTTTGCGCAATCGCTATTGAAATTGACGGCGTTCCAATTCCAGAAAGCGAGATAGCCGGACGCCTAACGGCGCTTGTAAACGAAGTTGCTTTGCTAAATGTAAAAACCAGAACGGCGGCGGAAATGGCTGTAGAAGCGCTGATTGATATATATAATTTTATATCATATATGCAAGATAATACATTAACAAACGAACAGCTCGTCAATTTGAAAACCAGGCCGTCTTTAAGTTATTTAAAAAACAAAGAAAGTTTTTTGTACGAAAAAATAATGACGTATATTTCTAACGCTTCTTACGATGAAATGAAAAAAGAATTATGCGGCGTTATAGATGAGCGCAACGCCGAAATAGCCGACCCAAAAAAAGAATTACAGGCCATGTCCGGAGATGTGGAAAGCGTTTGTGAAAGGCTCGCGTCTTTCCCGCTGGACGTCCAAACAGGAAAAGACGCCCGCGCCGCGGAAACTGTGGAAAAATTTACATTTGTTATGCAAAAATTTTTTAGGCTTCTTTTACTTTCCCGTTTTTATGGAATGGTTCTAAATTCTTTTTTAAAAAATGAAGAAATAACCGAATTTAATTCTATGTTAAAAGAATTTCTTGCGGCTTACGAAAATAACGATTTTGTGTTATCCGGCGATTTAGCCGAATATGAAATTGCGCCTCGTTTTGAAAATTTATTTAAACAAATATTGAAAAATCCGGCTTTTGCCGGATAAAACTGTAGGCCGGCGTATACGGATGAGCGTCTGTTTTGTAAAAAAATTTACGCCGGAATTTCCAGCGCTTCCCGCGCGAAGTTAATTTTGATTTTGCAAGGACTTAGCCGGCAACCAACCGGTTGGCGAACAAGTCCAGTATAGGGAACGCCGGCTTTAAGGAGTTTTAAACTATGTATCTTAATTTATTCTTTTTGCAGGGATTAAACAAATTCCAAATACAGACGAACCCGCTACAGGTTGTTGTAACGCTGTTTGTTTTTATTTGCATCGTTGCTTTAATTATATATCTTAATACATCAAAGAAAGCGAAGAATAGCGTAATAATAAACAGCGGCCGCCTTGATATAGAAAAATTTACACATCCTGTAAGCAAAGAGTTTGCTAAAATAGCCAAAGAATACGGGTTAAGCAAACAGGAAGCCGAATTCCTGGAAAAAGCTTTTAAAGACTGCGAAATGAGCCCAGTTGAAGTATTTCAGGATAAAAAAGAAATGGATTTGTGTTTTTCTTCAGTTTATAAATACATAAAACGTGAAAGTGAAAATCCCGAAGAAGAATTAAAAAAATTGGATTTGTTTTTTTCCGCCCGCAATACTATAGAATTCAAGCATGAGATTTTAAATGCCGCAAACAGCAAAAAAAATGTTAAACCGCGCAGATTTAAGCGCAGGAAAGCGAGCATTCAATGTTCCTTTTGTGAAATAATTGAAAAAGAAATAAAATCCGGCGTCAAAACAATAAAAAAATTGACGCCATCCAATAAAAAATCAAATGGTGATATTTCTGATATTTCTTTGGGCGGTTGCGCTATTCTTGTTAAAGAAAGCTTTAAACCCGGTGTAAAAATAAAAATTGAATTTAAAGTGGCCGGCGTTACCGTAGCCGCGCTGGGCGTCATATTACGCATAAATAAAAACGCTTCCGAATCTATTATGCACGTTAAATTTATTCAGATACCTCCTCGTTCACTCCAAAATTTGAACGCTTTTATCTTTGATTACATGGATTAACCCGTTCTAAAGGCCGCGTTGTGCGGCCTTTAGCGCTGAACAAGAAAGAAATCAAATCCAAAGCGGGTTTATCCGTTTTTAATAGAGTTGTTCGGAAACTTCAGTTTTCGCAAGCTGAACCAAGCCTTGGCTTGATTACCAAGACAAGGCTTGGTTCAGTCAACTTCCGCTTAAAAAACGCAAAATGCGTAGCATTTTGCAAGACTTGGGCGACAACCAACCAGGGCGAGCGAACAAATCCAATGTTTAATCCCCGCTGTAATTTTTGCGTAAAAGGTGTTATTTTTAGGGAGTTATGCCGGATTTTAAGGGTATTTTGATTGCGGGTGGAGAAAGTTTGCTTTTAAGCGCCATAGTTCAGCGTGTGGCGAGACTGGACGTCCCATACGTTCTGGCTATTATCCCCCAAGACAGTTCGGCGGAAAAAATGCGGCGGGAACGCGGCGCGGGAAGCGATGCTATAATTGAATGGAACGCCGGAAGCCCGCTTTCGGCGCGGACTTTGATTGTTTCTTGCGTCAACCGTTTGCAAAATTTTGACGCGGCGCTGTTGGTTTGCACCCCGCCTCAAAGGTTTCAGGCGGCTGGTCTCGCCGCGCCAGAAATTGACGACGCTATAGATAAACATATAAAAAGTTATATGTTTCTTACCCGTGAAATACAATCTTTTTTTAAAAAACGAAATTCCGGCATTATTGCTTTTGCCAGCGGCGGCGGCGGCGCTTTTAACGGCTTGTTGAGCAAGACGATAACAGCGGCTTTCGCGGCTTTCGCTTCCGGTGTGGTTATGGAAAGCTCAGGCGGAGACGCCGGCGGCGTTAAGGCGATGGGGTTTTCCTGCGCCGAAGCGTTGAACGGCGCGGAACAAGCCGGCGATTTTGCGGGTTTTATATCCAAAGCGTTGGTGGAAAGCAAAAAAAATGATTTTGGAAAATGGCGCAAGTTTGGAAAATTGTCTTTTTGGGGGAAATAGCGGACTTGTTCAATAACCCGGTTGGTTTTCAAGTCTTGCAAAACGCTTCGCCCTTTGCTGTTTTTAACGGAAGTTGACTGAACCAAGCCTTAAGCTTGGCAATCAAGCCTAAGCTTGCCAATCAAGCGCTGGCTTGATTCAGTTTGCGGAAACTGAAGTTTCTGAACAACTCTGGTATTTAACGGGCGGGATTTAATGTAAAGGCTTGCAAATATGGCTATAAGCAAAAAAAGAATATACGAAATACTGGAAAAAACCGAAAAAAAAGACGTAATAGGCAAGATTGTAGACTGGTTCATTATTATTCTTATTTTTTTAAATGTAGGCGCCGTTATTGTAAATTCTTTTACATATGCGTCTATAAAATACAGACTTATCCTTTTGGCTCTGGAGCGTTTTTCCATAGTTGTATTTACCGTTGAATATTTATTGCGTATATGGACGTCCGCATATAAATATCCTGATTCCAGGCATCCTGTAATTAGATATATTTTTTCACTGATGGCGATAATAGACCTGGCGGCTATTATACCGTTTTATCTGCCATTTGTGGTTAATTTGGACTTGCGTTATTTGCGTGTGCTTCGTCTTTTTAGACTTTTACGTGTATTAAAATTGAATAGATACAATAATTCTCTTGCAATGATAGGCCGTGTATTAAAAAACGAAAAAGAAAAAATGTTTATGACATTGTTTATTATTACAGTGCTTTTGCTGCTTGCCTCTTCTACAATGTATTATTTTGAAAACGCGGTGCAACCTGAGTATTTCCCGAATATTCCCGCTACGCTTTGGTGGGCGGTGGCCACGCTTACAACCGTCGGATACGGAGACGTTTACCCAATTACCATACAGGGTAAAATTTTAAGCGGAATTATAGCTATTTTGGGTATAGGCCTGGTCGCTTTGCCTTCTGGCATTATAAGTTCAGGTTTTATAAACGAAGTTAGCAAAAACGGTAAAAAAACAATATGCCCGCACTGCGGCAAAGAAATTGATGCGGCTTCAGATTAACTTACGGCGCTTTTCCTGTTTTAGAGGGTTCTAAATTCATGCGCACGGCCAGCGTAAGAGTAAAGCCGGGCATGGGGTATCCCGCGAAAGATTCGTAACTTGTATTAAAAAGATTGCTTATTTTGCCGGAAAACCATAAATTTTGATTTATTTGTTGAGTTGCGTTTATATTTGCAAGCAAAACCGGTTTTAAAAGACTGGAAGGAGAATTGCTTACGCTTGAATAACGCAAACCTTCCCAAACCGCAGAAAAAGATAGCGACCCGCTTTCCCAAAAAAACGCGGCGGCGGCGGTTAGTTTGTTCGCCGGCATATAAGGTATGCGTTTTTCGTCTTTAAAATCGTAACCGTAACTTAGCAAATAGCTTGCCATGCCTTCGTACCCGGCGCTAGCCGTAATTTTTTTAAATATTTTGTTTTTAAGTGAAAAATCTACGCTAAAATCCGCGTCCAGGCCAAAAAACGCGGCTTCCCCCTCGTTGGAAGGCCGCCAAACGCCGTCCGGCGAAGGCGCCCAATGAATGGAATCTTTTGTATACTGGGCGAACACAGCCGCTTTTGCGCCAAAAATCCCGCGCCTAAATTCCGCGACCGCATCCGCGCCCCAGCCGTCTTCGGGTTTTAGGTTTGGGTCGCCCGCCGCGTCCGCCTGTTCCGGCCAGTAAAGGTCGTTAAATGAAGGATGTTTAAAACTGCGGAAATAGTTGTTTTTTAAGGTTAGTTCCGGCGTAACAAACCATGCCAAACCCAGTTTAGGCGCGGCGACCGCGGAAAAAGAGCCGGCGCGGGAAAAAACGCCCTTTACAGAAGGAACCACAAGAAATTGTTTCGCAATTCTTATTTCTGCGCCCGCGTACAAACCGCCGTTTGCCAAGTCCTGTCCTGTAGATGAATCTGTGTCTTCTATTCTGGCGTAGTTGCAGTCCCAGCCGGTAAAAACGCCCAAAATTCCGGTTTTTGCATCCCAGCGCCAACGGTTGGACGCATTTACGTTTTGCTCAACATAAAAAGAAGCGGTTCCTGAGTAGGGTTTAAAATCCATAGTTTCCAGGTTATGTGAAAGAGAAGCTTCAACCGAAAAAACGCCTGCCGAAAGGGGTTTTTCAAAAATGCGCGGCGAGCTAAACAATACGGTTTGGCGGGAGGAAAAATCGCGCTGGGAGCCGGAGTTTGCGGAGTAGCCGTTTACGGGTATGTTTTTGCCGTCAAAAAAAACATCGATGGACATAACGAGTTTTGACAAGCCGGCCAAGTTGCGTAAAAAAGACGCGGATCCCCCCGCGGCTTTTACTTCGGCTCCGGATTTACGGCGTGTTTTTTTCATGTAGTCCGTGTACAAAAAATTGTTGGCGTCGCGTATGGCGAATGCTTGCGCGGAAAAAGATGAATTTTCGCCGCCCCAGCCTGCGTTAAAATCCGCTTTTTGCCCGGACGCCAAGTCTTTCCATTCCGGGTTTTGTATAAGGCCGTTTTGAGAGGTGTATTTTCCAGGTAAAGACGAAACGTTGGAAACGCCCGCGCCTAACGTTAGCCCTTTTGTCCGGTTTTTTACCGTAACTATGTTGATTACGCCACCTAAAGCGCCGGAAACGTTGTATTTGACGTCTGAACCGCCGTAGATTACTTCGATTCGCTCAATTGAGGCTGGATCTATACGGCTTAAATCGAATTCTCCGGATTTAGCGGAAGACGCCGGAACCCCGTTTATTAAAAAGGCCACCCGCGCGGAATCAAAACCGCGCAATGAAACGCTGGCTTCGCTTCCGTAACCGCCGTAGCGCGTTATGCTTAAACCCAGTGTTTCTTGCAAGAGGAACGCTACATCCTGAGCAAGAGACCGTTCAATTTCAGCGCGGCTTACAATTTGCATTTGTTGCGTTGTTTCCGCCGTCCCCGTTACGGTAAGCCCAAGCTCGTCTTCCATTATGGGGAAAGAATCTTCCGCAAAGGCGTCTTCGCCGGTTTCTACAGAGTCTTCCGCATAAAGCGGCGTTTTAAAACCAGAGTGTAGTAAAACGCAACAGACTAAAAAACCGGAAAAAACGGTTTTATTCAAAAGGGTATTCAGATTTTTTGGCGTAGGGGCTTGTAATAGACCAGTTGACAAAAGTAGCGGCGGCGTTGTTTGTAAAGGCCGCAACTGCTTCTTCGTATGAGGTTTTTAATTCATGCGTGTAGCCGGTGTAGGCGTCCGCCAAATAAACGGAAGCCGGAGCAAGGTCTTTCCAGTATAGGGCGCCGTATTTGCCCGTATTCGCGTGGGTGGTTGAAGGTTCGCCGCCGAAATCCGCGTATTTTGTGAATTTAAGTATTAAATAGCCGTATTCGTTGTAAAAATCGGGACTGTTAACTATTTCGGCTTCGTAACTTCCGTGATATTTAACTTTGGTTTGCGAGACGTCTATTTGCGTAACAAATTTTTCGCCCGTTTCTTGGACTAGAAATTCGCTTACCCAAACTCCGTAAAGGGCCGCGGAGGAGCCGGTTTCTTCCTCGCAAGATAAAAGCAAAAACAAAACGGCGGCTAAAATTACAGGCCGGCGCATTAAAGCCCGGTTTTTATGGTTTATGATATTCATGAAACACCCCTTAAAGCTAACAGGATTTTATTTTTAACCGCCAAGCGGTATTTTAAACGCCGGTTTTTAATTATAGCTACTAAAACTTGTTTAGAAAAGGCGTTTTTTGTTATGCCTGGCGTTTGTTTGACCGTTGAAATTGATTGAAAATAAGGCTTGCGCGGGCGCCGCCGGAGCCTAAAGCGCAATGCGATTGGGAATTTGTCCGCTAAAGCGGCCTAATTATGGCGGAAAGCGCCCAAAAATGCGCCGTTATTACAGTTTTAAATCCCGGTAAAGCCTGAAACCGTTGTTTTTTACGGTGTTTCATTTTGCTTTACTTTGATATACTTTTTACATGGAAAAACACAAACGAACCGCGACTTGCGGCGCTTTAACCGTTTTGGATGCGGGAAAAAACGTTACGTTAAACGGCTGGGTTCACAGATTGCGCAGCCATGGCGGCGTATTTTTTATTAACCTGCGCGACCGGTACGGCGTTACGCAGATTGTAGTTGACGGAACGTCTTCGCCGCAAGCGCTAAAAATAGCGGGAGAATTGCGCAACGAATACTGTATAGCCGCGGAAGGATCTGTCCGGGAAAGGCCGGACGGCATGAAAAATCAAAAAATGGCTACAGGAGAAATTGAAGTAATTGCGCATAATATCACCATTCTAAACCGTTGCGCCGTGCTTCCGTTCCAGATTGACGAAGAAGACGTTCTGCCAAAAGAAGAATTGCGTTTAAAATACCGTTACCTGGATCTGCGAACAAATCGTATGCAAAAAAGAATTAAATTGCGCAGTGAAGTCTCTTTCGCGGCCCGTGAATTTTTATTGCGTGAAGGTTTTTTAGAAATAGAAACGCCTACGTTTATAAAGCCTACGCCGGAAGGGGCGCGGGATTACCTTGTGCCTTCCCGTTTGTATGCGGGTTTTTTTTACGCGCTGCCGCAGTCGCCGCAGTTGTACAAACAGCTTCTTATGGCCGGCGGCTTTGACAAGTATTTTCAGATAGCCCGTTGCTACAGGGATGAAGACGCCCGCGGCGACCGCCAACCGGAATTTACGCAAATAGATATTGAAATGTCTTTTGTGGCGAGGGAGGATGTTTTATCGGTTACGGAACGGCTTATGGGATTCATTTTTAAAAAGACGCTGGGCGTAGCGCTTCCCGCCCAATTCCGCCGTATAACGTATAACGATGCTTTGGAAAACTACGGCTCTGATAAACCAGACCTGCGTTTTGACCTTGTTTTGCGGGATTTTTCAACATTCGCCCGTGAAAGCGGCTTTAAGGCTTTTACGGACGCGCTGGAACAAGGCGAGGCGGAAAAGCGCGAGGCGGCGGCTAAAGGCGTAACAAAAGCGGGCGGCGGCGTTAAAGCGCTGGTCGTGCCGGACGGCGCGTCTTTTTCGCGTAAACAAATTGAAGAACTGGAAGCCTGCGCAAAAATATACAAAGCAAAAGGACTGGCCTGGATGAAGGTTGCGTCAAAAGACGGCGCCGTTGTTCTTGAAGGCGGCGTCGCGAAATTTTTCGCGGCAAGGGCGCCTGAAATTTGCGAGGCGCTTTGCTCAGGCCCGGGCGACCTTATACTTTTGGTTGGGGATGCGGTTCGCAAAATCGCAAACATAAGCCTGGGGGCCGTGCGTTCCAAACTTGGTAAAGATTTGTATCTTTGCGGCGCTTCCGCTTCTGAACCCCGTTTTGAATTCGCCTGGATAGTAGATTTTCCGCTTTTTGAATTTAACGAAGATGAAGAAAAATGGGAGGCGGCGCACCATTTGTTCAGCAGCCCGCAGGAACGGTTTTACGACGTTATGGAACAAGACCCAGGCGCCGTTTTAGGCGACCTTTACGACCTTGTGCTAAACGGCTATGAGCTTGCCTCCGGGTCTATCCGCGTACACGATCCTGAAATGCAAAAACGGATTTTCGCTATAGCCGGTTTTGACGAGGAAGAGGCCGAAAAACGTTTTGGATTTTTAACCGGAGCGTTTAAATACGGCGCCCCGCCGCACGGAGGAATCGCCCCCGGCCTGGACAGGCTGGTTATGCTCATGGCCGGAGAATCGTCAATTAAAGAAGTTATAGCTTTTCCAAAAAATAGCTTCGCCCAAAATCCCATGGATGAATGCCCTTCTTTGGCGGATGAAAATCAACTTAAAGAATTGCATTTACGCATTATTCATGATGATAAAGAAGGGCCGCCCGCTTCTTCGTAAATTTTTAACGGGTTTTAATGACGGCATTGTTTGTTCAAGAAAAAAACTCGATTTTTACCGTTAGAATGGAAGACGGCGCGGAATTGTCTTTCCGGCCCGATTATATCGAAGACGCCGTTTCGTCCGGAGCGGCGGGCGAAGACTCAGGCGCGTTGCTTGCCGCGCTAAAAAACGGGCGCCCGCTTGAGCCGGATGAGGAAGCGGCGCTGGTTTTTGCCGGCGCTTGTTTTGAGGCGGAAAAGGCGGCTGTTAAACTGGCCGCCCGCGCCGAACAATGCTCGGCTGGACTTGCGGTAAAGCTCTATCAGCGCGGCTATAAGCCGGCGGCAGCCGCCGCCGCTATTAGGCGGCTTAAACAATCGGGCGCCGTGAACGATGCGCGTTACGCCGAATTATGGCTTGACGCAAGGGCTTCCAGAAGCGCAACCCCTCCCAAAAAACTGCTTGCTTTAATACGCGCAAAAGGCGTTGACGCAAGGACGGCTGGAAGCGCCTTGCGAAAAGTTTTGAGCGGCGGGACGGAGGCCGCGCTTTTACGCCGTTTTTTAAAAGGCCGCTCCGTAAAAGAGGCCGGAGGAAGGGCGGCCTTGCGCTGTGAGGGGTTTTCGGCTTGCGCCGTGGAAGATGCGGAGTGAATAGAGCCGGCTTGCGGAAACATCAAGGTTTCGAAAGCCGTGCGTGGCGGCCATGCCTGGCTTAGGCCGGCTTCCGTTTGAAAACGCAAAACGCCGGGCGGGGTTGCAGGGACTAAAGGCGGCGGCCAAACGGGTTGGCGAACAGCCCGGTAAACGTCTGGGATTTAGTCTGTGTTTACCAGGTTTTTCATTATGTATTCGCGGCGTTCCGGCGTGTTTTTGCCCATATAAAACGAAAGAACCTGCGGTACGATTTTTAGCGCGTTTACAGAAACTGGAACCAGTTTAATATCCGCGCCTATAAATTGGCCGAATTCTTTTGGGCTAATTTCGCCAAGGCCTTTAAAACGGGTTATCTCGCAAGAACGTCCCAAATCTTCCGCCGCTTCGTCCCTTTCTTTTTCTGTGTAGCAGTAACGGGTTTCTTTTTTTGTGCGCACGCGGAAAAGCGGCGTCTCTAAAATAAATATTTTTCCACTTGTAACAAGTTCTTCAAAATAAGACAAAAAGAAAGTAAGCAAAAGGTTGCGTATATGAAAGCCGTCAAAATCGGCGTCCGTGGCTATTACAATTTTTGCGTAACGCAGGCCGGAGGCGTCGTTTTCTATACCGAGAGCCATCATCAAATTGTATAGCTCTTCATTTTTATATATGGCCGGACGTTTTTTACCGTACATATTTTCTACTTTGCCGCGCAAGCTAAATATAGCCTGTGTATATACATCGCGGCAGGAAACCATGGAACCGGAAGCCGAATCGCCTTCTGTAATAAAAATTGTAGATAAAGCGCCGCGATCTCCATCGCACAAATGGTACTTGCAGTCTTTTAATTTTGGTATTTTTATGGCGACCCGCCTCGCGGCTTCGCGGGCTTCTTTTTTTACGCTGTTTAATTCGGTGCGCAGACTTTCGTTGGCCAAAATTTTTTGTTCGAGTTTTTTGGCCGCGTCCGTGTTTTTGTGCAACCAGTCTTCCACAGCCGCTTTACATTCGGCTACAAGCCAGGAACGGACGTCGGAGTTGCCCAGTTTGTTTTTCGTCTGGCTTTCAAAAACTGGATTTTTTAATTTTATGGCCACAGCCGCGATGGAGCCTTCGCGCACGTCCTCGCTTTTGTAATCTTTTTTAAAAAAAGCCTGAACGCCTTTTAAAAGGCCCTCTTTAAAGGCCGAAAGATGAGAGCCTCCGTCCGAAGTCCACTGGCCGTTTACAAACGAAAAATAAGCCTCGCCGTAACTGTTCGTATGTGTAAAAGCGAATTCAACGCGCTCGCCCTTGTAGTAGGCTATTGGATACAAAAGCGGCTCCTTGCCCGCCCCGCCGTCCTCGCCGGAAGCGCCGGTTTCTTCCGAAAGCAAATCCAGCAAACCGTGTTTTGAAATATATTTTTTACCATTTAAAACAAGAGCGAGTCCGGTGTTTAAGTATGAATAGTTTTTTATACGCTTTTCTACAAACTCCATGTTTATAAAATATTCGCCGAATATTTCTTTGTCCGGCGTAAATTCCACGTAAACGCCGTTTTTTCTGGCCGCGTCTTTTAAAGTCCCCCGTTTTTCTTTTATAAGTGCGCCGCGTTCAAAAACAGACTCGGCGAATTTGCCTTCACGGATGGAAACAACCCTAAAATAAGACGAAAGAGCGTTTACGGCTTTTGTTCCCACGCCGTTAAGCCCTACGGAAAATTGAAACACGTCGTCGTTGTATTTTGCCCCCGTGTTTATGATTGATACACATTCGGTAAGTTTGCCGAGCGGTATGCCGCGCCCGTAATCGCGCACTTTTAGCAGGCCGTCTTTTATTTCAACATCAATTTGGGAGCCGTTTCCCATGATGTATTCGTCTATCCCGTTATCTATAATTTCTTTAAGCAGGACGTAAATCCCGTCGTCTGGATTGGAACCGTCGCCCAGCCGCCCTATGTACATTCCGCTTCTAAGCCGTATGTGTTCCAGGCTGGAAAGCGTCTTTATTTTTGATTCATCGTAGGCCGCCGCTACGGTTGCGGCGTTTTTGGCGCTGGATTGGGAGGCGGCGGAATTCTTCTGTTTGGAAGCCGGCTTCGCTTTCACCGCCGTTTCGCCGCCCTTTTTTTGAGACTGCGCCGCCGGTTGTTTCGCGCTTGCGGACGCGGCCAGAGCTTTTTTTACGGACGCCCCGTTTTTAGGCGGCGTTTGTTTTTTTTTATTTTCTGTTTTTTTCAAAGGTTTTATCATCATCCAAAATAATAATAAAGTTATTCAGAAATTTCAGGTTTCTGAATAACTTCGTTAAAAAACGCTGTTTTGCGAAATTTGCGGGCGCATTAATCGAGTTGTTGAACACGACTGATTTCCGCATTTACAGCGCTTATTTTTTTTTCTATATCCATAATTTCCGCTTCTATTTTTGATATTTGCTCGCGTTTGCCGGCGGCCTGTTTTTCAAGTTTTTCTATTTGAATTTGTTTTGCGTCAATTTGCAATGAATTTTCCATAAGTTTGATTTTATCGCTGATTTCCGCGATTTTTCCGGTTTCTTTTTGAACGTTTTCTATTATAAACAAATCGCTTGTTTTTAGCAGTCTGCTATATATATCTTTTTTTTGAACGTTGGACGCTTCGGCTCCTGTTTTAACGCATAACTCCATTTGCCGCGTATCCAAAACAGCCGCCTCATTATTAAGCGCGTTTAATTTTACGTTGATTCCGCCGCCAGCCTTCCATCTTTGCAAAATTGAATCAAGTTCAGTTTGTTTTGATTCAATATCTGATGTTATAGCGCATATACCGGCTTGGGTGGAGCGTAAATCTTCAGCTTTCTTTTTAAGAGACTCCTCCGGGAATTTAACGGCGCAAAAATCTTTTTCGCTCATGCCGGCGATCTCTTTACCAAAAAGCAAATAAAGCTGTTTTAACTCGCTGCGGGCGGTTTTTAGCGCGGCTTCTTCGCGTATTTTTTTTATGCCTGTTGTAAAAAAACCTTTAATTCCGCCCTCCGAGGCGCCCCCGTTAATAAGCTCCGCGCTTTTTTTTAAGTTGTTTATTCGTAGATTGAGCGCTTCTTTTTTTTCCAAAAAACTTCTTGCGGGGGCGCAACAGTCCATGCCTTCGGCTTCCAGCGCAATTGCGCCGAACTCAGCGTATAACTGGTTTATGGATTTTTCTTTTACGGACGCTTCACGTTTTTCTGTAAGGATTTCGCTTTCCAGCCGCCGCACAAGGGCGTATTCTTCTTCGGATTTCAGTATTTTTTCGTGTGTTTCAGCTATTGTTTGTTTAAGTTTTTTGTATTCTTTTATTTCGGGAAGCGTTTCGCAATCGTAATTTCCTTCGTATTCCAGCAATGATTTTCCAAGGGAGGCCAGCAAAACCTCGACGTTTTGTTTCGCTTCCGATATTTCATCGTTTAGCACGCGGATTTTTTTTACGCGCTCATCCATAAATAGAGTGTACCCTAAAAAAAAGAGGCGCGCAACTTCCATGAGCTTTCAGACAGGATTTAACGCCGCTTCCAGGTTTGCCGCTTTTTAACCGGTTGTTGCGCGGAAGTTTAGGTTTTTGAACAACTCTATTCAAAAAATTAACATTTTGAAATAACATCATTTCGGAATATGGCGAAAAAAACAAACGAAGGCGCGATTTTACACCCCGAAACAGGAATGCCGGAGGACGAGCGGGATATAACCCTGCGTCCGAAGCGTATGTCGGAATTTATCGGCCAAAAAATGATGCGCAAAAATCTTTCTGATTACATAGCGGCGGCGAAAGAACGCGGCGAAAGTTTAGATCATATATTTTTATCCGGGCCGCCCGGTCTTGGTAAAACGACGCTGGCCCATATAGTCGCGGTGGAAATGGGCGTCGATTTTATAGAAACGTCCGCCCCGGCCCTGGATAAGCCGAAAGACCTGGTAGGCATACTTACCAACCTAAAAGCGAAATCAGTTTTTTTTATAGACGAAATACACAGGCTTAAACCGGCCATAGAAGAAATGCTGTACATAGCCATGGAAGATTACGCGCTAGACTGGGTTATAGGACAAGGGCCGGCGGCCCGTACGATGCGCCTGCCCATACGCCCTTTTACGCTTGCGGGGGCTACAACTAGAGCCGGAATGGTTTCGAGCCCGCTAATAAGCCGTTTTGGAATAACCTGCAGGCTTTCACTTTACGAAAGCGCGGATATAAAAGCGATTATAATGCGTTCCGCCGCTATTATGGATATTGCCATAGAAGACGCCGCCGCGGAAAAACTCGCCTGTTGTTCGCGGTACACTCCGCGTATAACCAATCGTCTGTTGCGCCGTATGCGCGATTTTGCGCAGGTGAAAAAACAGGCGTCCGTAACGCTGGATGTGGTGAAAGAAGGGCTGGAAAGGCTGGAAATTGACAGTCTTGGGCTGGAAAAACTCGACCGCGAGATTCTGCGCGTTATTATAGAGCGCTACGGGGGCGGCCCCGTGGGGGCGGAAACTCTCGCTATATCTGTGGGAGAAGCGTCCGACACGCTGGAAGATTTTTACGAGCCTTTTTTAATACAGGCGGGCCTTATACAGCGCACCCCCAGGGGCAGAACGGTTACAGCCGCCGCTTACGCCCATTTGGGAATAAAACCGGGGGAGGCCTGCGGTGCAAACATCGGACTTTTTTTTTAATCTTCCGCAGGAACTTATCGCCCAGGAACCGGGCGCGAGGCGCGGGGATTCGCGCCTTATGACGCTAAACCGGCGCACCGGCGAGCGCCGCCATCTTTTGGTAAGCGACCTTCCAGCCGTTTTGCCGGAAGGCGGCCTTTTGGTGTTTAACGACAGCAGGGTGAGGAAGGCGCGGCTTTCCGGCGAGACGCCCGGCGGAAAAAACGTTGAATTCCTGCTTGTGGACGAAAATCAAGGCGTTTGGCGCACTCTTTGCAAGAACGCCTCCCGCCGGCGTTTAGGCGGCCTTTACAATTTTCCCGGCGGCGTAACAGGCGAAATTACCGCAAAATCGGACGGCGTGGTAACACTGCGTTTCGATCCCCCCGTAAACGATTCTTATCTTGACGTTTACGGGCGCGTGCCATTACCCCCTTACATAAAACGCGGCGAGGGCGAAGCCTTTGCCGCCAGGGACTGCGAGCGTTACCAAACCGTATACGCACGGGAACCCGGCTCTGCGGCGGCGCCCACCGCCGGGTTGCATTTTACAAACGAACTGCTTTTGCAACTAAAGCGGCAGGGCGTTGAGTGCGCGTTTATCACATTGCACGTTGGGCCCGGCACCTTCCTGCCGGTGCGCTCAAAAACGGTGGAAGGGCACCGTATGCACGAAGAATCTTTTTTTATAGACGAAAAAACAGCTTCCCGCATAGAACTGGCCAAAACCCAAAAGCGCAAAATAATAGCGGTTGGCACCACAAGCGCAAGAACCCTTGAATCCGCCTGGAGCTCCGGCGGAATACGGGCGGGCGCGGGGAAGACGTCAATTTTTATTTACGGCGCTTACCGTTTTTGCGTTGTGGACGGCCTTTTTACGAATTTTCACACGCCTTTTTCTACTTTGCTCATGCTTGTTTCCTGTTTTGCCGGCCAGGATTCCTCGCCGGAGGAAGGCCGGCGCCTTATTTTGGACGCTTACGCCCTGGCGGTGGAAAAAGGGTACAGGTTTTTTAGCTACGGCGACGCTATGTTAATTGAATAAAAAACGCGATTCACCAGTTAAAAGACGCCGAATCTAAAACGGCGCAAACGCGCCTTGTATCCGTAAAACCTCATTTTTGTCAAGCCCTCCTCCCCCTGCCCCTAATTGTTATTAATGTAAAATGAAACGCAAAACATTCGAGTCTTTTTAGACTTAATTTTTCAAAAAATTTGAAGGAGAAAACATGAAAAAAGGTATTTTTGCGGCTGTTTTTGCGGCCCTGGCGGCGGGGGCGTTTGCGCAAACTGCAACTCAACCGCCAGACTTTAGGCCGCCGGTCGGTCAGTTGGGTTTGCAGGCCGCTATCGGTTCTATGGTGAATGGTGTAACGCCGCGTTATGCTTTGGACGAAGACAACTACCTAAACGTTGTAAACTGGGCCAACGTTAAGTTTGACGACGTTTACTTTTTCCTGGGCGGAAAAACAGGGACGATAGGTACAGGCTTTCAAGGCGGGCTCGCCAAAAAACTCGGCCAAAACCATGTGGGTTTTTACTTTAACGGCGAACTTTTTAGTGGAAGCGGGACTAATGACGGCGCGGATGGAGACGCCGTTAAGATTAAGGAAGACTTTACCATTAACCAGCAGTTCGCCGTTCTTTTTGCGAATCAGGCGATAGGCGGTGTGCGTTTAGACCTTTTGTTTAAAGGCGCTAAAAGCGAATACGATAAAAATCACGACCTGCCCGGCGCAGAG
The DNA here is from genome assembly GCA_031281945.1 of Spirochaetaceae bacterium. GTDB lineage: Bacteria > Spirochaetota > Spirochaetia > Treponematales > Breznakiellaceae > JAIROZ01. The sequence goes on along the minus strand of JAITER010000090.1, from coordinate 2,685 downwards.
GGAACCGCGGGCTCCGGCGCGACTGTTACCAGCGCGCAGTGGGGCAAAAAAATCGGGTCTTTCACCCCGAAAGCGACTATCGGTTTTCAATGGCCTACGCATACTACAAGCGAAGCTAAAAGTTCTGGCATAACTACCAAATCAGATAACTGGGATGCGGCTGTTTTGGGCGTAAAACTGGAAGGGGCGTACAAAGATTTTTCCGCCGACTATCAGCTTTCTCTTGATTTCGGCGAAACTGGGACGACGACTGTTAAAAATCCCGATAGTCCTGCTACCGAAACAAAAACTGTAACAAGCGGCGGTTATAACAACGTGTTAAACCTGTACTACGGCGTAACGGCGGACGTCAACCAAAAATTGCAGTTTAAACTGCGCCCGCAGTTGCAGTTTGTTTTGGCCGGCTCGGAAAACAAAACAACAACCACTACCGGTGATGTAGAATATTTTGAACAGAAAATAGTCGACATCACCCCTCCCGGCGGCGGAGCCCCCGTCCCTACAATACAACCGCCCACAACATATTTTGCTTTTATCCCCCAAATGCAGGTTGGCGCCCAGTATAAAGTCACCCAGAAATTCGCTTTGTACACCGGCGTAACATTCACCTTCCTTAAAGTGGAGTCGCAAAGTTGGGCTTCGTACAAAACTAAAACACAGGGGCGACCCGAACAGGAAGTTAAAGCAACGCCTTCTTCGTGGAATATTGCCGGTTTGTCGCTTAAAGAAACCGAATTGCAATTTGGCGCGAACTTCGCGTTTAGCGACACGTTTAGCCTGGACGCCCAGATTAAAAGCAACCTTGTCAAAATAGGCGTTCCCGGTAAAGATGCGTCCGATGTCGAAGGCGTCCCCGCCGACAACCCCAAGGCCAAATCGGGCGGCGCCATTGAGAATCCGTTTACTAGCGGTAGCTGGCTTGAAGGCGGCATAATCCTTAACTTTAAACCGGCGCCAAAAGCGGCTCCGGCAACCGCCCAATAACCTTAAACAACAGCGTTTAGTTGTTTGTAAAGAGGGCGCGGTTTTTATCGCGCCCTCTTTTTTTGTCTTTTGGGCATTTCGCAACAGCCAACGGCCTGTTTTGCGGCTCGCAGTTTATAGGGCCGCGCCCCGCGATCTTCGGGCCCAAGTTTTACCGCCTGTATGCGCCGCCGCTTTGCAAGGCTTTAGCCTGAAAAACCACAGGACTTGCAAGCTTGACCCCGCAGGGCGAGCGGGCGGCCAGCCGGGTTGTTAAACAAGTTAGATATGGGCGCCGCAATGATTGCGGATGGGCGTTTGCGCTCTTTGATAAAAACGGCGTTAAGCCGGACGGCGGCGGACTTTGGCGAGGAACCGCCCGCGGTGTTTGATGTTTTTGCGGGAAGCGCGCCGGGAAGAAGAAAATCCTGGATTCGGCGTCCTAAATCGCCCGAATATGGTATAAGAATATATGCCGTTGTCGTGGAATGAGATAAAAATGAGAGCCGCCGCCTTTGTCATTGAATGGAAGGACGGCGGGCCGGCGCGGGAGAAAGCCGAGGCGCAAACCTTTGAGACCGGATTTCTAAAGATTTTCGGAGTGGACAGGAAAAAGGCGGCTCTTTTTGAGCATGAAGTTCATTTTGAAGGCGGAGAGGCCAATCTGTTTGGCGAACCGGCGGGTGAAAGCCGGCGCGGCTACATAGACCTGTTCTGGAAAGGGAAAATCATCATCGAGATGAAGACGCCCGGCAAAGACTTGGACAAAGCCTACGAACAGGCGAAGGCCTACGCATTAACTCTGCCGCAAAAAGACGTTCCCAAGGGCATACTCACCTGCGATTTTTTGCGTTTTCAGTATTACGATTTGGAAGATAACGCCAAATGTTACGCATTCCGCCTTGATGAATTGCCGGACTATATAGACCTGTTCGGCTATTTGGCGGGGTACAAGGAGATAGACCCGTATAAACAGTGGGATCCTGTGAACATAGCCGCCGCCGAAAAGATGGGGCGGCTACACGACCGCCTAAAAGAGGCCGGCTATACCGGACATCGCCTTGAACTGTACCTTGTCCGGGTTTTGTTCTGCCTTTTCGCCGATGATTCAGGCATTTTTGAGCCGCCCAATCTTTTTAACAAGTACATCATCGAACGCACCGGCGAAGACGGAAGCGACCTCGCCCTGCACTTGCATAAGATATTTGAGACCCTCAACACCCCCAAAGAAGGCCGCCTTAAAACCATTGACGAGCAGTTAAACCGTTTCCCGTATATCGACGGCCGTCTTTTTGAGGAAGCGCTTGCAAGCGCCGATTTTGACCGGCCCATGCGGGATGCGCTTATCGAGTGTTGCACTCTGGACTGGAGCAAAATTTCCCCCGCGATATTCGGGGCTATGTTCCAGAGCGTTATGAACGACGAGGAGCGCCACGATATAGGGGCGCACTACACCAGCGAGCAGAACATATTAAAACTGATACACCCCCTGTTTCTCGACGCCTTGCGGGAAGAGTTTGAGGGTATAAAAAAACAATCCACCGCCGGGCGCAGGGATAAACTCGCCGCCTTCCACGAAAAGATAGCCGCGCTAAAATTCCTTGACCCCGCCTGCGGTTGCGGGAATTTTCTGGTGATCAGCTACCGTGAATTGCGTCTGCTGGAAATCGATGTGGCGAAAGAGCTACTGGCTATGGACAGTATGCTTTTAGACGTTGATAT
>JAITER010000013.1 GCA_031281945.1 Spirochaetaceae bacterium | reverse complement strand
TAACTTTAAAACCCGCGGATGGCAATGACGTTAAACTAACAGCCTCCTTTACTTTGGCTGGCAACGGAAACCTGATACTTTCAGGCGGCGCAAACGGCGAAACTTTAACGTTAACTCCGGCGAATGCGAACCTTGAAGCCGTAACTGTTAACTCTGGCGCGATTTTAACCTTAAAAAACGGAGCGGTAATATCCGGCGAAACAAACGTTGCGGAAAAAAGAAGCGTCTCGCTCGTTAAGATAAATTCCGGCGGGGAATTTGTCATGACGGGCGGGGAATTGAGCGGCAATAAAATTTCCACCTCCGGCGGCGCCGTTTACATTGACGGCGGTAAATTTACAATGACGGACGGCAGTATACACGACAATGAGGGTGTCGACGGCGGCGGCGTGTATCTTAGGAATGGGACGTTTACCATGGAAGGCGGCTTTATAGAAAACAATACAGGAACAACCAACGGAGGGGGCGTTAATATAGGTTCAGATTCAGGCGCGGCCGGCTTGCAATTTTACTTTTCTGGCGGCGCTATTCGAAACAACACCGTAACTGGCAGCGGTTATGGCGGCGGCGGTGTAACGGTAACTAATAGCGGCGTTTTTTATATGTCGGGGAACGCCGAAATATATGGAAACAGTAGTAAATACGGCAGCGGCGGCGGCGTGTCCGTTCAAAGCGCCGAATCCAAATTCTTCATGTCATCCGGCGTAATCAGAGGCAACACGGCGAACAGAGGCGGCGGCGTTCATATGAGTAGCGGGACTTTTGAGAAAACCGGCGGCATGGTGTACGGCGATGATGATGTGGATGACGGCTTAAAAAACAAGGCGGATCAAGGCGGATCATCTTTTTACAAGAATAACAACGGGAGCGCGACAAATAACGGAGCCGCGCTATCCACAACAAACAGCACGTTTTAATCCGCCCGCCTGGCGCAAGGTGCGGTTTTAAGCCGCCGGAAGGTTTGCGCCCCGCATAAGCGATTGGCGCGGGAATTAGCGGCTCGCCCCCTTATGCCTAATTTTAGCGGAAAGCCCGGCTGAAAATGCGCCCGAATTGTATCGCCGAATTTAACGGCTTTCATGCTATCGCCGCCTTAAACCCGGAAAATAAATAAATAGTTACGGCTTTTTTACGATTGTAAGCAGGGTTGCGCCGTGACGTCTCACGTAAAAATCTAACCGAAGCAGGGGCTCGACAAGTCCGCCACACCGGGGTATGAATAAAATCACGTATTTCAGAGGAGGTGGTCTGCTTAGGCCGGGAATCCTCCGCTATTCCGTAACTGTGATTGGGAAGAACCGCCTGATACGGCCGCTGGGCGATGCCATGCAATAGGCGCCTGGGAAGGCTGGCGGGAAAGGGCCCATAAGCCAAGAGACTTTGGCGTGTATGTTTTGTTTTCTTGAGGTTCGAGAAGTATGCCTGAAGAAAACTGAGAATCGGCAAGAATGTTCGATGAGCGGTATAGAATCTTAGATGATTTGTCACGCCGTATCCATGCAACATGAAAGAAACGACTAAGATTTTATAAATAACTGTTTGTAAAAGGGTTTTGTCAAGACCATAGCAGGGTTGCAATGACCAAAATTTCTTCTTTTACTGGGACGCTCTGCATAATGCTGGTATTTGGAGTTGTCGTGCAAAGTTGCGATAATTTGCGCGATTCAGAAATCACGGAAGGCGCCGGCGGGAGATATTCAACCCCTTATGCTGATGCGGAGTTGCTTGAACAGCTGGCGGCGCAAGAGGGCGCTGTGGACTGGCGTGTGGCGCGGTTTTTCGCCCTCACTGATATGCTGGACTTCACAGAAGAAAACAACTGGTATGGGCGGAACTTTCCCGATATCCGCTTGTTATTTATCACGCCGGAAAGGATGAACCGCGGTATTATGAATTCCGTGTGTTGCGGAATGACATAGAAATTGGCGCCATAGCGTGTGCGGCGGAAAAAAGTGAAGGCGAGCCCGTGCAGTATGTAATGCCATACGCGCTAACATTAAAAGACGAAAACGCCCGTGCTGTTGAAACCGGCAGAGTAAAACTTATTGACGCTGGGCGTCCAAGCCGATTAATAGGCCGTGATAGCGGCGACGGCCGTTCTGTTGATACTACAACAGGAAAAGAGGAGGATTTAGCCCAATACCCGATTGATGTAAAGGTCAAAGATTATCTTGAACAGGCGACAGATGAAGATATCGTCGCGTTGGGCGTATACGACAGGGAAACGCTTCAGCAGGTCATTGCAGCTCATATCGAAAATGAAGAAACTATCAACAACTTGTGGAAGCAGATTGAGGAGGCGAAAGAAAAAATATTCGCTTCAACCGATGCGGAAATCATATCTTCCTAACTAAACATCGGCTTCACTGGTATGTGGGTATTGGCTCAGGCGTCTGGGGCCTTATTGATTCACATTTGCAGAATACAGGTCTTCCCGCCGCTTCGTTCCGTTGTGCTTATAATATTTTGGCGCTGGTCATGCCAGGGCTATATACGGCGCCTATTCGGAGACAGACAAAATCAGAAGTCCGTCCATAAATGTCTACACTATGGACGGATTCTAAGCAGACTGTGGCGGAAAATCGACGGCTATATGCAAGTGAGAATCTCCACGTTCGCTTAAGAAGGAGACAAGGCGCTATGCAAAAATGTTCTTTAGTCATTACGGCGCTGGCTGTTATGCTTTCTCTTTCCGGTTGTCCAACCGGCATGGCTGCTCGCAGCGCTTCCGTAAAGTTGCTTAACGCTTCGGAATCGGATGTAACAGACCTGCGTCTGCTCTTTAGGGGTGAAACCTTAAAAAAACTCTATGCCGGTCAGGAATACACACTCCGTTTATCATGAGGCGGAGAGGCTCCATATATCAGCGATGATCATATTGAGTATCACATTAACGGCAAAAAATATGACCATCAAAACGAACAAGGCGATTTTGCCGGCAAACCACTGGTGATAGACGATAGTCTGCTTCTTATTACCATCCACCGCGATTATTACACGATGGAGATGAGAGACTTGCTTGAGTACGAGGAGCAAGAGCTATGAAAAGAAGATTGTTTTTTAGCACAGCTATTTTGCTGGCCTATGTTTTTCTGTTCCCAGGCTGTAAGAGCGATATGGAAGAAACATCTTCGGCGCGGTATATCTATATAAAGGTAGTGAATCATTCGACAGAGGATGTTACTGATGTGCGGCTTATGTTTGTCGACAAAACTATTCCAAAGATAAACGCTGGTGAAAGTTATAGCTTTTCATACCCTGTGGAAACTACGCTGAGCGATGGTTTTTCTTTAAATGATCACCTTGAATACACCATTAATGGCAAGCGCTTCGACGCCCGTGACGAACAGGGGGAATTCTCAAACAGGCCTTTGTTCCTGGCATTTGATTCGGAAGTGGTTGTAACCATCTATAATGAACACTATACCCTTGAAATACAGCTTGTTCCTTGAAGGAATGACGTGTAAAAAATTTGTTTCAGCAGGCGTCTATGCGTTGCTTGTTGGCGGAGCGCTTTATTCAAACGAGCTCATGAAAGTCTCTCTGGAGATTGACACAGGGTGTACATTGGGAACAACAAACGAGTACGTCTATAAAGACGGAAAGACCATAAGCCGCCTCGAATGGAAAGAAGATATATTTCCATCTTTTCACTTTAGCAGCCGGTTTGCTATTATTGGTATTTTCCTTTCCGTTGATATGTTTTCTGTTTTTCCATTGTCTACAAAATCAGGTGTTATGAGCGACTATGACTATCTTCTTGACAACCCTGATGCGCTGTCTAATTACTCGGAACATGATCTCTACACAGATAAGCATTTTAATCTTTCTTTCCGGATTGGGTATACCTTTGTTTTAGGGCAATTTACACTTTCCCCAACGGCGGGATTTTCATATTATACACGCAAATGGTCGGCGGTGAACGGCTATTTACAATATCCCACAAACGATGACGAACCCGTGTCTGAAGAAACACCAAAAAATAATTTGCTTGGGACGGGCGTAAATTATGAACAATAGAGTTGTTGGGTAACGGAAGTTTACAGCCAAAAAAAATATTAAAAAAATAGGTAAATAATAAAAAAGAAATACTATAAAAGCAAAATTAACTGCACATAACAGGACTGTATATGCTTCGCCGCCAGTAGGCGGGTCGGGGTTCCGTGTGGCTAGGTTATTTTCCGTTGCGCGCCCCAGCTGTGCTGGGGAACATTCCCGCGCCGTTGCTCCGGCATATTTTGGCGGACCTGGTATTTGTTGAGCAAAGCACTTATCTGGGGCGGCAAAACCGGCGCATACAGCCGGTAATGTTATGTGCAATTTTTTTAGCCCCCAAGTTTATCTACGTAAGTCAGTCAGTAAACCCTGAAATTCGTCACGAATTGTATCATTTTGACGCATTGACATAATAATTTTCGTCCTCTACAATGATTTCGTGACCAAGAAACAGGTTATCGAGCGTATTTTTGACCTCTGCCAACAGAATGGCAACCTCGTATTTGACAACGATGTTGTCAAGAAGGTGCTGCGCGATGCTGGCTCCTCGACCAATAATCCCTACGACATAACCAAGGTCGACGACCTGTCCAAACTGCCTGAGAAACTTGTGGATAAAGGCTACACGGTTATTCATTTGGGGGATGGGCGACACAAGTTCATCAAATGCCTTGAAAAGATTTATCACACCTTTGAACGCATCGGGGAAGCGGATGTGATTGGCTGGCCTTACCGCCCAAGTCTACTTAACGACTTCTCGATTTCAGAATCGAGTATTCTGTCATTGGCCAATAACCACAGAGTTTTGCACGATTTCCTTTATCAGGACATCAGCGCATCACCTAAAATGTATAACAGTGAACGCAAAAACAGCATTGCGTTTGACTATTATATCAATGACGAAAAAATCTCTGTGTCCGACCTTCAAATCGAGATAGATTTGACCGTCGAATACAACGGCGAAGTCACCGTTTTTGAAGGCAAGAACACTCCGCCTACGAGGTGGCTCGATAACTTCAATCTATACCAGTTGTACAATCCTTTCCGCTTCTACTACGATTTGCAGCAAGAAAACAAACTTGCTATCAAGAAGTTGTCTACCTGTTACCTCGTCAAGCAGAAAGACGGGGAGAGCACTCGTGTGCGTCTCTACAAGTACACATTTGAAAACCCGCTAGATATTGCGAGTGTCAAACTTTTGAAAAAGCGGGAATATCGCCTCAAAAAGAGGGCGCTTGAAGATGAATAATATCATCAATCAAGTTTTCAACGAGGATGTTCTTGTAACTCTCAAGCGTATGCCAGACTGTTCGGTGGATATGGTGTACGGTGATCCTGACTATAATGTAGGCGTCAATTACGCCGGGGCGAAATACACCCAGAAATGGGAAGAGTATATATCTTGGTATATCGAACTTGCCAAGGAAAGTATGCGCGTTCTCAAAACAGACGGCAATCTGTTTATGATGAATTACCCGAAGCAAAACGCCTACTTGCGCGTAAACTATCTGGATCAAAACGCTTACAAGGTTTTTGATTACGTTTGGGTGTACAACACCAATGTCGGACATTCCCCCAACAAGTTTACGACTGCGCACCGCTCAATTTTACACGCGACAAAATCGAAACATAACAAGTTTTACAAAGACAATGTCGCTGTTCCTTACAAGAACCCGACCGACAAGCGGATTTTACAAAACCTCGCAAACGGCTCGAAAGGGCGGATGCCATATTCGTGGTGGTATTTCGACCTTGTGAAAAACGTCTCGAAAGACAAAACATTTCACTCTTGTCAAATACCTCTAGCATTGGTAGAGATGTTGATAATGGCTACAACAAAAGAAAAGGATATTATACAAATCCTCTTCGGCGGTTCCGGCTCAGAACTGGTTTTGTGCAAAAAACTAAAACGCAACTTCGTTTCAAGCGAACTGCACAAACCGTATTACGATATGATCATCGACCGGCTAAACAACGATGGAGTAATCAAAGATGATTACAAATTACAACTGCGTCAAAACGATTGTATAGAAAAAACAATTCTCGAATTGTTTGAGGAAAACCCAATGTCCCGTATTTTACCGTCTGTGGAAAAACGCGGTCGGATAATTGGGCGCTAAAAAACCAGCACATAACAGGCCTGTATGTGAGACCCGCAATACAGGTCTCACGCCGCTACGCCGCCGCTGAAGCGGCTCGGCCTCCGCAACGGCCCTGGTCGCGCTTCCCGCGGGAAGCGATGCTTCGCAAAGCGCTTGCTGGGGAACATTCCCGCGCCGTCGCACACCGCCGGAACGTTATGCGCAATGGGGGCTGCCAGTTATAGCTGTTTACCCGCCGAAGAGCCTGTTCCTGACGCCTTATTTCAAAAACAGCCGCAAACATTCTCCGCGCCGCTATTCGCGCCGCCCGTTTAATTTTCCGGCGTTCTCTGGAAATACGGCGTGTAAACGGCCTCCGGTTAAAAAATCGCCCCCATCAATTCGATTATCATATTCGCCAATTCGTGTTTTGGCATTTTCATGCCGCTTTTAAGCCAATGATGCACTACGGCGATAATCCCGTTCACCGTGTATATCGAATAATATTCATTTTGTTCTTCCGCCAAATTTTTTTTAGAATAATTTTTCATCATGTACTGCAAATAAACGACGAACCGCAGGAAAATCTTTTTTTGAAAATCAATATCGCCGTTTTCGCTTAACAGAACCTGAACGGAATCGTTGTTGGTTTCGATGTATAGCAACACGTCTTCAATCAATTGGCGTATTCCAGGCGCCCCCATCTTTTTTGTTTTGTTGGCGAAGACGGCGTTTTCAAAATAAGACGACGTCTCTCTTTCTATGCTTTGCAACAGATCGTATTGGTCTTTGTAATGAGTGTAAAAGGCTGGACGGCTTACATCGGCGAAATCGCAAATTTCTTTGACGGTTACGGAGGTTATGGGGCGGGAGCGCATAAGCTCGATAAGGCTGTTCCTTATAACCATCTTTGTGTAACGAGTTTTCCGGCTTTCTTTTACCGGCCTTTTTTCCACAATATCAAGCCTCCGGCGGCGGGGCGCGTTTACATTTCGCGCAAAATTGTACTGTAATTTACACTTACAGTGTGTAATGTAAATTACACCGTATATTTTATTTAACTAGCTGTTGTTTTTTGTATTTACTCTAATTATACTTCATTCGAATGTCAAGAAAAAAAGGAAAAAGCTTAAAACTTATGAAAAAATTTTTTAAATATCCGGTTTTGATAATCGCTTGCGTAGCGGCGCTCACCGTGTTTTTCGCCGTTCAACTTCCCAGGGCGGAATTGGACAATAACAACTATCGTTTTGTGCCCGAAAGCGACCCCGCGCGCGTTACTTCGGCCCGCATAGACTCGGTTTTTGGCAGTTCGCTTTTTATACTCGTCGGGCTTGAGCGTGAGTACGGTTCTGTGCTTGACGGTGAATTTCTTAAACGGGTTCGAGAGTATGTGGAACGGGTGAAGGGTGTAAATGGAGCCGGAAAAGTTGATTCTATTATAAACACCAGTTACATCACCGCGGACGGGGACGCGATTAGGGTGGAAAGCCTCGCCGGCGATGATTTTTCGGGAAAGCCGGAAGAAATCGCCGAATTGCGCCGGCGGCTTCTTTCGTGGAATGTGTATGAAGGCGCCCTCGTTTCATCCGACTTTACCGCGACCCAAATACGTATACCTTTGGAAGCCGCTTCCGAACAAGCCGGCGGCGGCGAGGTGACGGAGGCGTTTTATATTATACGCGACGCCGCGCTGGAAATGTTTGACGGAATGGCAAACGTGTATGTCGCGGGGCTTCCGGTTATAAGCGCCGCCATAAACGAATCTGTTAAAACCGATGTTAAACGCTTGGTTCCCCTGGTTGTAATCGTTGTGCTGGCGATTCTTTTTTTCTCGTTTCGCAGGTTTTCTTATGTAGCCCCGCCGCTTATTTCCGTGATTGTCGCGGCGGTCTGGTCTACCGGCGCGGCCCCGCTTTTAGGGGTGAAGTTGTCGATACTTTCAACTGTGCTTCCGGTGATCCTTGTGGCCGTAGGCAGCGCGTACGGGATACACGTTGTAACCCATTATATCAGCGATTTGAAAGACGCAGCGTTGAATAAAGACCAGCACAGGGATCTAGTGTTCGAGCTTTTTAAAAAAATCGGGAAGCCTGTACTTCTGGCGGCGCTTACAACGTTTTCGGGTTTTGCCTCGCTCTGTTTCACCGCCGTTCCGCCGATACGGGAATTCGGGATTTTAGCCTCTTTGGGTGTTATGGCGAGTTTCGCCGTAGCGGTAACTTTGATACCGGCGTTGTTGCTCATTCGCGGCCCAAAGCCTTTAGCCGCGGTTAAACAAAAAAACGGCGGCGCCCGTAAACCCGACCCGTTCAGCGACGCCGTAACCGGAGTTCTTATGGCTGTATCGCGGAAAAAACGTTTTGTGATCGTCTGCGCTTGCGCTTTAACGTTGATTTCCCTTTACGGCGTATCAAAAGTAATCATCGACAACGCTTTTGTTGAGTATTTTAAGCCGGATACTGATGTGCGGCGGTCGGATGTGTTTATCCGTGAAAAATTCGGCGGTTCCAAAATAGTGAACGTTGTTGTTGAAGCCGATGATACGCAAACCCTTCTTTTACCGGAAGTGTTGTGCGCCGTTGACGGTTTGCAAAGGTTCCTTTCGGAGCGCGCGCCGGAGGCGGGTAAAGTGATGGGTTTCACCGACATGATAAAACGGACGAATCAGGTGTTTAACGCCGATGAAAGCCCGTTGGGTCTTAAACCGGCGGCCTTGCGTCCCGATGACGCGCAAGACGCTTCCGGTTTTGGTTTTGACGGCGCCAATGACGCGGATTTTGGGTTTGGGGAGGAGGGCGCCGCCGATTTTGGGTTTGGAGGCTTTAGCTCAATGGGCGGGGCTTCTTTTGACGGCGCGGGCGCCTCTCCGGCGGCGGGCGCCGGAGATGGGGCCGCGCCGTCAAAAGTTATAGACGTCGAGTTGCTTGACAGGGCGGCGGCGTCTTCCGGCGCAAGCGTTTTCGACTTTGTGTGGGAAATAAAAAAAATGTTAAACTACGAGGGCGCCGCTTACTATGAGACGCCCTCCGACCCTGCGCGGTACGGCAAGACGAGCGCGGAGGAATTGAGCGCTTTAGTCTCCAACTACCTCGTGCTGATTTCAAGCGGAACCAATGATTACTCGAATGATCCGCTCTCGCCCACAGCGATAAGGACGGTGGTGCAGTTGCGCACCACAGGCGATGCGGATACAAAAGCCGCGGTTCAGAAAATAAACGCTTACATTGAAGCGAACTTTCCAAAAAACGTAAGGGTGAGCGTGGGCGGATCCGCGCTGGTTGAAAGCGCTTTAAGCGCCCTTGTGGTGCGGTCGCAAGTCGCCTCCGTCGCGGTTTCAATATTAATGGTGTTTATAATCGTAGCCTTTTCCTACAAATCGTTAGTCGCGGGCTTTGTCGCCGGAGTTCCGCTGTTTATTTCGATACTTATTAATTTTGCGGCTATGGGCTTTTTGGGGATAAAACTCAATTTAGGCACCGCGCTTGTCGCGAGCGTCTCGGTTGGCATAGGCATTGATTACGCGATTCATTTTATCGACTCGTACAAAAGGGAATACTCAGGCGGCGGCGATTTTCTGCGCCGCGCTTTTTCTAGTTCGGGTAAAGCGATTATCATTAACGCTGTTTCCGTAGGCCTGGGTTTCGCGGTTCTTTATTTTTCCCAGTTTAATATTTTATCTGATCTTGGCTTGCTGGTGGCTCTCACCATGTTTACAAGTTCCATCATCAGCCTTACGGTGATACCGGCGTTGCTTTCAATCATAAACCCGCGTTTTATAAGACGTGGTTGAACAACCGGCGTTTGACCGCCTTTTCTTTTAAGCTGTTTCAAAACCAGGCGGGTTTTGAAACAGCCTCAGACGGGAAAACATAAATGGATTCGCCTGTTTCGTGATTAATAAGGCGAATTAATAATTTTGGCGAAATCTTCCGCTCTTTGCGGACGGTGCGCTATTTTCAAGGATAATGCGATGAAAAAGACGATTGTTTTTGTTTTGAGTTTAGTTTTAATCCCGCAATTGCAGGCGCAGGACGCCGCGCCCATAGTTAAGGCCTCGCGGGAGCGTATTGACGCGGCGACAGTTTCCACAAGATCCAGAATGGTTATCACCGCAAAAAACGGCTCCACCACTGAACGGGTGATAGATCAGTATTCAAAGGACGATGCGCAAGGGTCGAGCCGGGCGGTGATTGTTTTTAAAAGCCCGGCGAGCGTGGCGGGGACGCGCTTCCTCACCCTGGAGAACCCGGGCGGGAGCGCCAGCCAGTGGATATTTTTGCCGGCTTTAGCCAAAGTCCGGCGCATAGCATCTTCGGAGGGCGGGGCCAGTTTTATGGGAACCGATATGTCTTACGACGACTTAAACGCTACGAGCCGTAATGTTGACGACGACGTCCATGAGTTGCTTAGGGAGGAGCAGTACAACGGCAAGGCTTGTTATGTAATCCAATCAACTCCAAAAGATTCATCGTACCAGTACGGAAAAATGATTTTATGGATAGACAAGACTACGCGGGTGAATTATAAAATCGAAATGTACGACCGGCGCGGCGCTCTTGTAAAAACGATGGAATCTTCCGGTTTTAAAGACGTCCAGGGTTTCCTTACGCCGGAACAGATAAAGGTGTCGACCCTTGCGGCGCAGACTTCAACCACAATTTACACCGACTTAGTTAAATATAACGACGCTATACCAGAGAGCGTATTCACAACCAGATTTCTTGAAACGGGGAGGCCTTAACGCGGGCGTTACGCGATTGCGGCGTTTAATGGGTTGAACCCGCGCTTTATGCGGAAAGGGCTATTTTTAAGCCTATCGCTATAAGCGCGGCTCCGCCTAAAATTTCAGATTTTTGTTTAAACTTTAAGCCGAACCTATTCCCCGTTAAAACGCCGCATATAGCTATAACGAAAGTGGAAACGCCTGTTATCAGTATTGCTTTATAAATGTTTACTTTTAAAAAAGCAAACGTTACGCCTACCGCCAGCGCGTCTATACTGGTCGCTACGGCTAAAACAAGCATTTTTGTAAAGGCGAAAGGGTTTTTGCCGCCTATGCCGCGGGCGCTTTCCACACCCGGCGCCCCGGACGGCTTTTTACGGGAAAGGCCGTCCTTCATCATTTTACCGCCTATAAAGGCTAGCAGTCCGAAAGCTATCCAGTGGTCTATGCTTTCTATTTTGTTCGAAAAATACGTTCCGGCGAAGTAGCCGGTAAACGGCATAAACGCCTGAAAAAAACCGAAATATAAACCCGGCGTCATTATTTCTTTTAGTTTTAATTTTTCGCGCGAAAGCCCCAAAACTATAGACACGGCGAAAGCGTCCATGGCGAGCCCAACCGCTGTTAAGAAAATTTCTAAAGTATTCATAAAATAAATCTTAAAATTGCATAAGGGCGGGTTTTCCGCTTTATGCGGCGTTCCCATAGCCTTTTTTATTATAAAAAAACGCCGGTTAAGAATTCTTTTACCGGCGTTCATCCAAAAAAAATAAAAGATATTTCATATCCGTTCATCCGAAAGAGCCGTAATTGCCGGTTCTTTCGGATAAAACTTGCATTTGCGTACTGTTTTGCGGCAAAACGGCGCGCAAATGCGTGTTTTAAGGCGGTCCGTCCATAAGGCGCCTGCATTATGGGCGGACTCGAATTAATTCTTTTTTTGTTTTATAACGGCCTGTGAATCCGAAGCTATTTTCGTCAGGGCTTCCCAGTCTCCGGCGTTGACCAGTTTTTTGTCGCATAACCAGCCGCCGCCTATGGCGTGTATTTGCGGGGATATATAATCGGCCAAATTTGAAAGGTCAATACCTCCTGTAGGCACGAATTTTAACCCGGGGAACGGGCCGGAAAGAGCTTTTATCGCTTTAATTCCTCCGTAAATATTTGCGGGGAAGAATTTTACCACGTCAAGCCCGGTTTTTATCGCTTTGGTGATTTCCGTAGGGGTTACGCAACCCGGCAGAACTGTTACGCCTTTTTTTAGACAGTATTCCACAATCTCCCCGTCAAAACCCGGCGATACTATAAACGCGGCCCCCGCGTCCACAGCCTTTTTGCAGGCGTCCAGGTTTAAGACCGTTCCGGCCCCAACCAGTACGGACGGGCATTTTTTGGAAACCTCCGCTATTGAGGGCAAACCGGCCTCCGTGCGCAACGTTATCTCCATAACGTTTACGCCGCCTTTAGACAAAGCTTTCGCCACGTTTTCCGCCTGAGAAACCTCGTCCAAAACAACCACCGGAACCAGGCGGCATTCCCCAATTTTTTCTTTTACATTCATATTTTGCTCCTATAAAAAATACCGCCGCGATTTTACGCAAAATCCGGCTTGTGTAACAACAAACCGGCAAATACGGCGTTTTTTCACCATATCACCTGTTTCCGGTTTCCCACTTCAAAACCGGAAGCTTCCCGCCCGCCGCATCCCAAATGCCGCTAAAGTTCTCCCAACCGGAGCCGGCTATAGCCTCCCATGTTGCGGTAGAAGTTAAATTCGAGATGCTTTCACCGTCCAATGAAGAACCGCCGTTTTCAATTTCGTATTCCGGCGACAGCGTCATCGTATCTTCGGCGTAGTTTGAACTGATTCCAGAAATTCCACCCGCGTTTGAGAGTATTTTTGCGGCTATACGGCGCGGTGAAGCTTGCCCCCCGACCGCCGCCGCTTGCGAAACGTCTATAGCGGGCGTCCCTCCGGCGCCCTGTTTTTGCGCGGCGACGGCAAGGAAAATGACGTCCGTATTTTTTGAAACCGCTCCCGCTATTCCGCCGGCGGCGCTTAAAGAGGCGCTTGGGGCGTTGTATTCATTTTTTGCGGAAACTTTTACGCTTCCGCTCGCGTAAGAAAATTTAATTTCCGCAGCGTTTTCCGGGCCGTCAAGCCAGCCGGCGGCGCCGCCTATTCTGTAAACGCCTGAGTTTACAGAATTTATATCCACGGCGCTGTAACTTTGGTTTATATTTCCTCTAGAAAGCCCCGCCAGTCCTCCGGCGGCGACCCCATTGTACGCCGCGCCTTCCGCCGGGGGCGTTTTGTAAACCTGGCCGGCGGAGTCTAAAAACATCTTCCCCTTTGCGGCGCACTCTGTAATAACGGCGGTTTCTCCGGCTATTCCGGCGATTCCTCCCGCGAACAGGGCCGGCAGGCTGTAAACGGAGGCGCCTGTAAAATACGCTTCAAACCCGCCGCCGCTTTCACCGCGCCAGCCGCATTTGCTAATTTCCGAGCCGTTAATTTCTCCGGCTATTCCCCCGGCCGCTATAAACGGCGTGGCGGCGGCTGAAGCGCGGCTTTCAACTTTAACCGGGCTTTCCACCAGGCAATCTTTAATTAGCGAATCCAAACCGGCTTTTCCAATCAGGCCGCCGCAGTAAACGGAGCCGGTTCCTCCGGCCAAAATTGAAAAAGGCGCCTGTTGTACGCAGCCGCTTACTGTAGAATTATAAATTTCACCGGCAAGGCCGCCAAAAGAACCGGCTTTAATTTCTATGTTAAGAACGCTTAAATCCGTGGAAATGTTAATGTTTTCTATAGTTGAAGAATAAGCTTTTGCGGCTAAAGCTCCGGCGGAAAAAAGGTTTTCGTTGTAACTTCCGTTTTCAATTTTAAAATTCTTTAATTCCAGGTTTAAATTTTCTATCCGGGCGTTTCTTATCACGGAAAACAAGCCCTTGTTCGCGGAGTTTGAAACAGTTTGCAGCGAAAGCCCGCTTATTGTTTTGCCGTTCCCGTAAAACCATCCCTGGAACTCGCCCGCAGCCCCGCCAACCGGATTCCAGGCTATTTCCGGCAGTTCTACGTCTTCAAGCATTATGTAAACGCCTTTTACGCCGGGCGGGACGGCCGCCAGGTCTTCCGGGGAAGAAATCGCTTTTACAGCCGCGTTGTACGTGTTGGTTGAGGGAGGCGTAAGCGGCTCAAAAACCTGTTCGTTTTCCGTTACGGTGCAATATTCAAAATTTATTGTATGGGCGTCTTCGTCAATAACGGATTGCGCTTCGCCCGCCCTCACCCAAATCACGCCCGGGTCTCCGGCGTAAGAAAGGCCGCCGTAAGCTTTTTTAGGCCCGCGCTGAATTTCGCCGCCCGAAGCGGAAGGTTCGCTGTAATCGTAGCCGGCTCCGTGCGCGGGGTGCAGGAATTTAGTGTTATTTACAAAAACCGGAACTTTGCAGGAACCCGCGTCAATTCCCGTTACAATCTGCGCGTCAAGCGTTAAATAAGCGGTTTCGCCGTATCCCGCCTGGGAAAAAAGGACGTTTTCATCAACGGCCAGCGGCGGCTCTCCGGTTTTTATTTGTTTGTTTAAAAAGCTGTGCGGCGTTACGTAAGGCGTCCCTGTTTTATTTTCGCCGGAATACGCCAACACTATAAAATCTTCCCAAAACGGGTCGGAAAGGTTGTTTAACGGCAAAAAGTCCTGTATAACGGCGTCAAAGTTGTACGGAATCTTCCCGCTGGGAGGCGATTTTATTTCGGCGCATGATATCTTTTCGTTTCCTGTATAAACGCCGGCCACAATAAGCTCAAAACGGGCGCTCGCCGTCATTCTGTTGATTGTCGCGGCGGCTATGAATGTTTTTACGCCCGGGTTCGGGTCTAATTCGGATTTCCCGCCGATTGAATTCAAACTGCCGTCCATCGGGCTTATATAAACGGTTTTATCATCGCTTTTAAGGATTTCTTCTTTTCCGTCCGAAAAAATCGCTTTTATGGAAGTGTTAGACTTGATTTCTTCAAAAATGGGGAGCTCGTCATCTGGAAGAAACACAATTTTTCCGCTGTAAATCACTTTTATTTCTTCCAGGGTTATGGCGCCGCCGCTACCTAAACTTTCCGGCGTTCTGCCGCAAACAGATAAAAGAACCGCGCATACGGCGGTCAGCGCCGTTAAAAACGCGCGGCGTGTAAAAAGGTTCATAGCGCTCCTTTTTTTTTAAATATGACTTTCGCTTTACAGCGTTTTTGAAAATCGAAATTGGCGCATTTTTCATTTTTACCGGCGCGCCGGCTGTTTAAATAGTCGAATTAAAAAGCGGCGCCTGTTTTAACAAGACGCAACTTATTCCAGTTGCTAAAGCGGTCAAAAGATGATTTATCGCCAATATTATAAAAATACTTAAATTAATGCTAAAAAACAAGGGAGAATATGTCGATAAAGAAAGTTTTTTTAAATTGAATTTAAGCATTGAATTAATCATATTCATACGCTATACTGCACGAAATACGCTTTAAAAACGGCTAAAGTTTCTAAAGCGGGCGTTAGCGGGGCCGGTTTCCGTTAAAATCCGCAAGGCGTTCGCGTTTTGCGGACGCCGCCCTTGTTGAACAAGCCTGTTTTAAGCGGCTTTAGCCGTCAGGCGGCGCGGCGGTTTTAAAATCCGCTGGAAAAATTCTTTCAAGAATTCAACAAAACCTGCCGATTGTTATGGTAATTCTTTTGCTGTTCAGGCGGTGGAGATGGAAAGTTTGCGTTTAGGGGTTTTTGCAATGAAGAAAATTCTCGTATTAACAATTTTAACAGCGTTTTTAGGCGGGGCGTTATGCGCTCAAAGCGTCAACGATTTCACTGTTAGAACGAAAAGTTTTAGCGGCCAGCTTGGAGTGGTGATTATGGGGTATAAAGGGTCCGCAAAAGAAGTGATAATACCCGCTTCTTTCAACGGCATCCCCGTAATGGAAATAGCCGACCAGTCGTTTATGCTAAATAATATAAACAGCGTCGTAATTCCGCGTACGGTGGTTCGTATAGGCAGGCAGGCTTTTTACGGCAACCATATAGACGCCGTGAGCATACCGGAAAGCGTTGTTGAAATAGGCGACAACGCTTTCGATTCCAACCTTCACGCTTCAATGCCGCGCCGCGGTCCGGCTAGCCTCTCTTCCAGGCTTTCCGGCGCCGCGCCGTCGGCGGTTCAACAGAATGCGTTTATAGCGCCCGCCGGGGTTTTAAATTCGCGCGAAAGTTTTGCGCCGCCGGTTAAAAGCCAAAGCGTTCCAGATTTTTCCGCGGGAAGAAACTTAACGCCCGCCCCCGCCGCGCCGTCCGTTGTTAAAGCGGAGCCGGCGTCCGGAATTTACGATAAAACTTCTTACGCGCCATTGGCGCAAGCCAAGCCCGCGATTAGGCCTGTTGTTACGGCGGCGGCGCCGCCTGTTTGTGAAACGGCTCCCGCACAGGCGCCTGTTCCGCAAAAGGCCGCTTCGGTTAATAACGTTTATATTTGGCAGGGCGTTCCTGTTCAGCGGGATGCGCGTGAAGAAGTTGTAAATACTCAACAAGTACAAGTACAGCAGGAAAAAACAACTTCCCAAACCTTAAACCAGACGGCGGCCCCTCAAAGGCAAACGCAGCAGGAAAAAACAACTTCCCAAGTCTTAAACCAGACGGCGGCCCCTCAAAAGCAAGCGCAGGCTGAAAAATCAATTTCAGCCGCTTTCAGACGGCAATCTGCGCCTTCGCAACAGCAACAACAGGAAAAAGCGATTGCCGGTAATACGCCCGGCCAACAGGCGGCGGAGTCTCAGGCGCAAAACACAACTCCCTATTATTCGGAAAGCCTTCTGGAAAGGGGCGTAACTCTTCCGGAAGAGCGGCGTAATTTCAACCCGCAATCGAATGTGGTTTTCCCGCAATATCAGAATATTGATCAACAAAATCAAATTAAACCCTTGCGCGAAGGTGAAATTCAAAGGAATAATCCGCCAGTTCAAAATCAGGAAATACCGCAACGTTACGCGAAAGCGCCGCCTCCGCTTCCAGAGCAAATCAACAATTACAGCGCTGTGATACCGGAAGAAAAGTCGGACCGAAACGAAACGAAAATCCCTGTGGTAAACGCCGCTCCGGTTAGAAGCGAAGACGCCGCCGGCGATTATATAATAGAGACGGATGGGCGCGGCGTTACTTCTATTATTTCGTACAAAGGTTCTTCCAGAGATGTCGTAGCGCCTACTTTGGTTGGAACCCAGACGCCGCAGGTGATAGGCAAGTTGGCTTTTTGGAATAAATACCTGGCGTCCGTTAAAATACCGCAAACAATTTTGCGTATAGAAGACAGCGCTTTTTCGAGCAATTCTTTAACGGAAATCGTTATACCAAGTTCGGTGCGTTACATAGGGTATCAAGCGTTTAACGGCAATCCTTTACAGCGTGTAACTATAGGCGCCGCCGTTCCCATGCAGTCGGATAGTTTTCCCGCCCTTTTTTCGGATTTTTACCGTATAAACGGTATGGTGGCGGGTACATATTTTTACGCTAACGGCAAATGGTTCATAGATAAATAGGCGCTTCCAGTGTTGGATGTTAAAACAGGCGGTTGCGGTGGAGAAAAATTAAATGCGGCCATAATTGGGCTTGGCCGCGTGGCGAGTCTTTTAGAAGATGATTCACTGCGTGAAAAACCTTGTACGCACGCCGGCGCAATAACCGCAAATAGTGATTGCGTTTTGGCTGGCGGCATGGACATAGACTCGCAAAAACGCCGCCTTTTCTCGGAACGTTGGGGCGTTCCGGTTTTTGAGCAAGCCGAAGAAATGATACACAAAGTTAAGCCCAGTATACTTTGTGTTTCCACACATCCCGATTCCCACGCTTATTATTGCGCTCTCGCCGCGAGTTGCGGCGTTCCTTTGGTGGTCTGTGAAAAACCCCTCTCCCATACTTTAATAGGCGCCCGTAAGATACGCGCCATACACGATGGAGGAATAACCAAAGTGCTTGTAAACCACGAAAGGCGTTATTCCGAAAATTATATCAAAATTAAACAATTTTTGGAAGAAAATAGAGCCGGAAAAATACTTAGCGTAAGCGCAAAATTATACATGGGAAAATCCCAACGGCTTGTGGATGTGTTTTGGCATGATGGGACGCATCTTGTAGACGCGATAATGTTTCTAACCGGCGGAACTTTAATACATAAAAAAACATTCCCGCAATCTATTTCACGGCAAAAAGGCACATGTTTTCTTTTTGGAACCATAAAAGAAAATGGAGTTCCGGTTGTTATAGAAATAGGGGCGGGTAGAGACCACCTGCTTTTTGAAATTGAAATATCCTGCGAAAAAGGCATGGTGCGTATAGGCAACGATATATTCGAAATCTTTGCTAGCGCCGTCTCCCAATACGCCAGCGGGTTTCTTTCTTTAAAAAAAATATCGAGTTGTTTTACGGATAAAACCCATTATTTTTCAAATATGATGGCGGATGCCGTGCGTTGCGTGTGTTCTTCTCAAGAGCCGCTTTCCAACGCCCGCACCGGCTACGCCGTTGTAAAATACCTGGACGCCGCAGCCGGCAAGTGGTAACGCAATTCGCCCGGAAATAAACGGCAAGGGCGGCGGGCGTTTAACTTTTACGCATTTTTGAGCGAGTTGTGTTTACAAGCCTGTAGTAGTAATTTATATTTTTTACAATAAACCGGTCTGGAAAAATTTCCAAAAAGCCTTGCTTGTTAAAATATTGAACCGCAATAGTCGCTTCATTCAAACTTAAACCGGCCCAGCGCGCTATGTTATCCAAAGTCGTTTTTAAGGTTATGTTGCTTTTGTTTTCGTCCGGCAACGACGGCGAATTGGTTTCGTACAGCATAATTAATACATCGGCTACGCGCACATGTGGGTCTGTAAGAGTAAGTATCATAAAGCGCCGTTTTGCGTCATAGATGCGTTTTGCAAACATTTTAAGCAATTTTACTGTAATCTGCGGGTTTTGCATTACAAAACTTTCAAAATTATTTTTATCAAATTTAAGAAGCGTTACATCGCAAAGAGCTATCGCCGTAGCGCTTCGAGGTGAGTTTTCAAGTAAAGCCATTTCACCGAACATATCTGATTCATGCAAAATATCCAGCGTTTTTTGTAAGGAGCCAAACTGTTTTACCAGTTCTATATCACCGTTTTGTATCATGTAAAAAGTTGTTCCAATTTCAAATTCAGAAAATATTATATCTCCCTTTTGAAAATTTACGGATTGTATTACCAGAGTGTCAGCCACTGTGTTTTCCTTATTTGCCGCCAGAGATTTTGGCGTAATATGCTTTTACGTTTTCTATATTTTTTCCTTTCGGATACATTTCTATATATTTTTTTAGAACATAAAGAGCTTCTTTTGTTTTTCTTTGTTTTATATAAAACATAGATATACCATAAAGGCCGTTGTCCGGATCGGTTTGACCATCTTTGGTAAGTAATGAAAGCCTGGCGTTCACTTCGCGTAGCTGGGTGGAGAATACTTTTAGCATTTTTAAAACTATACGAGGGTTGTTTTTCGCAAAAGCCTCAAATTCCGGCACGGTAAAAGTCATAACCATTGAGTCCGCAAGTACGGTGGCTATTTCTTCACGAGGGTACCCACCCAAAGCTGATTTTACTCCAAAAAATTCTCCTGTTTGTACAATATCGTTGATTTCTTCGCCTGTTTCTATATCGTTTACCGTTAAATTTACAGCTCCACTCTGCAAAACAAAAATTTTGTCGGCCCTGTCGCCATGAAAATAAACGATGGATCCTTTTTTGTAAGGATTCGATTTTGGCATTTTTTAACGCTCCACTAAAGTAAAGTTTTTTTAAACAGACGGCTTTGAAAATCTAGCTTTTGATTTACGCCGTTTTAGATTCTATTAACGCAAGGTTTTCCTGCCAAATCGCATTTTTTTCCTGGATAGGCAGAAAAGTAGCGTATATATTATTTTTTATCAATTTAAAAATTTCTTCTTTAGAAAAAACGCCGCTTTTGTAAAGCAACATATATTCATCAATTAAGCTTGTCGAAAAAAGAGTGGGATCGTCTGAATTTATCGTAACGTTAAGACCTTTATCAAAAAAAGACCTTACAGGGTGATTTTCTATTTTTTGAACGAATTTTTTGGTAAAAATATTGCTTGTGGGACACACTTCAATAGGCATTTGATTTTCAGCCAAAAAATCAAGCAACTTTTCATCCTGAAAAGCGCTTGTCCCATGCCCTACGCGCTCCATTTTAAGGTGTTCAATAGAATCCCATATAGAAAACGCATTCAGATCTTCACCGCAATGGGCTACAGTACGCAATTGATTCTTTCTTGCAAGTTCATAAACTTTTGCGTAATCTTTCGCAGGTCCGGCTGATTCTGAACCGCCCAATCCTATACCGATTATAGCCTGCGTCCTGAATTTAAGGAGGGCTTTTAGGTTTTTCATAGCGTTTTCCGCCCCAAAGGTGCGCGAAACATCTATTAAAAAACGGATGTCTACGCCGTATTTTTGTTTAATTGCGTATGCGCCGGAAGTGAGCGTTTCGGCTATTTTGTAATACTTAAAACCAGCCTGCAAAAATTTAGTTGGGGCGAAAAATATTTCAGCGTAAACTATATTGTTGTTTTTTAGATATTCTCCGGCATCCGCCAGAAGAAGCATAAAGTCTTTTTCTTCTTTAAAACTATTCTGAACAATATTAATAAAAACAAAAATAAATTCATTTAGCGTTTTTATTTGAAACTTTTTTACCAAATCTTCTTTGGTTTCCACCCCATCGTAGTGAATGTTGTATTTTTGCATGAGGCTCCAGATGGTTTCTACAGTGGCCAAGGCTTCCAGGTGTAAATGAATCTCTGTTTTAGGCAATAAAAGAAGCAATTCACGGAAATCAGCATCCTGCCTCATGGTAAACTCAGGCTCTTTCATACGCTTTTAGATTATACAAAAAAAACAATATAGTCAATTACGTAAAAACTACTTTTATCAGTTTTAGCGGTTATTCAGCATATTTGGGCTGTTTTAGGACTTAATTTGCATTGTTTGTGGATGTTTATAAAAAAGAAGGGAGAAAAGAATGCGCGTACCCTCTTCCCCCTTCCGGTTAAAAGACAAGGTCTAGAAGCCTCTTAACCAAATAAAAAATTGTGAATCGCCGGCTTTTAACCAAGCAACTGCAGAACCGACTGGTTCCTCACATTGGACTGAGCCAGCATGGCGATTCCAGCCTGCGAGAGGATGGAATCTTTGGTGTAATCAACCATTTGATGCGCCATGTCTGTGTCGCGGATTCTTGATTCCGCCGCTTGAAGGTTTTCCGCAGCCGTAGCAACGCCTTCAGCCGCTATCTCGAACCTATTCTGATAAGCGCCAAGATCCGCACGTTGTTTCGAAACTGTTTTAAGAGCGTCGTCCACTACGCTAATGCTTCTGTTGGCTACTTCGCTGTTGGAGAGGTCAAAGATGTTTCCTCCCTGCTCGTTCTGTAGCCCTAAGGCCTCGGCGTTCATTTTTCCAATAAAGATTTGTTTGTTTTGATCCATATTGGCTCCGACCTGCAACTGCATCTTTGTTGGTCCATCCATTGCGAAAGAACCTGTTAGTATGTTCATTCCGTTAAACTGAGCGTGGCTGGCGATGCGGTTCACTTCGTCAAGAAGCTGGCTTACTTCCACCTGAATTTGCATACGATCTTCGTCTGCATAGATGCCGTTGGCGGATTGCACGGATAATTCTCGCAGGCGGTGCAGGATGTCCTGCGTTTCCTGAAGGTAACCTTCTGTAACCTGGATGAAAGACACACCGTTTTGAATGTTACGTTCGGCTTGATTTAAGCCGCGAATTTGACCGCGCATTTTTTCGGAAACCGCAAGGCCGGAGGCGTCGTCGCCCGCACGGTTAATCCTTTCGCCCGAAGTAAGTTTTTCCATGTTTTTGGTTAAATCGCCCTGGGTAACCCCAAGCTGACGGTCCGCAAACATGGCGCTCATGTTGTGATTTATAATCATATAACCCTCCATGATTTTAGGAATCTTTTGCTATCCCTAGCTAAAGACCGTTCCATACACGCACGGCTGAGACAAACGCGCTCGCCCGCCGGGAATGCTGTAAAACGTCAGACTACTCACTATAAAGTAATCAGCCTGACCTTTTGCGTATGGACGCATAAAACCGGAATTTAATTCCAGATTAATGCGCAACCCTTAATAAAGAGGGTGATTTTGTCAAATATCGTGCGCGGTTTAACATTACGCTTTGTTTGTTAAACCCGCTAAAACGCCCAAAAGCCGCTCCAAATAGGATTATTGCTCCTATTCAAAGCGGCAAAAAACCGGCTTGGCGAATTTCCGCAAGCAAACGCTTTTGGAAATTCGCCAAGTTTTCTTGATTTAAAAAGGCGCCGCTTTTAACGCTTCACCTATTAAAATAGTGAATTATTGTAAAAGCTGCAAGACTGATTGGCTTCTCTGGTTCGCTTGAGCCAACATTGCTACGCCGGCCTGGTTGAGCATCTGATAGCGGGTGAAGCTAACCATTTGATTCGCCATGTTCGTATCGCGGATTCTGGATTCCGCCGCTTGCAAGTTTTCCGCCCCGATGTCTACGCCGCGTATGGCGTGTTCCAGGCGGTTTTGGTAGGCGCCTAAATCGGCCCGTTGCTTGCTTATTATCTTTAAAGCTCCGTCCAGCACGGATATCGAACGGTTTGCGCTTTCCGGGTCTTCTAAAGACATTATGCTTTCATCGCCTACGTTTCTAAGCCCCAGTGACTTGGTCGTCATGGTTCCGATGTAAACTTGCTCGCGCTGGTCTATGTTGGCGCCTATGTGGAACCACATTGAAGCGGTAACAACGTTTTCTCCCTCTGGGCGGGCGAAACGGCCTGTGAGCATATTAAGCCCGTTGAACTGGGCGTGGCTGGCTATACGGTCTATCTCGTCTACAAGCTGGCTTACTTCCACCTGAATTTGCATACGATCTTCTTCCGTGTATATGCCGTTGGCCGCCTGCACCGCAAGTTCACGAATCCTTTGAACTATGTCCTGCGATTCCTGAAGGTAACCTTCGCTGGTTTGTATGAAAGAAATGCCGTCAGCGGCGTTGGCCGAAGCGCGGTTTAAGCCGCGGATTTGACTGCGCATTTTTTCGGAAACAGCGAGACCAGAAGCGTCGTCGCCGGCGCGGTTGATCTTCATGCCGGATGAAAGTTTTTCAGTGTCTTTATCCAGGTAGTTTTGGGTTACTTTGAGAGAGCGGTCAGCGAACATAGCGCTGAGATTGTGGTTTATGATCATGTCATTCCTCCATGGTTTTTGTAGGAGCATCCTTGCCCCATATAACGGC
Source organism: Spirochaetaceae bacterium (assembly GCA_031281945.1). Classification (GTDB taxonomy): domain Bacteria; phylum Spirochaetota; class Spirochaetia; order Treponematales; family Breznakiellaceae; genus JAIROZ01. The sequence goes on along the minus strand of JAITER010000013.1, from coordinate 5,675 downwards.
TGTTATGAATACAACTGTTTACCGGTAAAACCGCTGTATATCATGATTCCGCCGCTGTATATTCATTTTCGGCAAACCCAAAACAAACTTAAATTGACGTGAGCCGCCCGAAATCGCCCGGATTTCTTACAGAAATAAAAACCCCCGCCGCATGAGGCAGGGCGTTAAACCCCAAGGGAATAAAATTTGACGATTTTGAGTTGGAAAAAACGTAAAAGCCAATTCGGAGGTTAATAGCGAAAATTTACAGGCGCCCTGATTTTAGACTGCCTATAAATTGCGCAACTTGCTGTAAAATAAAGGCTTAGGTTGTAGTCAGCCTAAATTTGCCGTAGCAGTTGAATCAATTTTATTAACGCGGTTGTTTTTAAATTTGACGGCAGCTCCGGCAAATTGCGTAAAGAATGCGTTATGTGAAATGTTTTATACCGCACAATATCCATGCGCCGCGCCGTCCGCGGAGTGTGGATGTTATTGGAAATTTCACCCAACAGTACAGTAATTACAAACCGATTGACCGTTCTTGGATAATAAAGTAGACCGATAACAATGCCTAAAGTGTGGAATAAAAGCATAAAACGAGAATAAACTATGAAGTTTCCCAATGACTTTATAAACAAAATACTCTGTGGAGATTGTTTGTCCGTTATGCGTCAAATGCCGGATGGATGTGTGGACTTGGCGGCGACGTCGCCGCCTTACAACTTAAAAAACTCGACGGGAAACGGAATGAAAGATGGGCGTGGAGGCAAATGGAAAAACGCCGCGTTGGTGAACGGGTATAGCCATCACAACGATAATATGCCTCATGAAGAATACGCGAAATGGCAACGAGAATGTTTGTCCGAAATGTACAGAATAATCAGTCCGAACGGCGCGATTTTTTACAACCATAAATGGCGCGTCCAAGACGGGGTGTTGCAAGATAGGCAGGATATAGTTGCGGGCTTCCCTATCCGGCAAATAATAATTTGGAGACGGAAAGGAGGCATAAACTTCAACCCAGGTTATTTTTTGCCAACATATGAAGTAATTTATTTAATTGCTAAACCTGATTTTCAACTTGCTCCAAAAGCAAACAGGCATGGTGATGTTTGGGAGTTTGTTCATTAAAGAGCCAAGCTATGGAAATAAAAGAATCCCAAATTTAAGATATTTTGGTTACATCGCCAGAGCTGTTGAAAACTATTCTTAACCTTGATGAGGATCCGAAATTACTCGGCCGGCAGATAACTATACCGTCTGGCCGTCTTGATATGTTGTATGCGTACAAAACAACGCTTCTATTGATTGAACTTAAAATTGCCGCTTTTCACGGGAAGTTTATTCGCCAAATCTTGGATTATAAAAATGATTTGCTTAAATTTCAACAAGATGGCAAGTTAATCAATGGAGATATAATACCGTTTCTTATACTGCCTAATATCGACAGAAATAATTTGCATACCGTAGAGCAAAACGGGATAAAATGCTGCGAGTATAACCCAGAAGATGTTCTCTCATATTTTTATAATGAAAAACTTAAGCCCATTACATCATTTATTGAATTGAAACCTATTGATATAGGAATTTGGAATATTCATTTAATTAATAAATTTATCTATGAATTGCAACATACGAACAGCGTCAAAGAACTATAAAGCGTATACAAAGGATCATCGAAAACCTTGTATAATAAAATCAAGTTTGCAAGTGAATTGGGGCTCGTTATATGGACGCCAAATAAAGATTATATCGAATTATCAAAACTTGGAAAAGAATATGTCGCATCCGTAGACAACCTGTTTCAAGACCAGACAAGCGATAAACAGATTGGTTTATTGCGAAATTATATCATGCAGAATCCGTATAGTTCATCAGTTGTTTTAGGGATCGCCGCATTGGTTGAAAGCGTCTTCGCATTGGCAAAGAACATATATCCGGTATCGTTATCCCAGCTTATCAGTTATTTTACTTGTTATTCAGGAAAAATATATGATTGGCAAACGCCGAAATCCCAATTCAACGGCATGAAAATGTATTCTAACTATGCTATTGATTTAGGATTGCTTGCTAAAAACAACGAACATGTTTATCTGACTCCTGACGGCTTTAAATTTGTCATACAAATGCAGTTGCACAAAAGTATAAAATTGATAAATGATTTATCAGTGGTGTAAATATGGATGATTTCACATTATTGTATAACATTTCTCGTATGCTTATCAATAAGGATAAATATGTCGCCATTGGGAAAGAGCCGAAATTGTTAACCCGTATAATATCAAGTTTAAAACTTATCGCGAAAGAAAATGAAGGAAAAGAGTTTCTCGCGTTACAAAAACAGGTTTTGCGTAACATTATCGTCGAAAGATATAAAAAAACAGAAACAACAAATAATCGTGTACAACTTTTATTGGCAGACTTAGAAAAAGAAATAGCATCATATGAAATTATGAATATTTTTATTTTTACTTGTGAACATATTCTAGCGCCATTACAACAGGCGATAGAAAATATACCAAGTAATGATAGAGAATATACATTAAATATTGCTAAAGCGTATCTTGATGTTGAAGGTAAACATGGTCTTGCTGATGTAATCTCATTATGGGACTATCTTGGTGTAAAAGGTTGTCTGAATGCGGAGCGCTCGGAAATCATTCGCGCATTTGCAACTCGCACTAGTTTTGTTAACTAATGACAATTTACCTGAAAACGAGAAGGATGTTATTTTAACATCTTTTGTTCAAGAATTTGAGCGCAGAGCGGCGCAAAAACGAAAGACTAAGAGCTGGCGGCAGTTTAGAAGATGTCACAAATTTTATTCTTGGATATTGGACTTGTTCGCCAACCCGGTTGGTTGTCGCCCAAGTCTTGCAAAATGCTAAGCATTTTGCGTTTTTAAGCGGAAGTTGTTCGGAAACTTGAGGTTTCCGAACAACTCTATTATAAAATACAATGCGCTGAATCGCCGGAGCATTTTCAGGCTGACATAGAAGTTGACAACTGGGTAAAAACAAAAGATGGTTGACTTATAGGTGTTTCATGTAAAAGAACCCTACGTGAACGTTGGAAACAAGTTACCTCTGCCGATGCATCAATATTGAGCAAATTCAAAATTAAACATATTTACCATATTGTAACTTATGATGAAGATTTATCAGACGATAAATTAACGCTTTTGGGAAGTTTGCGGCATATTTTCTTTTTACCCGATAATAGTAGACGACTGAAATATGCAAGTGAGCATATTGGGCTAAAAAATTATGTAAAACCCATATCGCTATTAATTGATAATATTCAAGCGCAAATATAAAATCGCCTGTCGGTTGCCGTCCATGTCAAACGACAATTGGATGACGGCGGTCTAAGATACTGCACATAACAGGACTGTATATGCGCTTTACGGAGCGGATTGCGTAAAACAGCAACCACATTTTGCGGTTGCTGGAACGTTTCGCGTTTCTTTATCGCAACCGCAAAAATGTCGTATACCTAGAACGTTATGCGCAATTTTTCTGAAATAGTTTACAAAAGGGTTGACAAAAGTATTTGTTTGGGCTAACTTACGATAAGCTATAGGAGGTACTTATGGATATGAAATTCGCTATAGAATTGGCACTTTTGGCTGTCGTCATTATCCAGTTCATTGTAATGATCATACTTTTCTCAAAGAATAGGCAGGGTTCTCAGGCAGATGTGTCTCAAAAATTGGTGGAATATGCACAGCGTCTCGAAAAAAATGAGTCAGCATTAAGGGACGAATTCGGGAAAAATAGAGATGAGTCAAATAAATCAGCAAAAGAATCGCGAGAAGAGTTGTCTTTGAACCTAAAATCGGTTTCGGAGCAATTATCGACAATTATTACTGGTTTTACAGGATTGGTTGATAATAAGATCAAATCAATCCTTGACTCACTGGAAATTTCATCAAAATCAAACAGAGACGAGATTAGAAGGAACATTACGGACTTAATCGTAACAGTAGATAATAAAATGAAAAGCATACAGGAATTTCTGGACTCTGGTCTGAAATTTAACAGAGAAGAATTAAACAAATCTATTTCGACTTTTGAAGGAAAAGTAACGAGTAGTATATCAAGTTTTTCGGAAATATTGAACAAAGAGTTGAAATCTGTTCAGGATAGAGTTTATACCTCTACTAAAGAAAGCAGGGAAGAACTTTCAACTTCTTTAAAAGCATTTGAGGAAAAATCATCGGTAAAAATCGAAGCGCTGACAAAAGATACGAAGGACGGGCTTGAAAAAACTCGCGATTCAGTTGAAAAGAAGCTGGCAGATATACAACAAGGAAATGAGAAAAAATTGGATGAAATGCGGCAAACTGTCGATGAGAAATTACATAAAACACTTGAAACCCGGCTTGGAGAATCATTTAAACTTGTCAGCGAACGACTTGAACTTGTACAAAAAGGGCTTGGAGAGATGCAGACACTAGCAAGTGATGTTGGAAGTATAAAAAATGTATTGTCTAATGTAAAGAATAAAGGTGTCTTGGGTGAGTATCAACTTGGAGCTATACTTGAGCAGCTTATGACTCCTAACCAATATGCCCAAAGTGTAAAAATTAAAGAGGGCAGCCGTGAGAATGTTGAATTTGCGGTAAAAATTCCTAGCAAAGAAGATTCAAATAAAGTAATTTTGCTTCCCATTGATGCTAAATTTCCAACCGCAGATTATGAAATATTGTTGGCTGCTTATGAAAGCGGAGAAAAAGAAATGGTTGTACAGGCACAGAAAGACCTAAAATCAAAGATTGATAAATTCGCTAAAGATATTCATGAAAAGTACATTGACCCGCCAAATACTACGGAATTTGGCATAATGTTCCTGCCATTTGAAGGATTATATGCGGAAGTTTTACGCATTCCTGGTTTGTTCGAGAATATTCAAAATACTCACAGAGTTACTATAACAGGTCCTACTACAATATCTGCTTTTTTGAATAGTTTACAAATGGGTTTCAGAAGTCTTGCGGTTGAAAAACGTACCAGTGAAATTTGGGATTTACTTGGTGCTGTAAGGACAGAATTTGGTAAATTTGGTGATGTGTTACAAAAAACAAAAGAAAAGCTGGATTCTGCAAGCAAAGAGATTGATAAGGCTGGGACACGCTCAAGGGCAATAGAGCGAAAATTGCGTGATGTACAGACGCTGCCGGAGGGTAAAGCGCAAAAATTATTGAGTGATGTTGACATAGATTATGAAGAAACTGATGTAAAATAAAATTGTAGCAGAAAGAACGGCGCATAACAGGCCTGTATCGTTATGAGGTCATTTGATGCGGTTTTAAGGGAATTCAGCCCCCCAGGCGTTTCGCCCATTCGTCAATCTGCGCCGCAATCCGCGCCGGGTCTCCCCGGGAGGGGTTTACAAAGTCCGCCTCCCCGGCGATGACGTTTCCCTCCAGCAGGGCCCGGGCCTTTTGCAGAGCTCGTCCTTTGCCGCCGCCGTGGCAGCAGAAGAGGGCGATCTTCCTGTGGTCAAGTTTTGTTTCCGACAAAAAGGAGCGGACCGGCGGCGCCGGGGAACCGGCCCAGACCGGGAAGCCAATAACAATGAGATCGTAGTTTTCGGGTTTTACCGTATAGGGTTTAAGGGCCGGAGAGGCTCGGGAAAAAACCATCCTCCCACCCCAGACATACTTCGCCGGCCCCGAACGCCGTTTGGCC
>JAITER010000093.1 GCA_031281945.1 Spirochaetaceae bacterium | reverse complement strand
TAACGTACCGGCTGTATGCGATGTTTTGCCAGCCCGGATAAGGGCTTTGCGCAGCAAAGTCCAGGGCTGGCAAAATGTGGGTGGAGTGAGCCGTGCGAATGAGCGTAGCGATTGAGCTAGGCGAACGCAACCCCGAGGGGCCTTTAGGCCCCGAAGCGCATACAGGCCTGTTAGGTGGCGTACCGCCGTTCCTCCGATCCTTTTTTCCTTTTATATTACAACATTTAAAATTCCATTTCTATATCCGAGTATATGCGGCGGCTAAGCCGCCGGGGGGCGCCTCTAGCGACCCCTGCCAAAAATATTTCTTGAAATTATTTATTCTCTATTTTATCAATAAAAATGCGGCGGTTAAACCGCCGAGGGCCGCCTCTAGCGGCCCTTACCAAAAAATTTATATATTTTTGCGGCGAAGCCGCACCACATTATTAATATTAGTTTCCTTTAAAATATTTTATACTTCTATCATGACGGAATTAATTTCTCATTATTTTGAAATAATTTATTATCCCAGCTTAAGGCGGTATGTCACCTAACGTTCCGGTTGTTTATGACGTTTTTGCAGCCCGATAAGGGCACTGCGAAGCAGTGACCATGGCTGCAAAAATGTGGGTGTAGTGAGCCGTGGGAATGGAGCGTAGCGGAATGACCTAGGCGAACGGAACCCCGAGCCGCCTACTGGCGGCGAAGCGTAAACAGTCCTGTTATGTGCAGTACAGCCCGTATTCCATTTATAATTTTTTATTATTTTCTATACTGTCATTTTTCAAAATTACCAATAATTCTTCTGGCGTAATTGGTTTAATAATACTTTTTTTAAAATCCTTCGTATTTCTTGTCAAAATATATTCAGCATCAACTTCTTTTGATGAAACTTCAATAACCGCATCTTCAAAATCATCTATTTCGGAAGATAAAGCCCTGGTTAATATTTCTTCATTGATTGCAATTACCTTAAAACGCTTCATTATCCCGGAAATTGTTTTTTTGATTTTACCCTTTTCCCTATTTGATTTATTCAGAAAATAATTCAATGTCGTTATTTCATGCGCACAGGAAAAACCTTTTACACTGCCTTTTATACATTGTTTAAATATTTCCGCGACTTTTTCATGCCCTTCTCTCTTGAAGAGAAAGTCCATGAAAATATTGATATCAATAACCACTTTTTTCATGAAACATTTTCCTCAATTCTTTTTTATCAGGAGCATCCACACCTTCAAATATGCCATATAATTCCTCGAGATCTTTGGGTAATTCTGTTGTATTTTGTTCTTTTAATTCGATAAAATAACTTTCCACAATTTTAGAAATCGGTTTATTGTATCTTTTGAAAAAAGCATTGGCGAAATCTACCGCCTTGGAATCCAGGCTCAAAGTTAATTTCCGATTCATAAACGCATCCACACGTATAATATATCAACTTCATGCGTATTTATTAATTTCTGTTTATTTATTTTCCGTGAAAAAATTCATAAAATGTTCAAGTGTATAAAATTGTATATATCTAGTTGTTTTTCCAACAAATTTTATGGCTGTACACCGCATAACAGGCCTGTATATGCTTCACCGCCAGTAGGCGGCTCGGTGTTCCGTTCGGCTAGGTCTGCCTTGCGGCCTCACCCCGGTCTTCACCTGCGGTTTGGCAAACCCTGGTCGCGCTTCCCGCAGGAAGCGATGCTACGCGCCCCAGCTCCCTTGTTCGTCCTGCAAGACGTCGCATACCGCCGGAACGATATATGTAACTTTGTTTGTTTTATCGGATGAGTAAACCGTTACTAATCCGTCTGAGTTTACAAACGTCATAACCGAAGGAAGTTGGGATTGATAACTTATGTATAAGTTTCCAATTTTATCAACGGAATTGCTGATTGTGCAATCAGTTTTTTGGCGCGTGAAAGACGGATTACCCGGCGGTTCTTCGCCGCCGTCCGCTAATCCCGCGGAAATATTACTTAACCCGCTGGAGACGCCGTCAAATACTTCTTGCAACGTACCGCAACCAGCCAGAACAAAAACCAAAAACAAGCCTAAATTTTTTTCACGTCCAACTCCTATTTATCCAAAATTACAACGCAATATTTTTTTCCATTATAATTATAAGGCGCCAAATGTTTGCCGTTTTTTCTTTTAGGCGTATTTCTTACAACCTGGTATTGCTTGCCGTTTATTGCAAAAGATGTTTTATCCGATTTTTCTCTGTTTGTCGCTATATTGGCGATTTGACAATTTTCCCATACGTTAGGCCCGTTGGCGCGTAACGGTAAAATATGTTCAAAATTCCACCCGGTTTGAACTTGGTCGCCAACCCGGTTGGTTGTCGCCCAAGTCTTGCAAAACGCAGGGCGTTTTGCGGTTGTTTAGCGGTTGTTGTTCGGAAACTGAAGTTTCCGAACAACTCTATTGTTCTTTCCCGTAATCGCCGCGCTTAATAGTTCTTCCCGCGAAATCCTTCGCGCTTTGGGTTTTCCCAAATTCACGTTCCCAAAATTCATGTTCCGTCATGTTTAAGCAACTCCTTTTTATTATCATCGCGCCGCGTTATAACGCAATCTAAACCCGTTTGAATTATGCGCTATTCCAGAAGCCAAAATGTTTTTCAGGCGGCTGGCGCGAAGACGTCCTCCCGCGTGTGTTTTCCAAAGCGTTGCGCGAGGGTTTGGCGGGCGGCGTCTTGTTAGTTTAGGCCGTTCCAAAACTGAAGTTTTGGAACGGCGACCTTGGATTTAAAAGAAAATGCGGGCGTTTGAACGCATTTTCTTAATACTTAAAATTTATGGCGCTTGTTAATACGGGCTTTCCGGTTTCGTTAAAGCCCGGAACAAAAGATACATAAAATTTATTGGCGTACGAGAACGGCCTTATCAATTCAAAGATTCGCATAGCCAGAAAACCGCCTAATCCGATATACGCAAAAACAACCCCGGTGCGCGGCGAGGATAGTATCAAAGCGAGGCTTCCAGCCTCGCCAAAAAGCGCGGCGAGCCCGCCTGAGCCGTCGCCCTGTACAAAAGAACCTATGCCAAACCCAAGCAGTAAATTCAAAGTAAAGGCGGCCCATTTATTGTTTTCCGCCATCATAGCTTTTTGCCCGGAATTATAGGCGAAAGACGATAAATCAAATTGCGGCGTATGTAAAAAATCATAAAAAACAACATCCCCGTAATTTGCGTCCAATTGCGACTCTTCGCAATAAGCCTCTAAACCAAGAAAAACAAAAACCATTAAAAACAAACATTTACGCATTTATAACCTCCAAATTGTTTAAAGCGCGAAATGCGCCTTGTATTATGCGTTACGCAAACCGCTCCGGAAAGCGGAGCCGTACCGAGCCAAGTCCATTATTATTATTTGTTTGGCGGGCTTACCCGTATGCGCAACCCCGCCGAAATAGCAAACACGTCCAGGGATGCGGATTCGCTTCTTGTATTCCGTCCGGTTTCCGTCCAAACATATCCTTTTGGAGCGCGCGCTTCCCATGAATGTTTCGCATTCAACGGATAAGAGCCTCTTGCATATAATATTAAACAAAGATATTTATTAAATACGCCGTTAATTTCAATTCCGCCGAAAACCGCATCGTATGTATTTATATAGGCTTCCTCCGCTTCAAGCGTCTCAAATCCGTTGTTATTATTGAATGCGGCGTATGGTTTTGTATATTCTGTTTTTGTGAACATATAACCAACCGGCAATACAATTGCGATGCGCTTTCCATGGTACAGGCGAAACCCCAATTCGCCCCCGATTGACGTATGAGCTGAGGCAAAATCATCTTTGCCGTCCAATTCCGCCCCGTATAAGTACACTGTTCCGTATATTCTGCTTCCAAAATCACAAAAAAGCCTAACGCTTACCGGCCAAATATAACAGCCCAAACCCAGTTCCACGTTAACGAACCGGCCTTCAAAACGGGAGGCCCAATCCGATTCCGCGTCTTCGTAATCAAACGACGCTCCTAAATCCGCCATAAACCCAGAATCAAAAGTTTTTGTTTCTTTTGGGAAAGCCGCGATGGAAACGGCGAAAAAGAACGCCGCCGCTAAAAATAAATTTTTACCGCGAAATGCGGTTGTATTTATTTTGCGCATTTATAACCTCCAATTTTTTTAAGGCGCGAAAGGCGCCTTGTGTTATGCGTTACGCAAACCGCGCCGCCTGATTATTGAATCCGCCGCCTGTATTTTAAACTGTATGCGCAATCCTGTTGAAATATAAAATACGTCCAGGGACGTTGATTCGCTTAGTGTATCCTTATCGTTCGCAACCCAGACGTATCCCGCGGGAGCCTGGAACTCTATCGAATGTTCCGCATTTACGGGATAAGCGCCTTTTGAAAAGAAAGTTAAATAGACGTATTTATTGAATTTCAGGCTAACTTCAATTCCGGTAAAAAGACTGTGGTATCTGTTTACACGTTTTGGCTGGACGTCTAACCCTTGCACATATAATTTTTCTTTTGTCGCATATATGGTTTCCGTGTACATATACCCCAACGGCGCCGCGATTGAGACGCGCGCGCCGTTGTACAGGCGCAACCCAAATTCACCCCCCATGGAAATATGAATAACGTTAAATATATCTTTACTATCCGTTTCCGCGCCGCTAAAAGAACTTATTCCGTATACCGGAAAGCCCAAAAAGAAAAAGTATTTTAAATTCACCGGCCCGAAAAAGAAGCCAGTTCCCAGTCCCGCGTTTAGGAAACTGGCGGAGAAACGGAAGCCGTCCAGCCTGTTTGCGCGTCTTCGTAGTCAAAAACCGCGCCTAAATCAAACAGGCCGCCCCAGTCAGGCGGTTTTGCGTACGCCGGTTCTGTTTCTTTAGAGAACGCCGTAAAGGAAGCGATAAAAAATAACGCCGCCGCAAATACTTTTGCTTCGCCGGGCGCCTTGGTCATATTCATCCTCCTTACGCTCAAAAGCTGTTTGCGGTTCACGTTTCGCGTAAAATGTATTATAAACCATCTCGCATAAAAAATCAAGCCCAATCTACAAAAATATGCGGGGGGGGGGGGGGTATTCTTAAAAGCCTGGTATTTGGATTTTTAAAATATATAACATTTAAAATCTGTATGAAATATCAAGAAATAATACATATATGCAAAAACTATGATGGGGGTGTAGGGTGTTTCCGGCTGTAAAATATGATTTTTTGATTTGCGTACGGCATATTTTTATTCATGTAAAATACACTCCGGAGGGCCTGCCGCGCCGCCGCCTTCCGCCGCCGGGATGCCGCCTTTAGCGTGAAAATCCGCCGCAAAAGTGAATCGCTTAAATAGCTTAGGGGCAGACTTCCCGCTTTTGCTTTGGTACAATATATAAGGCGGTTTTTACGGGCTCCTGCGCCTTGTTAAAGCCGCCGTTTGGAACCTTGAATTTTAGAGGAAGGCTTCAAATAACAGAAAAAAATATAAGGGGGCGGGCATGAACGACGGAACAGGCGCAAACACAGCGGGAAGCGCGGAAAAAAGCGTCTTTTTTAAAGGAAGCGCGGCGCGGCAAAAAGAGACTGAAGGTTTATATCAAAAAGACTTTGAACACGACGCTTGCGGCATAGGTTTTGTAGCCTCCATAAAAGGCGAACCTTCGCGCCTGATTGTAACGCGGGCGCTGGAAGCTCTGGAGCGGATGGAGCACAGGGGCGCGGAAAGCGCCGACAACAAAACTGGCGACGGCTCCGGCGTGCTCGTCCAAACGCCGCATTCATTTTACAAAAAACTGATTCCCGGTTTGCCCGCCTGTGGGGAATACGGTTGCGGTTTGCTTTTTCTGCCGCGGGAAGATGCTTTGGCGGAAAAATGCGCCGCCTGGGTTGAAAAATCGGCTAAAAAAAGAGGCCTTTCAGTTTGCGCCTGGAGAAACCCGCCGGTAAATTCAGAGGCCGCCGGAGAAATAGCGCGCGGGGCGGAGCCTGTAATAAGGCAGGTTTTTCTAAAGCCTGACGGGGAAATAAAAAACCTGGAATTAAGCCTTTATTTTTTGCGCAAAGATTTTGAAAAATACGCGCGCGACGTTCTAAAAAACAAAGACGCTTATTTTCCGTCTCTTTCTTCGCGCACTATAGTTTACAAAGGGATGCTCACCGCCAGCCAGTTGCGCGAATACTACGGCGACCTAAACGACGCGGATTTTAAAAGCGCGGCGGCTTTGGTTCATTCGCGTTTTTCCACAAATACTTTTCCCGCCTGGAATCTGGCCCAGCCTTTCCGGTTTTTGGCCCATAACGGCGAGATAAACACGATTAAAGGCAACCGCTTTTGGGCCGCCGCGAGGGAGGCTTTGTACGAATGCGAGGCTTTTGGCGGCGATGTTTCCAGCCTTCTGCCTGTAATAGAACCTGAAAAAAGCGATTCCGCCAGTTTTGACAATATGCTGGAATTCCTGGCCGCCTCAGGCAGGTCTTTGCCTCACGCGCTTATGATGATGATACCGGAAGCCTGGGACGAAAAAAAGAACATAAGCCGCGAACTAAAAGATTTTTACGCATATCACGACCACTTTATGGAAAGCTGGGACGGGCCGGCCTCAATCGTCTTTTTTGACGGAAGATATGTGGGCGGCACATTGGATCGCAACGGTCTGCGCCCCTCCCGTTACACGGTTACAAAAAACGGGCTTATCGTTATGGGCAGCGAAACCGGAGTGCAGGACTTTAAGCCGGAAGAAATTGAGTACAAAGGCCGCCTTATGCCCGGCAAGCTCCTGCTTGTAGACCTTCAGGAAGGGCGCATTATACCAGACGCCGAAGTTAAGCGAACCGTAAGCCAAAAACAGCCTTATTCGCAGTGGCTTTGCAAGAATTCCCGCGTTCTGCCGCAGGATGAAATAAAAGCCTCCGCAAGCGCCGGCGCCGGACGTTACAAAACAGAGCTTTTTAAATCCGATTCGCCCCTTCTGTTTATGCAGAGAACGGCGGGGTACAGCCGCGAAGACAGGGATAAACTGCTTTTCCCTATGGCTTTAACCGGCGTGGAACCCGCGAACTCAATGGGTACGGATACGCCGCTTGCGGTGTTTTCGGACGTTCCGCAAAGGCCTTTCGCTTACTTTAAGCAACTTTTCGCCCAGGTTACAAACCCGCCGATAGATTCCATACGCGAAGACCTGGTTATGTCGCTCACCGCGTACGCCGGAGCGCAGACGAACATCTTAAAGGAAGGGCCGGAAAACTGCAGGCGTATACAGGTTAAACAGCCGCTTCTTTTGCCGCAAGAATTAAACGATTTAGAAAAAATCGCGCTGGAAATGGGATTTAACCCGCTGGTTTTGGACGCTGTTTTTATGAATGACGAGGCTGACGGAAAACCGGCTTCCCTGGAGGCGGCTATAGACGGCCTTGTAGACGAAGCTGTTTTGGCGGTGAAAAACGGTTGCGGGGTTTTGATTCTGTCGGACTCAGCCGCGCTGGACCCGCTCTCAAAAAAAATACCGGTTCCCTCGCTTTTGGCCGCCGGCGCCGTTCATCACGCGCTTATAAAAGCCGGAGCGCGGATGAAAACCTCAATAATTATTGAAACGGCGGAAGCCAGGGAAATAATGCACTTCGCCTTGCTTTTCGGCTACGGCGCGGATTTGGTCTGCCCGTACGGGGCGTTTGCTTCCATAGCGGAAATATGCAGGAACCAAAGGCGCGAAACCACCCCGCTGGAAGGCAAAGTTCTTCCAGATTACGCCCATTCCGTAAAAAATTACCTAAAAGGGATGCAAAAAGCCCTTCTTAAAGTAATGAGCAAAATGGGAACCAGCGCCCTGCGTTCCTATTGCGGCGCGCAAATTTTTGAGGCGCTGGGTCTTGGAGACGGCGTTATAAACAAGTGTTTTTGCGGGGCTTTAAGCAGAATAGGCGGCGCGGGTTTTAAAGACCTGGAAAAAGAGGCGCGCGTTCTTTACCGGCGGGCGGTTGAAGCGTGGGAGGCGGAAAACGAATCGCCTGGAGACAAACTCCTTTTCCGCGTTGGACAGTACAGCTGGCGCAAAGGCGGGGAGGCCCATGCGTGGAACCCCGAAACCATACATCTTTTACAGTGGGCGGTTAAAAGCGCGGATTACGGCAAGTTTAAACAATTTACCGCCGCAAGCGACGCCATAAACAAAAGCCCGCACGTCATTCGCGGCCTTTTGGAATTTAACAATGATTCCGCGTCCCCCGTCCCGCTACAAGAAGTTGAGGGCGTAGACGAAATAATGAGGCGCTTTACAACGGGGGCCATGTCTTTCGGCTCAATATCAAAAGAAGCGCACGAAACTATAGCCCGCGCTTTAAATTCAATACACGGCAGATCCAATTCAGGAGAAGGCGGCGAGGAAAGCGAGCGCTTTTTTCCCGCGCCGGACGGAACTTCCGCAAGATCCGCCATAAAGCAGGTCGCTAGCGCCCGTTTCGGGGTAACCAGCGAATACCTTGCGAACTGCATAGAACTGCAAATAAAAATGGCTCAGGGCGCGAAGCCTGGAGAAGGCGGCCAGCTTCCAGGCCATAAGGTGGATCAGGCTATAGCGCGGGTGCGCCATTCCACGCCCGGTGTTACTTTGATAAGCCCGCCGCCGCACCATGACATCTATTCCATAGAAGACTTGGCCCAGCTTATTTTCGACCTAAAAAACGCGAACAGGGAGGCTCGTATAAGCGTAAAACTTGTAAGCGAAGCTGGCGTGGGAACCGTGGCGGCGGGAGTCGCCAAAGCCCACGCCGACAACATCCTCATTTCAGGTTACGACGGCGGCACCGGCGCCAGCCCTCAATCCAGCATAAGGCACGCCGGAATTCCCTGGGAACTAGGCCTGTCCGAAACGCATCAGACGCTTATGGCCAACGGGCTTAGAAGCCGCGTCCGCCTGCAAACGGACGGCCAGTTAAAAAGCGGCCGTGATATTGTAATCGCGGGAATGTTGGGCGCTGAAGAATTCGGTTTTGGGACGGCGACGCTCATAGTTTTAGGTTGCGTAATGATGCGCAAATGCCACGAAAACACCTGCCCTATGGGCGTAGCCACTCAAGACCCGCGCTTGCGAGCCCGTTTCGCGGGAAAATCCGAACACCTTATTACATATTTTAGATTTTTGGCGTCCGAAGTCCGCGAAATTATGGCCGGACTTGGAATTAGAAAATTTAACGATCTTGTAGGCCGCACCGATCTTTTACGCCAAATAAAAAGCCCCAAAGAAAAAAGCTCAAATGTCGATTTAAGCCGCGTCTTAAAAAAAGCGGCGGCCCCGTCTTTCACCGGCGCGGATAAAGACGCTTTTTGTTCGCAAAATCAAATTCATAAAATTGAAAACGTAGCGGACCGCGTTTTAATCGAAAAATGCGATTGCGCCCTTAAAGAAAAAAAACCGGCGCGTTTAAAAATGACGGTGAAAAACACGGACAGGGCTGTTGGAACTATGCTTTCTTACGAAATTTCCAAAAAATACGGCGGCGAGGGATTGCCTGACGACACGATTCATGTTGAATGGCTTGGCAGCGCCGGGCAAAGTTTCGGCGCCTTTTTAGCTCCCGGCGTTACATTCCGTTTGGCCGGAGAAACAAACGATTATCTTGGCAAAGGGCTTTCCGGCGGCAGAATCGCCGTTTTCCCGCCGGCTAACTCAAGTTTTCTTTCCAACGAAAATATTATCGCCGGAAACACCGTGCTTTACGGGGCTACAAGCGGCGAACTTTATGTGGCCGGAATAGCCGGCGAGCGTTTTTGCGTGCGGAATTCCGGGGCTTTGGCCGTTACGGAGGGCGCCGGAGACCACTGCGCTGAATATATGACCGGCGGGCGGCTTGTCGTGCTTGGAACCGTGGGCCGCAACTTCGCCGCCGGTATGTCGGGCGGTATAGCCTACGTTCTTGACCGCAACGGCGATTTCGATATTTTCCTTAACAGGGGCATGGTGGAAACTGAAAAGCTGGAAGACGCGGACGAAGAAGCCTTCGTGCTAAAAATGATACAAAACCATGTAAAATGGACTTTTTCGGACTACGCCTCCAGGATTTTGGATGATTGGGCCGAAGTAAAAAAACTTTTTGTAAAAGTAATCCCTACGGAATACAAGAAAGTTTTACAGGCTTCCCAAAGGGCTGGAAAATGATTTCGGATTTAATAGCGTCCTCCCGTAAAATAGTGCTTAAATTCGGTTCTTCCACGCTTACGGACGAAAGAGGGCGGCTTAACGCCTCTTTTATGGAACAGACCGCGCGCGACTGCGCCGGTTTTATAAAAGCCGGAAAACAAATAGCCCTGGTTTCCTCAGGCGCGCAGGCCGCTGGGCTGGCCGCCATGGAACGCTGGGAAAGAAAAAGGGACGTCCATTACCGCCAGGCCCTTTGCGCTGTGGGCCAGGTTGAGCTTATGGGCGGGTGGCGGAATGCGTTTAAGGCGGAAGGCCTTAACGTGGCGCAAATCCTGCTTACCGCGGGCGATTTCGCGACCCCCGTAAGCGCCCTTAATCTTAGGAACACGCTTTTCACCCTGGCCGATGAAGGCGTAGTTCCGGTTATTAACGAAAACGATTCGGTGAGCGTTGACGAAATAAAAATCGGCGATAACGACAATCTGGCGGCCCTAACCGCCGTTCTTTGGAGCGCGGATCTTTTAATTTTACTAAGCGACATAGACGGCCTTTTTAAATCCAATCCAAAAGAAGACCCAAACGCGGAATTTATTCAAACGGTGAATGAAACCGCCGCCATACGCGGTAAAATAACAATCAACGGGATAAGCGCCCTGGGTTCCGGCGGAATAGCGACTAAAATAGAAGCCGCCGAAAAAGCGCTGTCGGACGGCATACCTACGGTGATTACACGGGGCAGGGCGGACGCGCTTTCAAGCCTTGCCAGCGGCGAACAGCGCGGCACCGAATTTTTGGCTTAAATTAAAAACCGGCGTTTTTAAGCTGTTCTTTGGGAAGCGGGCGCATTTTTGCTACGCAAAAACCGGGCTATCCGCTAAAATTAAACGCAACGGCGTAAAACGCCGCCGCGTTTAATTTTAGCTCCTATCCCTTGCGCATCTGGTGATAAGGCGCTGTATTTGATAAACAACGGACGAAGGCCGTTTTTATCAAATACAGCAAAACTTCAAATGCGCTACGCGCATTTGATAAACAACGGACGAAGGCCGTTTTTATCAAATACAGCCAAACTTCAAATGCGCTACGCGCATTTGAAGTTCAATCCCCTTGCGCTTTCTCTAGCGGCGCCGCATCCGGCCAATCCAGGGCGCGGCTGGGGGCTCCGCCCCCAAACCCCGCTGGGAGGCCCTGGCCTCCCAGACCCACCCACAGTTCGCGGCGCCGTTTTATTTAGCGACCGTAATTTACGCGTCTGGCGGGCTTTTACATTGCCGGGCGCGGTTTCGCGGCGCTACGCCGCGCAAAAACCGCGCTTTCTGCGTCCAGACGCGAAAAATGCGCGGGTTAAAGGTCGATGCGCCTCAAACGCGATCTCCTCGTAAACATCATCTGGAAAATCTCTTACCTGCAATAATGGCATATTTTCTCCTTCATTTTATACGGCCCCTGCTTCCGCGCCAATGGCGCATAACGTTTCAGGTGTATGCGGCGGTTTGGCGCGGGGGAAATGCTACACTGTTAAAAAAAACGGGAAATAAAGGCCGCGACGCCGCCGGCGGCGCCTATCCAGCCGTAAAATATTATTTTTTTAAAATAGCTTCCGGCGAATTTATAAAACGTTTCTTCTATTTTTGCGGGGTGCATTTCGTTTATTTCTTTTTCCACAATCCCTCTTACATCTATGGCGGCGTTCACTCCTTCCATGTTGCTTCCGGCGGCGGCGGTAAAAGCGTCAAAAAGGTAATCAAAAATAATTTTCTTTTTAGTTTCTTCCGTTAGACGAAAAAACGCGCGTTTTAAAAAACTTTCTATAAGTTCTTCCAAAAGGCCTTCAATTTTTGAAAAATCGTTTTTTATAACAGATTCAATAAAATTTTGTATATTATTTTTTATAAAATTTTCGTCTAACAAAGCGCCGTTTTCGTTTATTGCGGATAAATAAACAAAAATTGTTTCGGCGGCCAAATCGACGGTCTGTGCGTCATTTTTTAATATATTAAAGAAGCGGTTTATGATTTCTTTAACGTTTAAATTGCTTGCTAAATCGCCTAGTTTAACATCTTTAAAAATTTCTTTTATCGCCTCAAACAAAATTGCGCTTAAATCATTTAAAAAATCTTTATCTTCGCGTTTTTCTTTTAAAACTATTAATAATTCAGTTAATAAAGGATTTATTATGTGGATAAGGTCTTCTATATTTTTTACGCCTGTTTTTTTTAGCAATGTTTTGGCGTCTTTTTCCAGAATCCGCGTGATAAATATATATAAAAATTCAGCCGTAGTTTTTTTTAGCGCTTCATTGTCAAGGACGCGGCTTATAGCTTTTTCACTTTGTGTTTTTATATCTTTTGTTTTTCTAAAGCCCAAACTGGATATTTTTTTGCCGTAAAGGGCTCTTTCAACCGCGGCGCTAAAGCTTTTTCTTTTATTCAGAAAAAAAACCGGAAGTTTTTCATCTATAATCAAATCTACAATGGCCGGAACTTTGCTTCCCGCGGCGGCTCTGGAGGCGAAGTTCATGCCGCCAAGCACGGTTTCGCATATCGCGCTCCTTTCAGCCTTCAATTCTTTTTGAACGGCCTCAAAAAGAAAACCGGTTAATTTATCCGCTACGGCCCCTGTTTTTCCGCCTAAAACCGAATTTTCAACAAAAAAAACCGCGTCTTTAACGGACGCCTCCCCGCTAAAACGCGACTTTAGCGCTCTGAAAAAAAAATCTTCCAAAAAAGACGCCGGCTTGCCGCCGCATATAAAGGCCGCCGTTTTAACCGGCAATTTATTTATAAAAGGATAAGCCGCCGTTTCTTTTAGCGGAATTGACGCCGCGTTGTAAAAAAAACTTTTTTTTAAAAGTATAAAATTTATGATTGCGCCGCTATTTAAATTTTCAATAAAGGAAGCGGAATAATTTTGCGCTTTGGTTTTAATGACGAAATCGATTTTGTTTAAAACGGCGGATGAGCTTTTGCTTCTTATTTTTTCCCAAATAAAATCGCCGCCGCCGCCGGAAGACGCTAAATCCAAAAAGCCGTTTATCGCCGAGTGGATTAAAACCGGATAATTTTTATTTTGCTTTTTTGAGCGCTGTATAGAATTGTAAATATAACTTGATAAAGCGGCTGAGTTTTTTAGAGCGTAATCTTTTAAAGACTGAGCCAAAAAATAATTTATTTTTTTCCCGTTATTAAAAGAGTAATTTAAAATAATATCATTATAAATTAAAGCTTGCCGCGTGTTTTCCGGGTCTTCCAGGATGGAAATATATTTTTTCCTCATTTTTTCCATGTTTAATTTAAAAGCGAAATCCAGGGCGCCTTCAGAAACAGCGCTTTGTGAAACGAAAGAGGCTGTATTTTTTGCGAAATCTTTTTTTCTTAGAGCTACGACGCCTATAAAAGGAGGCGTGTTAAAAA
Source organism: Spirochaetaceae bacterium (assembly GCA_031281945.1). Taxonomy (GTDB): domain Bacteria; phylum Spirochaetota; class Spirochaetia; order Treponematales; family Breznakiellaceae; genus JAIROZ01. The sequence goes on along the minus strand of JAITER010000093.1, from coordinate 22,673 downwards.
TGAATTTTTTATACGGCCTAAACAACATTCGCACGGCGATTGCGTTTGTAAATACGCCCATCGCGGCGAAAATAACGCAATACAAAGGCAGGCGCAAAATTCCGCTTCCGCCCTCAGGGTCGAATAAAGCGAAGGCGCAAGCGCTTAAAATCCCGCACAAAGCCCCCAAAAACCCGCCCAGCAGGTTTATCGGCCCCATTTCACCGCCAATAAACCCCTGCGCCAAAACATTGATTTCCGCCGGCGTATGGGAGCTCAACTTCCATTTTACAAGCGCCGAAACATTGCCGTAAAGCAGTTTTTTTAGATTTTTATTTATAATAAACAAAGCGCCTTCAGCTGTTTTCGCGAATATATGTTTATTTTTTAATTTTTCCAGATATAAATTTATTTTTGTATTTTTGTTTTTTTCCCAAATCGAGTTCCAGTTTATTAACGGCGTTTTTATTTTGTAAAAAAATCCGCCCAAGCCCAAAGACAAAACCGTTTTTTGCATAGATAAAAAAAAGTTTACAGTTTTTTTTTCATCCGCCCGTATAAAAGCGCCGCGTGGATTTATGAAAGAAAGGGCGGTTAAATCGCCGCGTTTTTCCAGAAAAGATGAAACTTTCTTTTCCGCAAAAGACGTCCAGTTTTTTTCGGATAACGGCGCAAAGCGGTTTTCTTTTACAATAAAATTGTACGCGAAATACAGCCCTTTTTTTTGTATATAAACAAAATCTGTATTTATAAAATCTCCGGGTTTTTTATCCAAAAGAGATTTTGGCAAAATTTCTTTCTTTTCCTGGAGGTTTTCAAGATATGCGCATATAAAATTATAAACAATTTCCGCGTTAATATTTTCTTTTTCAATTAAAGAACCTATTGCGGAACCTATTGTTTGTTTGTTAAAAAAAAAGTCCGTTTTTTGTTTCACCCGGTTGCATACTTTCGCGTAAGACGCAGTTACGGCTTCTTCTATTTTTACGGCGGCGCTTTTTCCTTTTGGAGAAGAATAGCCGAATATGTCTTTAACAGATTTTAAAACGGATCCCCAGGCGGTTTTTTGCAGTTCTTCATCAATGGCCAGGTTTATTAAATCTTCAACTTCCTCCCTGTTTTCTTTTAAAACGGAACGCGCCTCCTCCAATATGTCAAAAACAGCTTCTTCTATTCCGCTTTCTTTTTCCAGGTAAAAAAAAGAGGCCGGGTTTTGGTCTATGGTTTTCATCTTTTCAAGAATCGCTTCAGCGGCTTCTTTTATAAATTTTTCACCAAAAGGAGCGCGGGCGGCGGAAAGCGCCGTGTTTGCGGCGTTTCTCGCCGCCAGTTCAAAAAAATTCTCTTTGTTTTTAAGCTCAAACGAAGAAAATGGAAGATTTTTTATTTTTTCTCCCGCTTCCCGCGCAAATGAAAAAAATAATTTCGATTCCAAAAACGTCTCAAAAAAACAGCCGGAATATTCCGTCTTTTTTAAAAGATTAGAAAAATCTTTGGCAAAATAAAATATATTATGCGCAATAATTTTTATTTCTTCTTCGTTAATAAAATCCGTTATATATTTCTTTTCGCAAAAAGAATAAAGAATGGCTTCTAAATCAAAATCCAATGTTTTCTGAGTTAAAAACAGGCGTTTTACAGTTTCATTTATAAAAACCGCGTATTGTTCACCAGAAATTAAGTCTATAAATTTTTTATGCTGTAATATGTTTGCATTAATCAGAGTGAATAATTCGCTTTCGCAGTCTTTTAAAAGCTCAATTAAACCGGCGGCGCTTTTTTCCGAGCCTGGTATATCACATAACGCGGCGTCTCCCGTTTTTTGAGGCAACGTCTTGTTAAAAAAAGTTTCCGCGCTGGAGTATAAAAGTTTTTTAAATGAATCTTCATTAACGGCGTTTTCTAACGCTTTATAATTCAATAAATTATCTTCTACAAGCGCCGCTATATTTTCTATAAACTCTTCGTAATTATCTTCTATTACGCCGCCCCATCTTCCAAGAAATTTTTTGAACAGCATATTCACCGCTATACTGTTTGTTATATAGCCTGAAACCGCCCCTGAGATGCAGGAAAAAATAAGTTCGTTGATAAAAGGCTGGGGCATGGATGTTAAATTCTGGGGGCTTTTGCGGGGTCTATGGCCTTGACGCCATTATACACCATAAAAAAAAGTCTGGGTTTTTGGGACGCCGCATCCACCCCAAGCCGGCCTATTTCCTCGCCGTAGGCTACGCGCTCTCCGGCTTTAACGGAAAGTTGTTCACACCCTCCGTAAACATAAATGTAGCCGGAATCGGATTGAACTATGGCGACTCTGCCAAAGCCCCTGTAAGGCCCGGCGGACGCGACCGTGCCGGAACTTATGCTTTGAACCGGCGCGGTTTTTTCCCCGGTCAGAACCACTCCGTCAAGTTTGCCCGTCATGTACGACGCTTCTTTAATTTTTATGGGCCATTTTAAACGCAAATCAACCGGCTTGGACGCGGTCTTAGACCCTATCGAAGAAGCCGGCGCGGAATTTTTTGCTGAAGATGAGGCTGGTATAAGAACAGTGTTTTTCGAAGCCGCGCCGCCTTGCGCGATAATCGCTTCCGGCATGGGGCCTTCCGGCGGCCTTAATGACGGGCCGGAATTGAGCGGCTGGGCCAGTTTGTCCGCGGGAAGCCCCGGCGGTATGTTTAAAGGCGAAAAACCTTCCGCGTTTAACGCGGATTTTTCTTCAGGCGCGGGTATCTTCACCGTTTCGCCTATTTTTAACATTTTGTTTTTTGGATAATTGTTTGCGGCGGTTAAATCCTGCACGCTTACGCCGAACCGGCGGGAAAGGCCGTAAAGGGTGTCTCCTTTTTCGGCCTTGTAATTTATAAAAACAGCCCTTTCCGGCGGCTTTTTATAAGATGCGTCCGAAATGGGAAGCGCCATAGTCGGGCCGGAGGGGATGCGCAGTTTTTGACCCGCCATAACTTTGTTAGCGTTTTCAATTTCGTTTATAAAAAGAATTTCGTCTACTTTTACGCCGTATTTTCGGGAAATAGAATAAACCGTCTCCCCGCTTTTAACTATATGCTCCCCGTCCGCCGCGCCGGCTGAATCGAAAGAAAAACAAAGGAATAAAACATACAAAAAAGCCGTCGCCCTGCCGTAAAAAATACCCCTCATACCTCCATTATCGGAATAATTCGATGTAAACTTTAGTTTTTTATGTAAATATATTGAGGTTTTATTTATCCCGCAAGGTTTTTAAAAATAAAAAGGCGCACCTTTGTGCGCCTTTTGCCGTCAGTTTATGGGTTTAGGAAGCGGTGAAAGCTTACCAGCGCCCCCTGTTGCCGCCGCCGCCGTAGTGCGGGCCGTCCCCGTCCCTGCCGCGATAACCTCCGCCGTCTCTGCCGCCGCCGCCGCGATAACCTCCGCCGTCACGGCCCCTGTCCCTGTTGTAGCCGCCGCTTCTGGGGCGTTCTCCGTAGGGAGCGCGTTCATGAGGGGGAGGCGCTCCGTCCGGGTCTATCGCGTCAATGTACGAAAGATTTAAGCGGCCCATTTTGTCTACTTCGGTAAGCAGAACCGGTATTTCCTGGCCTTCACGCAAGACGTCGCTAACTTGCGCCACATGACTGCGGGAAAGGCGCGATATATGAACCAGCCCTTCTTTGCCGGGCAGTATCTCGACAAAAGCGCCGAAATCCATGATGCGCACAACCCTGCCCTGATATATTTTTCCGGCTTCCGGGTCGCTCGCAATTCCAAGAACCGCCGCTTTAGCTTCCTCGGCGGAAGCCGTGTTTTTGCCGTATATGGTGACTGTGCCTTCGTTTTCCGTGTTGATTTTAACTCCGTACTGTTCGCACAACGCCTTTATGGTTTTTCCGCCCGGCCCTATAAGCGCGCCTATTTTGTCTACGTCAATTTTAAAAGTGGTGATTTTGGGCGCGTTGTCGCTTATCGTAGGCGCGGGTTTGCTCAACGTCTGGTTCATTATCCCCAGAATGTGAAGCCTGCCGCGTTTCGCCTGCGCAAGCGCCTTTTCCATTATCTCTATGCTTACTCCGGCGATTTTTATGTCCATCTGAAACCCGGTTATCCCGTCTTCGGTTCCCGCGACTTTAAAATCCATGTCGCCCAAGTGGTCTTCATCGCCAAGTATATCGCTTAAAATCGCATAGCGGGCGTCCGGGGCGTTGCTTTCGGTGATAAGGCCCATGGCTATTCCGGCCACCGGTTTTTTCATCGGCACTCCGGCGTGAAGAAGGCTTAAAGTTCCGCCGCAAACGGAAGCCATGGACGAGGAGCCGTTGGATTCCATTATTTCCGAAACCACGCGTATAGTGTACGGAAACGATTCTTTGGAAGGCGTCATAGCCTCCAGGGAACGCCGCGCGAGGTTTCCATGCCCTATCTCCCGTCTGCCGACCCCAAGCCTTCCAACCTCTCCTACGGAATAAGGCGGGAAATTATAGTGCAATATGAAGTTTTCGCGTTTGTCGCCTTCTATATCGTCAAAAACTTGTTCGTCCAAGACGGTTCCCAAAGTAGTAACCGCGAGCGCCTGAGTTTCGCCGCGGGTGAAAAGCGCGGAGCCGTGAACGCAAGGAAGAACGCCGACTTCGCAGGTTATGGGGCGTATGTCTTCAAGCCCTCTTCCGTCCACTCGTTTTCCGGAGTCTAAAATTGAGGAACGCAGTATTTCGTATTGCATATCCTCAAAGAGGGCGTCAAAAAGTTTTTTTTGGGCTTCATCCGCAAGCTGTCCTGAATATTGACGGGCGAAATCTTCTTTTACGGATTTTACAGCGTCCCGCCTGGCCATTTTTTCTTTAATAAAACAGGCTTCTAAAAGACGCGGATAAGCCGCGCTCCTTATCTCGTCTGAGTTTTCCAGCTTCGCCGCGACTGGAGCGAGCGGAAATTTTTCTTTTCCGGCCAGAGCGCGCAGTTCTTCCTGCAATTCGCATATTTCGTGTATTACTTCGCTGCCTTTTTGCAGGGCGCTTAACATAAGCTCTTCGCTAACTTCTTTAGCGCCCCCCTCCACCATTGTAATGCCGTCTTTTGTGCCGGCCACTATTATTTCCAGAGTGGATTTTTCAATTTGTTCATACGTTGGGTTGGCTATAAGCTCCCCGTTCACAAGGCATACGCGCACGCCGGCTATGGGCCCTTTAAAAGGGATGGGCGAAATATGCACGGCGGCGCTTGCGGCGGCGGCGGCTATTACATCGGTCGGGTTGACGTGATCCGCGGAAACCGCCGTTGGCACTATTTGTATTTCACGGCCAAAAGCTTTGTCAAAAAGCGGGCGCATCGGCCTGTCTATAAGGCGGGAGACTAAAATTTCTTTGTCTTTAGGTTTCGTCTCGCGTTTAATAAAACCGCCTGGAATTTTTCCGGCGGCGTAGTATTTTTCGTTGTAATCAACAGTTACCGGTACATAATCTAAACCTTCCACCGAAGATTCCGAGCAGCAGGCTGTAGCTATCACCACGGATCCGCCGTATTGCGCAAAAACCGCGCCTGCGGCTTGCTTTGCTATTCTGCCGGTTTCAAGAATTAATTCTTTTCCGGCTATCATTTTTGTTACTCTTTGAATCATTTTATCCTTCTATTTATCCTTTCTATAAAATTTGTTTTTTGCCGCGGCTAATTATTTTCGTAATCCCAATTCTTTAATAAGCGTCCTGTATCCTTCCAGATTTGTGCGTTGAATGTACTTTAAAAGACGGCGGCGCTTGCCGACCAAAATAAGCAAACCGCGCTGGGCGGATTTGTCTTTTTTAAACTGCTTGCAATGTTCAGTAAGCCGGCCTATACGCGCCGAAAGTATAGCCGTCTGAACCTCCGTAGCTCCGGTATCTTTTTCATTTTTACCGAATTTAGCCGTTAATGAACCAGTTTCTTGTTTGTTTAATGCCATAAAGACTCCTATGTTTAGAATTTAGAATAATGAAAAAAAAAAACCGCGTCTAGAAGTCCGGCTTTTATCGTTGTTTGTTAAATTAAACATTCTTTTAACGGGCGCCCGCGGTTGTATCGCGCTTTTGGTTTAACATGGCAAAAGCTTTTTAGCCGTTGTTTGGGCCAAAGCCTGTTTTTTTGGGCGGCTTTCAGCCGTCAAACAGGGTTGGAAAGCGCGTTTTTCACCGCCGGCTGCGGAAAAGCGCCGCCGCGCGGCGTTAAAATTCTTCCGGCAACTGTTGAATTCGGGCGGTTTTAGCGAAATATCCGCCTTTTTTAAGAAGCTCTGAGCGCGTTCCCGATTCGGTTATACGCCCGTTTTCCAGCACGGCTATAAAATCAGCGTGGCGGAAAGCTGAAATTCTGTGCGAAATTATTATCGTAGTCTTTCCTTTACGCTCCTTGTAAAGTTGCGTTAGGATGCGGCTTTCGGTTTCCGCATCCACCGCGCTTAACGAGTCGTCCAGAATAAGCGCTTGACGGTCCGTAATGGCGGCGCGGGCGATTGAAACCCTTTGTTTTTGACCGCCGGATAAAGTAACGCCCCTTTCGCCTATAATCGCGTTTTCGCCGCCGCTAAAGTTTGCCAGGTCGCCGCCCAGGGCGGACGTTTCTATGGCTCTGCGCAGCGCGTCTTCTTCCGGTTTGACGTTTTCATCCCCGCCTAAAGCCGGCGATAGGCCGTAGAGTATGTTTTCTTTGATAGAGCCGGAAAAAAGGCCCGAATCCTGCGGGCTTATCGCAAAAAGGCCGCGCAAAGTTTTAAGCGGCGCGTCGTTGACGTCCGTCCCGTAAACAAAAACCGAGTTGCGCGGAACGTTTACAAGACGGGAGAAGCACTTTATCAAAGTTGATTTGCCGCTCCCCGTGCGGCCCAGCACGCCGATCCATTCGCCTTCTTTAATTGTAAGGTTGACGCCGCGAAGAATCTCCGGCCCTTCGCCGTACGAAAATGAAAGGCCTCTAACGCTTAAAAACGGCTCGCCGCGGGCGCGGCCTTCTTCAAAGCGTTTTCCGTCTTCCTTTGCGATTGACGGTTCATCCCGTATAGCGGGGGCTTCGTTTAAAATTTCGCTTATTCTTTTTAAAGAAACCAGGCCGCGTTGTAAAATGGCTATGGTGAATCCCGCGCCGTAAACGGGCCATATCAGCATTTGCAAATAACTGAACAACGCTACGAATTCGCCGCCCGACATATCGCCTAAAATCACCAGGCGCCCGCCCAGCAGTATTACGATGATTTGGGTTGACGCCGCGAAAAAAGCGGCTAGCGGCAGAAAAAAGCCCTGCGTTTTAACCAATGATACATTGGCCGCTTTGTAATCATCGTTTAAAGCCGAAAATCTTTTTATAAAAAAGTTTTCTTTTACAAATGATTTTATTACACGTATTCCAGCGAATGTTTCCTGAACGGCTTCCGACGTCGCGGAATACGCCGCCTGCGCTTTCGCGTAACGTTTGCCTATCATTTTGTTAAATATTACAATAAGAACTGTAATTACGGGCAATGGCAGAACGGCGAAGAAAGCGGTCTTGCCGCTTTGTATAAAAATTATAACAAGTATGGAAATCGCCATTATTGAGCCGTCTATAAGCCCGACCAGCCCCCAGCCTATGGCCATGCGCACGGCGCCTATATCGTTTGTAAAACGCGCCATAAGGCCGCCTGTTTTGTTTCTTTGGTAGAAGCTTTGCGGCATTTTAAGTATGTGGGTGAAAAGTCTTTCGCGTAACAGCGCTTCCACGCGGCGGGAGGAGCCGTGTATAAAATTACGCCATAAAAAACGTCCGAACGCGATTATAAGCATGGTTCCCGTCATTAACAGCGCTATAATCAGCACGGATTTAAACGAAAAAGAATCTGATGAAATAATGTTCACCGCGTTTTTTATGTATTGCGGAATAAGCATCTGCGCCGCGTCCACGATGATGAGGCATAAAAAGCCGAGTATATAATTTTTGCGGTATTTTTTTAGATAGGGCGAAATTATGGAAATAGAGCTAAATTTTTGCTTCAAAGCAACTCCGCTATATATTTTATTTAATAGAGTTGTTCAGAAACTAGAGTTTTGGAACAACAACCACTCCAATGGGCGTGTTTTGCGCCTTTCAGACTTCCGGTTTCGCCGCGTCCTTAACGCATACAAAAACCGCAAAAAATTTCAAGGCGCAAAAACGCCCGCCAGGCGGTTCAATCGGCTTGTTTAACAACCAGGCCGGCGTCCGGCGGCCCTAATCATTCGCCCCTAAAAGGCCCGATTCGTATTTTCATGTTTGCCCCCCCCCCCCCCTTGAAGCCCCTGGGGATTGTTTTTACATTCCACGTCAAAGAGCGCCTTCCAGCTTTCCAGCTTTTTTCTGATGACGTCTATATCGTCAGAGTCTTGAAGCATAATTTTAAAATGCTTTAGAGCCGAAAGAAAATTTATCGCGAGCCTAAGGTCTTCCGTGCTCTTTGTCATCATGGAATAGCGCTCCAAAAATTGATTGGCGCATTTATTTAATAATTTTTTCACCAGCCTGACATGATGGGTGATTGGCGCGTAATCCTTGCCGGATATATCGCTTGTTTGCGCTTTTCTTAGATCCAGCAAATTTTTGGCTATAACCGCGAAGCGTCCGTCTATGTCCACGAAAGCGGGCTTCCATCGCGAATTGTCGCCATAAGCCGCTTTCATAAGATCTACGGCCAGGCCGGCTTTTCGTATAAAATAAAGTTTGCGTTCAGGGCTTATGTCGGCGAGTTCGTCCAGAAACTTTTCGTAAGTTGAAAAAACGGCGTCTACTTTTCCGGTAACTATATTTTCTATATATATAATAGATTTTAATATTGATTTTCGGGCTTCGTTTAGGGCTTCTTCATTGCGCATATCCAAAACGGCGGAGCTTATTCCGTTTACTATCAAGTATTTGGACGCTATATCCAGTTCTTCGCCGGCCAGGTTGAAAAGCTTCACCGCCGCTATGTCCGGGTTTTTCCGGCAACCGTCCAGCACCTCGTTCTCGCGTTTTACAAACGCTTTTATATCCGCGACATAATCTTTAACTTGCTCTTTATAGTGTTTTTGTTTTTCAATATCGTTTTTTTCCATATTCAGCCGCCTGTTACAAAAAATTTAAAATGAATAGCGCGATTGTTTAACCGGCGCGCCGCCGGTTGACGGAAGCTTTTTTTAAGCGCCGGCCTTCTCTAAAAGTTCGTCCGCGTGGGCGAGCGCCGTATCGCTTACGCTGCCGGAAAGCATACGGGCGATTTCTTCGCGCCGCTCTTTGTAATTAAGCGGGCGCGCTTCCGTTACGGTTCTGCCGTTCATCTGTTTTTTCTCGACTTTAAGGTGATTGGCGGCGCGAACCGCTATAACCGCGAGATGGGTTACGCAAAAAATTTGCTTTATTTTACCTATCCTGTAAAGGTAATCGCCGACCGCCGCCGCCGTCTCGCCGCCTATGCCGGAGTCGATTTCGTCAAAAATAAGAGTTTGCGCGCCGCCAGAGCCGCGCGCGCTTTCGTTTTCCTCCCGCCCCAAAAATCCGTTTCCCGCCGGAAAATCATTTTCTTCACCCGCAACGGCCGCTTCAGCGCCGCTTGAAACAAGCGCCGTTTTAATCGCCAGCATAACCCGCGAAAGTTCGCCGCCTGAGGCTATACGCGAAAGTTCGCGGGGTTCTTCCCCGCTGTTCGCCGAAAATAAAAATTCAACGTCGTCCGCGCCGAAAGCCCCTATAACCACGTTGGAGGCGCCGCTTCCGGCTTCTCCGCCCTTGCGTTCCAAAGAAACTGAAAAATTGGCGTCCTTCATGCCGAGGCGCCGTAAAATATGCGTTATACGCTCCGAAAGCCGGTTTCCGGCCTTTTTCCTTTTTTCGGTTAAAGAGGCGGCCATTGATAAAATTGTTTTTTCAAGGGCCTCCGCTTCTTTTTTTAAAGATTCTTTGTTTTCTTCCGTGCGGGAAAGGTCGTCTATTTCGGCCTCAGCGCGGGTTTTGTACGCTAAAATAGCGTCTTCTACGGAAAAAAAAGCCGATTTCCCGTCCGTTTCCGCGGCGTATTTTTTTTTAAGCCTGTTTATCGCGTTCAACCGGTCTTCCACCAGTTCAAGCCTTTGAGGATCGAAGCTTAAAGATTCCCGGTAGTTTTTTAGTTCCCCGGCGGCGTCTTCCGCCTCGTAATAAAGGTTGGAAAGCCTGCCGTCCAGGAGCGAAAGCCCAGCGTCCAAAGCGGAGGCGGAATTAAGCGCCGAGGAAGCCTTGCGCGTTAAGGAAACCGCCGAAACCGCGCCTAAACAAAAGGTTTCACACGCTGTTTCTATAAAACCGGCCAATTTTTCAAAAGAAGACAGTTTAGCCGATTCCGCTTCCAGTTCGCGGCTTTCGCCGCTTTTTAACGCAGCGTTTTCTATCTCGTTCACCGCGTAAGAAAGTATTTCTTTGCGCTCCGCCCTCTCTTTTTCGGAAACCGCCGAGTTTTCCATCATTTTTCTTTTTTCTGAAAGTTCATGGAAGACCGCGTTGAACGACTGTGTTTCACCTTCTATTCCGGCGAAATGATCTAAATATTTCCGGTGGCTGGCCGGCCTTAGCAACGACTCGTGATCGTGCTGGCCGTGTATGTCGAACATCATTCCCATACATTCGGCCAGGTCGCTCCGGCTTACGGGGATGTTTTGTATAAAAATCGCGCCGCGGGCGCTGGTTTTAATTGAGCGCCGCACAATAAGTTCGCCGTCTTCAACCTTGATTTCTCTTTCGCGCAACCAGCCGGAAAGTTCAGCGTTTTTTTCGTCCACGCTTATGACCGCGGAAACGGAGGCCTCTTCGCAACCGGAACGCACTACGCCCGCGTCCGCTTTGGCCCCCATCAAAAAACCTATGGCTCCGGCTATTATGGATTTTCCGGCCCCAGTCTCGCCGGTAATGATGTTTAAGCCGTTTTCAAAAGAAACTGAAAGGGAGTCTATAATAGCGTAATTTCTAACCGTCAGCTCAAGCAACATCTCTAAATTATAGCGCCGCTTCCAACTACCTGTAAGTAAGCCGTCCGGTGATTTCTGGTTTTTCCGAAAAATTAAGCGGAGGCGTCCGGAAATTTCAAGTTTCCGCAAGCCAAACGGAAGCCGGCTAACCGGGTTGGCGAACACAGGTTCGGCGCGTCCATGCGGCGGAAAGGGGAGGGCGGACGGCTGGCGCGCCGCATCGGGGCGAAAAAAACGCCGGCGGGGAAAATACCGCGCGCGAGATGCGGGGAATTTCCGGCTTGACAAACTTACAAAACAACGCCATTATAGAGCCGTAACTTTTTAGGGGATGTAGCTCAGTTGGCTAGAGCGTTTGAATGGCATTCAAAAGGCCGTCGGTTCGATTCCGATCATCTCCAATAACCTCTATTGACTCGTTTTAACCTACAGTATATATTTATACATGGAAACAATTTTTAAAGAAGCTTACTCATACGATGACATCCTGCTTTTGCCGGGATATTCAGAGATTTTACCGCGTGATTGCGACGTCAAAACGCGGCTTTGCGCTGACGTGCGTCTTAACATCCCCATCATTTCTTCCGCTATGGATACGGTTACAGAAGAAACGCTGGCTATAGCCTTGGCTTTGGAAGGCGGCGCGGGAGTTATACACCGCAACCTTTCGCCTGAGGAACAGGCTAGGCAAGCTCTCAATGTAAAACGTTATTTAAACTGGGTGATAGAAAACCCCATTACAGTTTTTGAGGACGCTCTTATAAAAGACGTAAAAGCGATGATGGACCGTTACGATGTTTCCGGTATGCCGGTTTTGGACAAAGAAAAACGTCTTTTGGGGGTGATAACGAACCGCGACCTTCGTTTTTGCGTGGATGATTCGCTTTCTGTTACGGATGTGATGACGCGGAACCCGGTTGTGGAGCAAGGCTCGCCTACAGAGGGAAGCGCCCGCGCGAAATTCGGCAAACACCGGATAGAGAAATTGCCGGTTGTGGACGCGGACAACAGGCTTACCGGCCTAATCACCGTGAAAGACATGGAAAAACACGCCAAATACCCGCTTGCGGCCACCGATTTAACCGGACGCCTCATTGTGGGGGCCGCTGTATCCCCGCAGGATTATGATGTTAGAGTTCCTCTTTTAAAAAACGTAAAAATAGATTTCGTGGTGATAGACGCGGCGCACGGCGACACAAAAAATGTGGTGGAAGCTGTAGCCGGAATAAAGAAAAAGTACGGTTTGCCGGTTATAGGCGGGAACGTCGCCACCAAAGAGGGCGCCCGAAGGCTTATTGAAGCGGGATCGGACGCGATTAAGGTGGGGCTAGGCCCCGGTTCCATCTGCACCACCCGTATTGTGGCCGGTATAGGCGTGCCTCAGTTTAGCGCGGTGCTGGAATGCGCGGAGGAAGCGATGAAAAGCGGCGTTCCCGTAATAGCGGACGGCGGCATAAAATTTTCAGGCGACGTTACAAAAGCCGTGGGCGCCGGAGCCGATTTGGTTATGATAGGCAACCTGCTGGCCGGAGTAAAAGAAGCCCCCGGCAAAGAAATCATCTACGACGGGCGCATCTACAAAGAATACCGGGGCATGGGAAGTTTAGGCGCCATGGAAAAAGGCGGCGGCGACCGCTATCAGATAGGTAAAGATGAAGAACCGTCTCCTGAAGGCATAGAAGGCCGCGTACCGTACAAAGGCGAAATGAAATTTTTCGTTCGTCAACTTGTTTCCGGTCTTCGTAAAGGCATGGGTTATTGCGGTTGCAAAAACATAGACGAACTAAAAAAACACCGCAAATTTGTGCGCATAAGCTCCGCCGGACTGCGTGAAAGCCACGCCCACGACGTTCAAATAACAAAAGAAGCCCCGAATTATTCCCGTTTTTAGAAAGAAGTGAGTTTCCGGTTTCGCGTCCCGCAAAAGGCTTTTTGGGCGCGAAGCCGCTTTTCCCAAAACACGCCGGAAATAAATAGAGTTGTTCAGAAACTTCAGTTTTTGCAAGCCGATCCAAACCATGCTTGGCTTGTACGGCTGGCCGGCAACCGCTAAAAAACAGCAAAATGCGAAGTGTTTTGCAAGACGATGGCAAAGCTTGGCCCCTCATGTTAGTAGATGACCAACAGGTTATTGAAATAAGTCCAATATCTTTTCAGCCTATTTTGGCGGCGCTAAAAACGCGCTTTCCAGTTGCGGCGGCTTCCGGCTAACGCAGGCGTCTGCTCGCGCCTTGGATGCGGCTGGGGGCTCCGCCCCCAGTCCCCCGCTGGGAGGCCCTGGCCTCCCAGACCCACCAAAAGTTTGCGGCGGCGCTTCGTTTCAAGCGACGTTCTTAATTGCCGGGCGCGGTTTCGCGGCGCTACGCTCCGCAAAAACCGCGCTCCCGCTCCAATTCCGCGCCCGCTTTCGCTCAGGCGGCGGCGCCAGGCGGCTTCCGCCTCCGGCTTTTCGCCTTGTTTAAGGCCGGCGGCTTTCCAAAAAAAGCAAAAAACTTTTTAAAGTTCTATTTACAATCTGATGTGGTTTTATCCCGGCTTTTTTTATTACGGGCAAAGCTAAATCAAAACGGCCTATATCCTTGTGGTAGTGGGCGTCAGAACCGCAACTTATAAGGGCCCCCCGTTCCGCGCAAAGTTTTGCGAGTATCGGGCAGGTTTCATCGCTTCCAACGCGAACTTTAAAAGAACTGTTGTTAATTTCCAGCGCCTTTCCGTTTTTAACCGCCGCATCCACCACCTCCTCGTAATACACCGGAAAAGCCGGATTCGCCGGATGCGTTATAACGCTCACCAATGGATTTTCTATGGCGGCTATCAGCGCTTTTGTGTTTATCGTTCTACTGGAAGGCCTAAAACAGCCTTCATGCAACCCGGCCATGGCGAAATCCAAAGCGTCAATATAACCTTCCGTTAAATCAACAGCGCCTTCCGCATTCATAATGTTTAATTCCACGCCCCTAAATAAACGCACCCCGTTTATTTTTGACGGCAGTATTCGCAAATTCCCAAAATAATATGGATGAGGATAGCCCTGAAGGGCCGGCCCGTGGTCTGTAATCGCAAACCCTTTAAGGCCGGCTTTTTTGGCGGAACGGGAAAGTTCTTCTATAGTTGAATAGGCGTGCAACGACGCTATACTGTGGGTGTGTGTGTCTACTTCTATTTTCATGGGGTTTAGCTTAACCTTTTTGAGTATACATGGCTAGAAAAGAGGCGCACTCGCTTGCTTACACAACCATCTCTCATGTATAATAAAAACATGACGAAACGTGAATTAAGAGCCGAAATGAAAAAAAAGCTTTCCGGTTTTACTTCGGTAAATTTTACTGAAGAAGGAGAGGCGGCGGCGTCCGCGCTCAACGCCAGCGATTTGTGGAACGGTTTTAAGCGCGTTTTAATTTATATATCAATGCCTGACGAAATTAACACGGAGGCTCTTTTTAGAGCGGCTTTTAAAAGCGGCAAAGAAGTGTATTCTCCAAAAGTTGAATCTGAGGGATGCATGAGGTTTTTTCGCGTGGAACCGCCGGTAAAAGACGGCCCGCTTTACAACAAAGCGTCTTTCCGCCCTGGAGCCTTCGGCATACTGGAGCCTTGCGGACGTGAAGCGGATGTTTTTAACATGGAAGGCCCTCCGGCTCTGGTCATATCCCCCGGCCTCGCTTTCGACCGGCGCGGAAACCGCTTGGGGCGCGGCAAAGGGTTTTACGACCGCTTTTACGAAAAACTGTTCAACGCTTCGCCAGCTTCGGCGATATGCGCTTTTTGCATGGAAAATCAAATTGTAGACGAAGTTCCCGTAGAAGCTTTCGACAGAAAAGTAGACGCGATATGCGTAAAAAGCGGCCTTATTCAAATAGCGCGTTAAAATAGCGCGTAACAAAAATGCTTTCCATTCACTAGAGTTGCTCGGAAACTTCAGTTTCCGCAAGCTGAACCAAGCCCAGGCAAACAAGCCTTGGCTTGGTTCAGCCGGCTTCCGCTCATAAACCGTCATAAGAGCGTTAACCGCCCGGCGGACCTGCTTCAGAAGCAGCGCCGCGGCGGTTAACGGTTGAACTGTTGTTTTAGTTTCGCCTTCACATAGCCGGAAATGTCCGGAGATTCAAGCAGTCTAGGGTAGGGGCTCTTGGGAATCTTCTCATAGACCTTGCGCACTTTGGAGCCTGACTTGACCTTTTCAATAAATTTCATTGTAGGCGTGAAATAATTCAAGAGCGGGCGGAGGGACCGGTACAGCAGGTTGAGAGCGTCCAGCTCGGCGGGGGAAGCGAAGCGGTAATAACCGGAGTATTTGCGGATGCGGGCGTTGTTTTTTGTTCGACGAAACAGTTTTCGTTTTTATGACACGGTCTGCCGCGTGTAAACTGGACGGCATTGTTTTCACACCAGTCCCGTAGCCATTCATTGATAAACTCACCGCCGTTATCGCTGTCTAGCCCTAAAAGATGGAGCGAGATGGATTGGGGGGGGGGGGTAGGCTCCGGAAGGCCCATGTTTGGGCTTTATTGAGCAAACCGGACGGCGCAACTCAGCCGTAATAGACGCCGGCGCAATCGAGGGTGAGGTTAAACTCGCCGCCTTCATGGTTTCCGCGGTGATGAACCGCATCTGTCTCGAAAACCCCGGGGCGGCTCTTTTTCCGTTTCTCTTTGAGCTTCCTGTTGGTGGCGGCGGAACTGACGGCAAGGAATTTTCTTTGACGGCGGGGGTGATATAAAAGGCCTCCATTTCCGCCCGCGCATGAAGCCGAAATATTCCCGGATGATTTTAAGGGAGACGGCGGCCTCCGGGCCATGGATGATTTTGCCGGCTCTTTTTCGCGGTTTTTTAGCCGCGCCGCATTGGGGAAGACGCGCTTACCGTCAAGGAAGACGGTTGCGGTCTTCTATCAGTTTGCCAGAAGATGGTGAAGATGCTTGCGGTTGAGACCGGGAATCCGGCAGAGTTGGTCAAGGATTTTTGACTTCTCATTTTACCTGATGACTGATAGCGCTTATAACTTTCCCGAATAATTGCTTGTTTTTTTCACTGTTAATCCCGTGGCGGCCTGCGATCCTTTCATCGGATGGGCATGTTTGGGTTAGATTTTTCCATGGCGGCGTCATTTAAAAACCTCTCTCCGCAAAGGTGTGATACTATGAAGCGCCCAAGGGAGTGGAGGCATCTGGAATTGCCGAATGGGACGCCCGATGAAAAGACGTTTGCCCGGATAGACCCGATAGAATTGGCGGCCTGTCTGGGGCGACGGCTGGATGAAGCGCGGGAGGCGGGGTGAAGGGAGATCAACATAGATGGGAAGACGATATGCGGGTGCGGGTTCAAGTGGAAGCGGAAGAAGGCGGCCCGCATTGTCAGCGCGTGGGGGAATTGGGCGGATTATGCGCTTTCAGTGAAGGAGAACCATCCGGAGGCCTACCGGGAAGTGAAGGAATATTTTGAGTTTACCGAGGAGGAACTGGGCTTGATGAGCCGTATTGGGTATATGCTTTGGGAAGGATCATTGCCGGGCGCGGACGGATCATGCGGCGGAGAATCTGAATGTGTTGGGGAAAACGGCCGTGTATCTTCTGCGGAAGACCGCCGTCCCAGAAAAACGGTTTAGTCTGAGCCGCAAAATGTTCAGGGCAAGCCTCAGCTACGATTTTCTGCGGGAAGTCTTATTCTGCAAAGTTAAATGACGTCGCCCTGCGAGTGCTTGCATATTTTAAATAAATTTGTTTTAATAGTATAAACGGAATATATTGCAAACCAAAAATCTGGTATAACCTAAATGTTTTAGTTTATGGAGGAGTTGTTTATGTCAGAAAACAAGGCGTTTGATCAGGTTTATGATCAAATATATTCTATGCTATGTTATTCACCGGGCGGCGAAGACCCCGGCAAAACAAATAAAATCATTCAACTGGGCGTTAATAAGCCGATAAATCCTGATGATTATAATGGAATGGCCGGATCCAACACTTCAAATATAGATGTGCAGAAAACCATCAACTTTGCGATGCTAGTAGACCAAATACCAAGCGTAGGGAATTCGGGCGGTTCGAGCGGCAAAACCTTAAACGTTGTGTACAAAGAGATTCTTGACGGAGCCAACGTAAAAACACATCATGACGAGGCGCAGGAAAAACGCTATGCCGAAGCAAGAAAGTTGCTTTACGACGATACAAAGGAAATCCCAAATCCCGACCTTGAAACGGATCCAACCGCTACGCCTAAAACCATATTTACGGCTACAACTACGCCTCTTTATCAGGCATATTTGAACGCAAAATCAGAATACGACAGCGCGACGGCTAACTATTTCGCAAAGTATGATTCTGAGGCCGCAAAAACCATAAAAGGTCAGGGGTTTATCAAAAAACTCCAAAGCAAGATAGACGATGCGTATAACAAACTTACAATCAACGGCAGGGTCGATGTTGAACGCGCGCTTGCGGAAATGGACACCTCAAAAAACGACGGCTTGTCTATGGCCATAACCGAGGCTAAACAGCTTATCAGCAAAACGTATCTAACCAACCCAACGGATCAAACTAAATGGAATATCGATTACAGCATCCCGCTACCATCAACATGGTGTGAAACAAGCGCGGCGGATGCGGCGGATGCCGCAAAAGACCAATACCTGCAAATAGTAGAACCGCAAAGGAAAAACCTTGAAGACGCGATAGCCGCCGCTAAAACTGATTTGCAAAAAGCCCAAGACGCAAAAAATGATAAAATGATTGATTCTTTGAATGATAAGCTTGATAAGCTGAACGACAAACTTAGCGATCTTAACGACAAAATACAAGAAAAACTGGGCGAAATCGCGGATAAATACGCAGATAAAATTGATGCGGCGCCGGCGCCGTTTTATAGTGATCTCAAATTTGAAAAATACACATACAAGGAACACAATCACGCTTCTTCGAGCAGTTATGGAGGCGGCGTAGCTTTGTCGTACGGTTTATTCTCTATCGGCGTCAATGCGGATTTAACTTCTTCCCATAAGAGCGCGGACCAAGAGACGTCAAATGTTATAGTAAGAGGAAAAATAGCTACAATACAGATAGTCCGTCCGTGGTTTGATCCGGTTATTTTTTCGGCGGGCGGATGGACGAATACAATGTTTGACAAAAATAAAATTTCAAGCGGGAATCCCATGGATAAAGACGCCGTTTTACCTATGTATACGACAGCTCTTATAATCGCAAAGGATCTTTCGATTGAGTCGGCTTTCTCAACGTCACATATTGATGAAAACACATTTTCTGGCAACACAGGCGCGCAAGTGGGTTTTGGGCCTTTCAAGTTTGGACCTACGTATAGCCACAGCGAATCCGATTTTAAATGTGAAAAAACATCTACCGGATATAAACTTACGAATAAAGGCGTGCAGATTATCGGTTATATAAATGAAATCGTCCCGCCATGCCCATGCGCAGATGATCCGGGCAAGGGAAACTAACAGGGAAACGGTTATGAAACAAGTTTACCAAGAACTGGCGTCCCCGTTGCTTCTAGAAAAAGATGAGTACGGGTCTCCATACTCCTCTACACATGGAAACGGAAATTTAGCGGCGGCTTACGCGCTATTCAAACTCATAGATCCTGTGTCAAGTTTTACACATAAATATTCGCCTACTTCGGCTTCATTCTCTAAATCATATAAAACACTGCTACATGAGATAGAGGCTACGGGGGACGCCGTGTTCATCGTGAACAGCGCCATCAAAAAGACTGAAGTGGACAATTTCGCGGCTATCGCGCCTGGCTCCGAGAAATTCTTTCTAGTAGATACAACCCCGTATGATTTGTATAAAGGCCAGGGGACGGCGGTATCTTTCATGGTGGGGCCGCCAAATTCAGGCGCCGATTATGTTGAAATAGGATCTTCGACTAAGCGGGAAGTGTCGTTTAACGGTTTTGTGGCGTATATATCACGACCATGGTTCGATGAGCGGGTGTTCGAAGCCGAAAATTGGAGGATTAGGGGATATTCACAAGGAGCGCTGTCAAGCGGAACCTACGACAATGGAGGAATACTCCCGCTTATACCGGTGCAACTTATGATATCTGTAAAAGATGACAACCGGTATCTTGTCGGGGTGGTAAGCGACATTATCCCGAAAGCTCCCGCCAAAGGAAGCGCTGGAACTACAGCGCTTAACAAAAAACCAACGGCTGGCAACACGCCTATAGAACTGTCAGGTAAAAAAAAGCGGACGAAACACGCCCGCTTTAAATAAAGGCATAATCCTTATACTAAATCATACACCTTTTGCACACCCGTAATGTATGGTTTTCCGGAGAACGGGACGTAAACCGTAACAAATACAGGGATCTTCGTCACATCTTTGTTCATAATGGTCTGCGTACCAACGAAACGGTAATTTAAACCAGAGCCGACGAGCTGGGTGGAAACATAGTTTACTTTGAAACTGGCGCCAACAAGGTGTTTCGCAGCCTGTTTAAGTATGGCCTCATCGTCTTCCGATACAGAGAGGAAAGCGTTGTAACTTGCCAAAGCCCCGGCGCGGCCAAGCGGTTTTACGTCTTTAACATGCGCCTTCCCGTTCAAATCCTTAAATATGCTAATAAGAACCGGAAAATCCGTCGCGCCAGGGTAAACTACCTTGCCATTGGCGACAAAAATATAATTTGCGCCTGCGCTAACAACCTGGCTCGTATAGAGGAAAGGCTTAAAGCCCACGCCGGTACGATGCGCGAAGGCGTTTTTGAAAAGCTCCTCGACTTGTCCCATTGGTAGTCTCCCGGCCGTCTCCGCCTCCTGCCGCTATTCTACCAAACAGGTCATTTCTATTGCGCTTTCATGAGGACATTATCATTGCGGTTTAACAGTGGGGCGAGGTGGAAGCGCTTGTTAGCGCCGAATGGAACGGGAAGATCCGTCTTGAACACTGGCGCCGGTGGATAAACGGCATTGAAAACCGGGCTGAAGGGGAAAACCTCTTGGTAAATTACCTCTCTTTTGAGATGTATAACCGGGAGAAGGGGAAAATTGTTTACAAAAACAACTGGGTAACGGACAAACCAGCAACCAAAGAGAATGCCAGGCTGCTGGTAAGCTACGCTCGCGCCCAATGGAAGATAGAGAATGAGAATAACAATGTCCTTAAGCATTGCGGACGCGCCTGTAACACAATTTCGGACGCGGCGAGAACCATGTCTGCGAGATGTGTTGTATTTTGAATCTTTTGACGTTTATGGTTCACGGGTTGATGATACTATTGTGATGAAAACTTGCAGAAAGCGCGTTCGTACTTCGGGAGGATGGCGGAATTCTGTAATGCTTTGCGTACTTTCTTCTGGGCGTTTGAGTTCCAAAGCCGGGACGATTTCCTGCTATTTGTTATCACTTGTGCCAGAGGCGGCTAAAAGTAAAATTGCTGCGCTCACGCAATATCCGAGCATCCAAAAGTTTTTATTCGTAAATCACTTTGATTCGCGCCCAGGCGACTCCTTATGGCGCCCGCGCTTCCAGTGTTTTTATGCCTTTATACCGGCGTAATTCCCGTAGCGTCTCCCTTGTCTGTTTCCTTAAAATGGCGTTGTATCTTAGAAAAATGTGAATTTAGACGCAATCGCGGCAACAAAAAATTGGCAAAAATTACTTTAAGCCGCTCAATCCAGGGTCAAAATATAAACATAAGAAGGGATGGCCGCAACTAAATTAAGATGGGAGCGTGTTTTAGTTGCGGTCTATTTAAGCGAAATAGATTTTTAGGTTGAACGGACGGCGTTAATTTTCAGTGTAAACATACGGAAATTTTATAATTACAACGCCTTGTACGCCATTTTCTCCAGAAGTCCAATCGCTTTGCGTCCCTCCGCCTTTCCCTCCCGTACCGTACCCTGAACGGGAAACGGAATTACTACCGCCGCCATTTCCGCCTTGCGCGTACACTTCATTACTTCCTGTATAATTTAGCGTTGCGCCAGAGCCGCCAGGTACGCTGGAGCCGTTGCTTCCTCCATTAGAACCCTTGCCGTTTTTGCCGCCGCCGCCGCCGCCGGCGCTTCCAGTTCCACCCTTGCCGCCGTTATTGCCTTGCCCGGATGTTCCAGATCCGGAATTGCCTTGCGCGGTTTCGATTGCTCCTCCACCGCCGCCTCCGCTTCCTCCGGCGTCTCCTCTTGACCCATTCGCATCCCAGCCGCCAGCGCCGCCTCTGCCGCCGCCTGTAGCTGTTTGCCCGAAAGCGGAAGAATCGCCGCCGTTTGCAGCGCCCCAGTCCGCATCTGTTTTTTTTCCGATTCCACCAGGGCCGCCAGCGCCTACTTTAATAACGTATGGAGTTTCACTTGCAGCAGTTACTCCATATTCTATAAGCCCTCCGGCTCCGCCCCCGCCGCCATAATCGGTTTCGTTGGCTCCGCCGCCGCCTCCTCCTCCAGCTACAATTAAAGCTTTTACCGCCCGGGCGCCGCCTCTGCTTATTTTAAATTGAGAACCTGAAAGTGATGTGTCGGTGAAAATATGGACTTCATCAAAGCCTGGGTTTGTGCTGACGTATTTAATTTCGCCGCCTGAGGCGTTTGGCGGCACGGCGTCTGTGTAAGCGAGCCACTGGACGTAGAAATCCGTATTCGCGGTGATGGCGGGCGTGGCGGTTCCGGTGAGTTTTTGGCCGCCCGATGAAGCCGTGTACCAGCCTTTGGCGACGGAGCCTGTTTTTGTTGGCAATGCGGGAAGCGTTTGGGTTCCGTTGTAGTTCACGGTGTAAGTGTATTTTGAGTTTCCATCGACCATGAATTTTACGGTGTATGAGTTTACCGTCCAGCGGGCGTAGAACGTCTTGGCTGAAGTTAACTGGTATGGGAATGTTATTTTGGAGCCGCCTGAAGTTTCGGTGGTGTACCAGCCGGAGAAAGTATAGCCGGCTTTTTGCGGCGGAACCGGTTCGGCTACGGAGGCGGGGTAGGTTACGGACGCCGTTTGGCTGGCGGGGTAGCCGCCGGTTCCCTCGAAAGTCGCGGTGTAGGTCGTTTCCGTCCATTTGACGGAAATTATGTAGTCCAGGCAAGAGCCGTTTTGGGCCGTTACGCGGATAACCGCCGTTTTTTGCCCGCCCGGAGCAAGGGTGAACTGGGAGCCTGTTTCGCCTACGAATTCCACCTTCGCGGCGGGAGACGCCGCTGTCGCCGTTAGCGTTATGTTTTGGGTGGAAATGGAGGCGTCCTTCGGGAAAGCGACCGTGTAATTGAGGGCGGAAGCGTCGTTTGGCGAGAAAGCCGGCGACCATGCCGGCGTCCCGCCCGATTCGCTTGCCGCCGTCAGCGCGGAAAGCGCAGCCGAATTGTCCGGGGCCCTGTTTACGGGTATGTAGTAGACGCCGGTTTTGCCGTCGAAAGTCAGCGCTTTGATTAAGACCACCGCCGACTCGCCCGGCGAGAGGGAGAGTTCGCCGCTAAAGCCGTCCTTGTCCGTGTCTTCAATCCAGGAGGAGCCTTTGTTAAAGGAGTAGAAGACGCTTTTAACCTGGCTCCCGTCGACCGACCAGACGAATGGGACGTCCGCCTCGCCGCCGTCTTCATAAGGGGCGGTTAACGGGTAGACCAGCTTGTCGGCTGAAAGCTCGGCCTCGACGCCGCCGGCGAAAAGGGAGGAAAGGCGCGGGTGTTGCGGGTCGACCGTCTCTAGCTTTATCAGGTAAACGGAATCCTCGTAATCGGGCCCGCCCGACACGTGGACGGAGACCTCCAGCCCGTTTTGGGCCGGAACCACGGAGGAGGGGCTGAAACGGGCCGAAAAGCCGT
>JAITER010000073.1 GCA_031281945.1 Spirochaetaceae bacterium | reverse complement strand
ACGACGACAAGCTGATCTACTACTTAACCGCGCCCTACTCATACGCCGCCGCGCCGGACGTCCCGTTCGCCTGGTCGGTCGACGGAAGCCAGGTTAAAAGCGTCTTCTACTCCTTTAACAAAGGCTCCTCCTGGATTGAAGACGCGGACAAGGACGGCTTTGACGGCGAACTCTCCCTCTCGCCGGGCGAGTCGGCGGTGGTCTTAATCAAGGTTCTGACTTTCGACGGCAAAACCGGCGTCTACTACATACCCGTAAACAGGGTCGCGGACAATTCGGCTGCGCTTTCCGCGCTGACGGTGAGCGGGACGGGGGACGGAACGCCGGTCTGGACGCCGGCTTTCTCGCCAAACGACGCTTCCACCCTCAACTACACGGTCGCTTTCCCTGTAGCCGCATCCATTTCGTCCCAAACTATAACGATAACGTCAACTGCGGCGTCTTCCGCCGCGAGCGTGGAATTCGTTGGCGAAACAGGCTACCAGTTCACCCTTGCTCCGGGCGGGCAAAAAATGGCGGTTATCCGCGTAACCGCGCAAAACGGCTCTTACCTGGACTACAGAATTTCCGTAATTTGGACGGGAGCAACCTACACCGTAAACTTCATGAACGGTGAAACCCCGGTAAGCTCCGCCAACGTAAACTACGACGCGACAACAACGCTTCCCGCATTGCCAAAAAAAGAGGGCGCCGTAGCCAAAGGCTGGTACACGGCTTTATCGGGCGGCCAAAAACTCAGCGGAAGTACGCCCGCCATCACCGCGGATACAAACTTCTACGTCCAGTGGCTCGCTTACAATGCATCTGGAATACCGCCAAACGCTTCAGGCGGCGAGGTTAAATACGTCAGCACAAGCTCAGGCTTTGATGAAGTCCATATTTTCAGGGAAAGCGGCGCCTTTACCATGGATTACGGACTTTCCAAAACAGGCCAAGCGCTTATAGTCGCAGGCGGTGGTGGTGGAGGCGGAGGAGGATACATGGACAAAGGCGGTGGGGGCGGAGGAGGTGGCGTCCAATATGCAAGTAGCGTAACTATAAGCGGTTCTTTGACAATTATCGTAGGCGCCGGCGGCAACAAAGGAGCGGCTAGAGGCCTGGGCGGAAACGGCGGTAATTCCGCAATTGGCGGTATAATCGCAATCGGCGGCGGAGGCGGCGGAGCAGGCACTGAAAACAGCATTATTGCCGGTAACACAGGCGGCTCCGGCGGCGGAGCAGGCGCGGGCAATGGTTCAACACACCAATCGGCTTTTGCCAACTATGACACAACCACCCATACAAATTATACAAACATAAACAGCTCCAACGTAGCCCAAGGAGGCGGTTCAAGCTCTGGGGTTGGCGCGGGCGGCGGAGGCGGCGCGGGCGGTGCGGGAATTTCGGCAGTATCAGATACTTCTGGAGCGGGCGGAAGCGGTTATACAAGCAACATTACCGGCGCAAATGTTACTTATGCGCCGGGAGGCGCAGGGGGTAGTTCCGATGTATACGGAGCTGACGCAAAAACGTATTATGGTGAAGGCGGACAGGGCGGCGGAGGGAGGTTAAACGATGACAATTTTGGGCACGCCGGCGGAAGCGGTAGGCAAGGTGTTGTTATACTTCGTTTCCCATATACATATATGTCAAATTAACGCCGCCCCGCATTCATTGATTTATAAAGCTCCTTTCAGATATGATTTTATAATAAATCCTAACCGTTAAATTGCTGATGGTTAGGATTTACACAAAAATCTAACAGGAGATTCAACCATTATGAACGAAAAAGGCCCTATTCTTGTTATTTTAGCCGCCGGCATGGGAAGCAGGTACGGCGGTCTTAAGCAAATGGATAAATTGGGGGAAAACGGCGAAACTCTGTTAGATTATTCAGTATTCGATGCGCTAAGAGGCGGTTTCAAAAAAATAATTTTTATTATCAGACGCGATATAGAAAACGACTTTAACAATCTGGTTTTGACGCGGATAAGCAAAAATGCACACTGCGAAATTTCTTTTCAAGAAATAGACACTTTTATTCCGCCAGACATTGCGGAAAACGCAAAAAAAATTAACCGCACAAAGCCTTGGGGCACAGCCCATGCGCTTATATGCGCAACGGATAAAATAGACGCGCCTTTTTGCGTAATAAACGCGGATGATTTTTACGGCCAAGAAGCATTTGCAAAAATGGCCGCCTATCTTTCTAAAGAAGGTTCTAAAAACGGAGCTATAGCGCCGTACAAACTTTCACAAACACTTTCCCCGCTGGGAACAGTAGCTCGTGGATTATGCAAAATACAAGACGGCTATTTAACAGCCGTAAAAGAATTAACAAGCATACATCGCAACCAGCAAGGCGTCATTGTAAACAAGGATGAAACGGGAAAAATTCAATGTCTTTCAGAAAATGATTTAGCCTCTATGAATTTTTGGGGCTTCCCGCATTTCATTTTGCCGCATTTCAAATCTTATTTCGAAAATTTTCTAAAAATTCAAGGCATGGAACCCAAATCAGAATGTTATCTACCGCTTGCGGTTGATTATTTTATTCAAGCTGGAATTATAAAAATACGAGCCCTGGATGTCGATTCCGTTTGGTTCGGCGTAACATACAAAGAAGACCGCAACGAAGTCCTAAAAAAGATTACGGAGCTCACACAAAAAGGCGTATATCCCGCGCATCTTTGGCAAACTACTTGTTAACGGCAACAACTAAAACTGAAAGCTTCTACACTCAACGCCAAAGCCTTATTTTAAGACCTTTAGAACAGGCGACAAGTAGGCCGTCATATCCTAAACGCTCATTCATTCCAGGCCCAAATCTATACCACGCTACTAACAATTAATTCTTTGCGTCTCACTTTGAATACTTGCTTACTCTGCTCATCGTTTTTTCGCCGATAAATAAATATGTTTTACTTACTACGTTTTTTTATGTGCGTTTTTTTCCTGGCGAGCTTAAATATTAACGCAGTTTCTTTAACTGTAAGTTTACAGGAAGCCGTAGCGGAAAAATACGCGGCGTGGGCTTATGATATGCTTAAACAAAATGAATTTGAAAAAACTCTAAAATTTCTGGAACGTTCCAAAGATTATGCGGACGTCTCTTCCGACATCTCTTATATGCTGGCTTTTACGCGCAATAAATTAAATAAAAACGCTCTTTCAGCGCTTACGCCCGCGCTTTTATCAATAAAAACGGAACGATGGAACTTATACACAAAAACAGACGCGCTGTTGTTATCGGCGCAAATACAAATACGTCTAAGACGTTACAACGACGCGCTTCGTCTTCTTAAAGATTGCAACGAAAGCGAGGAATCGGCTCTTTTACGCATTTTGGCTTTAAAAGGCGCATTAAAAAACAATGATTCTATTTTTGAATCTTTTACAAAAGAATTAGAAAACGCCTTGCAACGCTATCCAAATAATAAAGAATTTACAAAAATCGCTTTTACTTGGGCGGCGGAACAAAAAGCTTCTCAAAAAAACAGTTTGTTTGTTCAAACCTTTTTAGAAAAACTCAATCTTATAAGAAACGTAAACGATGATGTGTTATACATGGCCGCGCCGTTTTTTTATAACGAAGAAGAGACGCAAAAACAGCTTCTTGTTTGGTATTCCGCATCAAATGGCGTTGTACCAAATTACGCTTTACCGGTTTTGTTAAACTACGGCATAGTGGATGAAGGTATAGTTATAAGCAAACTTTTTGAAAACGAAACAATAGACGCCGGCGTTATTAAAGAGGTCTATAAACATTTGCGGACGGATTTGGAACGCGAAAATTTTCGCAAAGAAATAAGCGGCTACACAGGCGTAATAACCGAAGACTATGACGCCGACGGCTACATAGAAGCGCGTACGACGTACCAAAACGGCTTTATGACGTCATTTACACTTGATTCGTCTCAAAATGGAATTACTAACACGGAAATCATCATTTCGGCGGGAACTCCTGTTCAAGTAACCCATTCAACACTCGCAAACAATGTCCCGGCTGGCGACCCAACCGAAGGCGTCAATTTAATAAGTCCGGTTTTTCAAGAAAACACCGTTCAACAGTTGCAAATTACATACACAAATTATCCAATAGTAACAAAAGCCGTTCTTAAAACTTGTGATACAGAAAACAATAAAGATAAAGTACTTTTAACTTTTTATTTTAGTCCAAACAACTTTTTCCACAAACCCATCGATTTTGAACAATTGGCCGGGCCTTTCGGGTTGCCATTTCCAACACTTATAAATAAAGAATCTTTTTACACAGGCGTCAAAATGTTGTGGGCTCATAGTTACGAGGTGGAAACCGCTGGAAAAAACTTTAAAAACAGTAAACTCATTCTGCAACTAAAAAATGAGATTCTTCTTTCCGCCCGTGAATATATAGACAATACACTGGTCAGTGAAGATTTTTTTACCAACGGGCGGCTTTATGAACGTAGAATAGATATGGACTTAGATGGAAAACTGGAAACTCGCATAAGGTTTCAAAACCTAACATTCGAAACCCCGCAAGAATATTTGAATGCGGAACTATAAAAAAGAACGCCGAAAAAGATCCGGCGTTCTTTTTATTTAATGTGCGCTTACGTTGCCTTTATACGATGTATGCAATAAATGATGCGCTTTTTCACTGTTGGGTTTTTCAAAAAAAACAGAGTACATTTTTTTTATGGCTTCATTTTCATGAGATTTCCGTTTAGGCAAGGCGCTATCATGGTCAAAGCTAGCTTTCCTGCGATTACCGTAAGCTTCCGCAATATCGGAATCCAGCAAAAGTTTTGGTTGGCCGCCGCCTGACACGCAACCTTCAGGACAGGTCATAACTTCAATAAAATGATAATCGGCAAGCTCGCCGCAACGCAATTTTTCTAAAACCGGTTCTATATTTTTAAGATTAGTAATAACGCCAACTTTTAATTCAACCTCGCCAGCCTTTACAAAGGCAGTTCGCCAGCCTTCTGTTCCTCGTAAAGTAGTAATATTAACGTCTTCTATTTCTTTTCCGGTAATCAAATTGTATCCGGTGCGAATCGCCGCTTCCATAACGCCGCCTGTAACGCCAAAAATAGTTCCGGCGCCGGTATATTCACCTAAAGGCGCGTCAAACGCTTCATCCTTTAAAGTATTAAAATCTATACCCGCATTCTTAATAAGATAAGCCAATTCCCGCGAAGTAATAACAACATCCACATCACGGCTTCCAGAAGCTTCCATTTCCGGACGAGAACACTCAAATTCTTTGCAAGTACAAGGCATAACTGAAACAACATAAATTTTTTTGGAGTCTATTTTATTTATTTTAGCTCCGTATGTTTTAAATACAGCTCCAGCCATTTGTTGGGGGCTTTTACACGATGAAAGATATTTTGTTAATTCTGGATAATTATTTTCTAAATAACGAACCCATGCTGGACAGCAAGAAGTAAACATCGGCAACGCCCCGCCTCCGGTAACTCTAGAAACCAGTTCCGTAGCTTCTTCCATTATTGTAAGATCAGCGGAAAAATTGGTGTCATACACCCTATTAAATCCAAGTTGTCTAAAAGCCGCCGCCATTTTCCCTGGCGTTAAACTGCCAAACGGCATACCAAAATCTTCCGCTAAAGCAACTCGCACCGCAGGAGCCGCTTGCACCATTGTAAAACGTGAATTATCGCTTAATGCGGATATAACTTCGTTTATATGACTTACGTTGTAAGCCGCGAAAAGCGGTTCTGTTACTGTTTCCGGTAAACCGCGTTCCTCTCTCTTTTTTTTATATAAAGCAAAGTCATGATCAATGGGAGAAAGGTAAGACTTACACTTTTGTACGCATTGCCCGCACATAACGCAACGGTTCTCCACAATAGTTTGCGGTTCATGTATGTTTCCTTCTATCGCATAAGCAGGACACACTTTAACACACTCTTGACAGCCGGTGCAAATGTCTTTATCTATGGCTACTACTGTCATAAACTGCCTCCTTTCAAACATTCTTTAAAATTTTCGTTTTGGGGAGCGGCTTCCAATGCGTTGATACGCTTTTGCGCAATTTCAACCGCGGTATTTACAATACGCAAAGCTTTGTTTGGACAGACATTAACGCAAGCAGGGCCGCTAGAACTTTCCAAACATAAATCACATTTATGTACAAATTTTACCGCGCCGTCGCTTGTCTGAAGCGTTTCTTTACCAAATTCCGCTGTAATGGTTTCTACTAAAGAAGCGCTAATCACCTCAATGGCCCCAAAAGGACAGGCTAAAGCGCAGTTGCGGCAGCCTATACAGCGCCTTGCGTCCACACAAACAACGTTGTTTACCCGCCTAATAGCGCCTGGTAAACAGGCTTTAAGGCAAGGAGCATCCTCACAATGATGACACTGTACTGGCATAGACACATCTTTCGTTTTAATAACAAAAAGATTTGGCAATACAGGAGCAGTAGTCATCCCTACAGTTTTAGCTTTATTTGATTTCGCTCCGGCATAAGCGTGTTGAGCAAAACACGCAAGCTCGCAAGCTCGACATCCGCTACACTTTTCGGAATCCGCCTGCACAAATAAAGATTGTTCATTTGTCATTTTTCACCTCATATTTTAATGCGTTAAGACGAAAATTCATCTTTACAACCTAAATGATGGATATACCTCTACTATTTCTTGTCTTTTAATATCATTGGATTTTCCTGTTACAATAGTTTTTGTTTCGGATTTTGGACAGTTATATATACAGGCTGGAATTTTACGGTCTTCATATTGAGCGCAAGAAGCGCATTTATTTGTCGTCAAGATTAAATTTCCCGCAACAAACAACAAAGCGTTTTCTTTACATTGAATTTTACAAGTTGCGGAAATACAATCCTTACAACTAATATGTATAAATTCTGATTTATCCACTGTTTAATTATACCATGTTTTTACTGAATAGCAAGATTTTTATATGTTAGTTTTCAGTATCAGCGACGCTAAAATTATCTTGCATCAAAAACACAAACTTATAAACTGATAGCTTTTTCTGATTTTTTAATTTTTAATATAGGGAGTTTTGTTTTTGATTCGGCGGCGGCCTTGTTTTCCGCGCGTATGGCGTCAAATATTTCTTGTCTGTAAATTTTTATTGTTTTTGGAGCGTCCACTCCAAGACGCACTTGATCACCACGTATTTCAATTATAGAAACAACAATATCTTCACCAATAATTATTTTTTCATCAGGTTTTCTTGTCAATATAAGCATTATTCGCCATCCTTTAAGGAATTTGCGGCAAGTTCCTGCATAATATCATGTTTTGTTTTCCATTGCGGATCACTTAAAATTAGCTGTTTACCGTAGCGTGTTTCACTGTTAATCACCAACGGCCCTTGAAGATTAGCTGTCATGGGTCCTTCTGGAGGAATTGTTACAATAGAAAAGATAAGCGCTTTTTTTTCATCTGTAATGCCTATTTCAGACAGTTCTTCATCGCTTATATTAAGCTCATAATCAGGCCTAAAAATAAACGGGCTAATCAGAATAAAGCAAAGCCCCGCCATATCCATGCTTTGCAAATAGTAAAAAGGCTGTCTTTCGGCGTCAAGCAAAACATAATCTTTTAACTTTTCGTAGCCGAACAACCCGCTTGGAAATATAATTTTTTGACACTCATCAACTTCTTTAAGACCATACTCTCTTGTATCAACCTTCAATACAGTCTCCTTTTATAAAAGCAAAACAGCCAAACTAGAAAACCTGCATATTGCTTCATGCTTATTTTTAACGCTCTCATTACAAATCTATTGTTTTGAAAGAAACCAAATTAATGCACCATTAAATCGTAAAATATGTTTAATTTAAGAGTGCATCGAGTCTCTAATCAAAATATAAATAAAACCACAATTAAATTCTAATTAGTATTACATCTCTTTTTAAGAGATTTCTTTCTCTCTAACAGCTTCAATGCGATCAGATTCGTTATGGTCAATTAAACTGGACATATCACCCCCCCCCCTAAACCTCAAAACGTTTACCATAAATATATTTAATTTATTTATAATATTTGGGGGGAGTAAATTCCCGTCAATTTCCACCGAAAGAACGGGATAGTTGCGTTCTCTAGCCCATGGGCTAAATAAACCTTCTATAACCCGGCCTATCAAACAGGCGAATGGCGATATATTTACTATACCAGAATAACCATGATCCATAGCCGCCGCAGCCGAACCGGAAGAAACCGCTATTTCCGAATTCAACTCTAAATTTACAAAATGTTTTTGTGTATACTCCATAATTTTGTGCATATCATGTGGAGTTTCTGGAATCAGCTCTGTGGATTTTAGAATCGCTAAAGTTTTCTTTTCTATGCTATGTTTCCACCACATTTCAATCTTTAATTTTTGCAAATCCCAGTAAGCGCCTTTCTTTTTAAGTTTTATTAATTTTTTTAGAGAATACTCGCGAACAAAATCCAAATAATGTATCCACTCCGCAATGCCGGCAACTTTCGCCATAATGCCGCGTTCACCCATAAGGTTTATGAGTTCTCCTACTGCAAAATCATCACGGCGCACGTAAATTTCCCCAACAATTAAAACTCGCGGAATATCCGAAAGCTTGCGTTTAAGCGGTATTTTACGCACTTCTTCCGCAATACGTTTAAGTTCTTTTAACCCCGAGCCTGGATCTTTTTCAAGAGCCGGTATCATTTTTCTCCAGCTTGCGTCATAAGTTTTTATAGCGGAAACCGGATCGGCGGCGCACGCTTTAAGGGCGGTTTGAATATCTTTAAGATAATCTGCGTAAACCATATTTTTCCACATTTCTTTGGAAAAATTCGCATCTAGCTCTGTATAAGAATTATCTGCGGAAAGCGTAAAAACAAGCACATTTTCCATACGCAAATCACGGAACAAATTTTCATAATAAACAAAATATTGCCCGGTGCGGCACGGGCCGGTCGTAATGGGAACAAACAACATATATATTTCATCTTTACGGTATGCGGAGCTCTCAAAATACTGAAGAGCGCCGCCCAACACTAAATGACTTGGCACACATTCTTTGCCGGAAGCGTGAGCCCGCGCAATTTGAACCGTTTTTATTGTAGCTACAGGCAACGCTTCCGCGTTAATGTTAAGACTCCGTAGCGCGGCGCCTATTAGTTCTGTGGAAATTGCGCCCATATTGGAAAGCAAAATTTTTATACGCTTATTTCCCCGTATCTGCATAACTTCGCCAGTTTTATCGTTATGAACCGTAAGCGTAGATTGCTCAAAACGCAAACCGTTAGTGTAACGTTCCGCTTCAATTTCCAGTTTTTTATATCTATATCCGTCTATTATGTCTAAAAACGCCTCCACCCTCGTATCCACACCAGCATCTGCTGAGTGGGAATCCAATTCCAACACAAGGAACGGTTTTTGGCCCATAGCCCATTTAATATAATGCAGTATAAAAGAATCTGGAGCGCAAGAAAAATTAGTTATATAAGTAACGTATATATTATCTTCATTTTTTATAAAATTAGCCGATTTTACATCCTGCTGACCGTAATACCAATACATATTTGGAAATATTTTACTTTCCTCAAACGGCAGAATGTCAAACGGCACTATAGAGTACCCGCGAGTAGTAAATTTGCGGGGTATTCCCATGTTAGCTTCCGGAGTAAAAGCATTATATGGCCGGCCAAGTATCGCTATTACAGGCCTGTTCGCCTTGCGGGCATCTTCAAGAGCTTCAAGCCCCATTTTTTTACAGGCTTCTAAATAGTCTTTTTGCCGGCCCAACGCCTTAAAAAAAGCCTTGCGGGCTTCATCTTCACTAACACCCAATCTTTCCGCCATTACAGCAAACAATTCAAACGCTTTTTCGTCGCCAAACTTAAAACTAACAACCAAAGGAAGAAAGCGCTTTTTATCAATTTCTGGAAAAGCTTTATCTATGTAATAGGGAAACGCCTGGGTGATCGGACAAAAGTTTGCGTGAACATTTTCTTCGTAACTCGGCATATCGCGGAAATGCGGCAACAAAACGTAATCCGCGCCTTTGTCAAGACAGTCTTGAACAGCTCCATGCGCAATTTCCGCGGGGAAACAATAAGTTGATTCGGTGCGCGCAACACCCCCATGAGCCACATCCACAGACAAAAAGGTTTTTATACCCAACTCGTAAAAGAACCAGCTATAAAGCGGATAAAGCGTATGAACGCTAAAAGCTCTCGGTATCCCAACGATATAATTTCTTCCCTTTGAAGGCGGGGTGCTTATACTAACAGGCGTCTTTTTAGCGCCGTCAAAATTATTTGCGTTCTCCGCCACAGCCTCCACAGGAGCCGAATATTCTTCAAACAGCATTTTTTGGCGGCGTTCAACGTAGTCAAAAACCGGTGCGTCTTTAATGGATTTACGCATATTTGTGTATTTATTACACCGCCCGCCAAACATATATTTGCTTCCGCCAACGTTCAAAACTTGAATTGGACAACGGTTTTCACACGCCTTACAAGTAAAAACACTTTCGTATAAAATTTCCCGTTTAATTAAATCGTCAATAACAACGGATTTTTCCGCCAAAAGCCCGCTTTCATTTTTGCGTTTAGCCAAAATAGCTACGCCAAAGCAACCCATTAATTCCGGCGAAGGCGGAACCAATATCTCTTTATTCAGCATCATGGCAAAAGCTAAAGGCACGCCCGGATTTTTAGCAACGCCGCCCTGTAAAAATATTTTACCGCCGATAGTACGATTGCCGACTACACGGTTAAGATAATTGGCTACTATTGAGCCTATTATGCCTGCGGTAATATTTTCTTTACTCGCCCCTTGCTGAACAGCCTTGCGAATATCCGAATTTATAAAAGCCGAACAATGCTCGCCAAATTTAAGCGGGGCGTTAGCTTTTAAAGCCATGGGGCCAATATCTTTCGCGCTATGTATAGAAAGATCGCCGGAAGCGCTTTCTTCCAAAAAAGAACCCGTTCCGGCGGAACAGGCTTCATTCATCGCGTAATCAATAGGGACGCCGTTTTTCAGCAAAACATACTTTGCATCCTGGCCGCCAATTTCAAAAATAGTTTCTACTTCAGGGTCAAAAAAAGTAGTGCCAACCGAATGAGCTATTATTTCGTTGTAAACCCCTGGCGTTTCAAGAAAAACGCCCAGAATTTCACGAGAAGAACCTGTGGTCGCCACAAGGTTTATGTTAACTTCATTACTTCCCGTGTCTGCGACTATCTTACCCTGAATAACACGCAAACACTCTTTTAGGGCTTTAACCGGGTCGCCGTGGGTGCGTCCATAATGACTCGCCGCAACAACGTTTGTTTCCGCGTCGACAAGACAAGCTTTTGTGGTTGTGGAACCGCCGTCCACGCCAAGTATATAGGTTCTGGAAGCGTCAACCTTGCCTTCAGGTTGCTCAAAAAACCGGACTTTGTCCCGCCAATCCCGCAAAGCGGGAAGCGTACCAAAAAGAACCTCATTCGTCCGCAGAACTTTGTCATAACCAGGCAAAGGACTGCCAACATCTGAAGCTAAAACAGCAGCGCCAAACGCTTCGAATATAGGAGCCGTTTCGGGAACAACAAATTCAATTTGCGGGGCTTTTTGCTTTATAAACCGCAATATATGCCGGTTAAGCGTAATGCCGCCGGTTAAGACAACACGCCCGGAAGTTACTTTGGCCCGTTTCAAAAAATCTATCACTTTTACCGCCATAACGTCAGAAAGCGACAAAACAATATCGTCTTTTGTCGCCTCGCGTTTGTTAAGCCGGTGGGTGCAATCGCTTTTCATAAAAACGGAACACCGCGTTGAAAGCGGATAAATATGCGCCGTATCTGGAACATTGTTTATATCAGCAAGCGTCATGTCCATTCGGGCGAGTTGCTGTTTAAGAAATTCACCTGTTCCAGAAGCGCATTTATTGCCGGAAAAATTGTTTATAATTTTTCCGGTTTTATCTAGCGAATAAACTATAAGATCTTCACCGCCCATGCTAACTACCGCATCAGCCTGCAAGTTTAGCATTTTAAGCGCGGCTTCCACGCATAACGGCTCTAAAGTGCCGGCTATGCTGAACATAAACCGCCCTTCATTGCCCGTAACCAAAGACGGAATTCCGGTGGGAATTTCACCATCCCTTAATAGTTTGTTTACAACAGAGGCAAAATCACCTTCATGCGGTAAACTACAACGCCAAATAACACTATTGTTGTCAAGAAGAATCATTTTAAGGCTTGTTGAACCGATGTTAATACCAAGTGTTTTCATAGTCTGAAGTATAACAGCGTTGCACTTTTTGAGTTAATAGGGGCCGTATATTTTATACTAAAAATCAATACTATAAATCACCAAACAAAACTATAAGACGGCTTCCTTGACAAGGAGTAAACATACACGGTTAAATGTATACATACTTATTGTATTTATTTGACATTCATTTTATTTTAAGAAAAATTGCTGATGGACGATTAACTCAGTGGGAGAGTGCTACCTTCACACGGTAGAAGTCACTAGTTCAAATCTAGTATCGTCCACTGGCATTTTTTCTTTTTATTCGCAATCTTATTTAAACAACTACTTTGAATTACTTAACTCATGTTACGCAAGAACGCCATTATCCCCCATGTTAAAAGCGGCCAGCAATTCCATCGCCCTCCTCAATGACGCCATGTAAATCTGTGATTTTATCGCGAAGTGATTGTAACCGT